>JAHFRG010000047.1 GCA_023258935.1 Betaproteobacteria bacterium
ACGATTGCTGGGACCTGCCCGAGATGCTGGATGAAATCCAGCACTACCCGCTCGTCACTGGTAAGCAAGTGCGCCTCCTGTCCCGCCGCGACGCAATGGAGCGCAAGGCCGGGAAGCTGCTGGAGCATCCCGCGCCGCGGCGCAAGTAAGCGCCTATCTTCGTGAAGCGAAATCAATCCCTTTTTACTTGGGCGGTGCTGGCATCGCGGATGAATGATGATCCACGATCAGCCATTTCTTTCCCTTCTTCACGTAGGTAAAGCTGTAGCGCGCGGGGAGAGTCTTGGCCTCGCCGTCTTTTACGTAAGAAAACGTGTAATAGCCGGTGTTAATGGCGGTGTTGCCATATACCCGGATTAACTGGTCTCCGAAACTGACTTTGTGCTGCGGGAGAGCCGCGAAGGCTTTCACAAAATAATCCCGAATTGCTTCAGGATCATCCCGCCGTTTGGGAGACAGCGTCCCCCACAGCACGCCATCCTTGTCATAGAGAGCGAGGATCGGGTCGGGGTTGTCGTCAGTAAAAACCTGCGCCCATTTCGCGGTGGTGGCAGCAACCTCCTCCTTTGGCCCTGCCCATGCGTTGGGTGCAAGTGCAAACAGGGTAAGCAACAGCACAGAATAGATATAGCGTTTCATGATTAACCTCCCTTGGTTGAGTTGTTGGCCCGCTCTGGTCGAAGTCCGGCTAGGGTAACCTTACCCCATTTTCCAACGCGCCCAATAATAGCATAAACAAGGCACTAATCATTCTCTTGGTATTCCACGAGCAATGGGCGCATCGCGGTGAGAAGATTGGCGAATATCTTGTTGTTGGCCGCCTCAAACTGGGCCAGCTTTTGCTTCATTTGCCAGCGCTGCATGGGCATGGCAAAGCACGCCGGGCAGTTCTCCGCAATGACCGGAAGGCCCGCGCTCTTGGCGAACGCTGCGGTCTGGCGCTCGCGCACGTAAATGAAAGGGCGAATCACGCGGATATCGCCTTCGTCGTTGACATAATGCGCGCGCATGGTGCGCAGTTTTCCTCCAAACATCGCACTCATCATGAAAGTCTCGGCAAGGTCGTCGAGATGCTGCGCCAGCGCCAGCACATTGTAGCCTTCGCGCCGTGCCGCGCCGTAGAGCATGCCGCGCCGCATTCTCGAGCAAAATGCGCAGAACGAATCTTTGCCCATCTTTTGCTTCGCAAGTTCCAGCACCGGGTAACTTTCATAGAAATACGGCACGCCCAGCTTGGCCATAAAAGTTTTAAGCGGCTGCGGATGGTATTCGGGTGATTGGGGGTCTACGGTCGCGGCGGCGAGTTCAAATTTCACCGGCGATTTGGCCTTGAGATGCAATAACACATGCAACAACGACAAACTGTCCTTGCCCCCGGAAAGCCCGAGCATTACACGGTCACCCGGGCGAATCATCGCGTAGTCGGCAATCGCTTTGCCTGCCAAGCTTAGCAATGTGCGAGGGGGTTTAATCGGGATTGTCTTCATATTTAATTCCATAAATTCACAATTGAGAATGTTCGGATTTTAGCGAAACAAGAAGTTTGGCTTTAGACGAGGCGCGGCGAAGTTGAGCAGCAGAGCACACATAATTAGTATGTGAGCAGCGGAAACAAGCCGCAACGAAGTATAAAGGCAAAGTCCGCTGTTTCGCTCATATGTTGATGCTCCTGCCGCCGTCGACTGCAATAATCTGTCCCGTAATATAAGGCGCATCGGCAATCAGGAAATGCACCGCCTTAGCGATATCTTCCGGTTCACCGACGCGCTTCAAAAGCGTGGAATTGATGATGCGCTGGCGCGATAGCTCATCCGACCAAGCTTCATCTTCCGGCCAGATAATGGCGCCGGGCGCCACGCCATTCACCCTGACTTCCGGCGCCAGCTCGCGTGCCAGCGAGCGCGTCAGGTTGACCAGCCCGGCCTTTGCCGTGCTATACACCACGTAGTTCTTCATCGGCCGCTCGGCATGGATGTCCACGATGTTGACTATGCAGCCATGGTTTTTTTTGAGCTGTCCCACCGCCGCCTGCGAGAGGAACAGCGGCGCCTTAAGGTTGGTGCCGATGAGATCATCCCATGCCTTGTCGTTGATTTCCCCCACCGCCGTGGGAAAAAAGCTGGAAGCATTGTTGATCACTACATCCAGCCTGCCAAAACGTTTTACGGTATCGCCCACCAGGTTTGGCAGCATTGACAAGTTGAGAAGGTCCGCTTGTATCATCGCCACCGAATCGGCGCGCTTAAGATTAAGTTCGGCTTGCAGCGCGCGGGCTTCCTTCGCCGAGGAACGGTAATGCACCATGAGGCTGGCACCGTGCGCATGCAAGTAGCGGCAAATTGCTGCCCCTACCCGTCTTGCACCCCCGGTGATCAAGACGACTTTGCCTTGCACCCTGATTCTCCGCTATATTCTGCCAGTGTTGAATGCCGGAATTTTACAGCAATTTCCCGACCATTAGCGGCTGCCCAATCTTTCCAGCTTAATCCCAGGCGATGTCGCCACTGCCACAACCCAGCGCGCAAGCATTGCTACACAGCCAGCAGCTTGCCCGGATGATTATCGAGGAAATCGCAGCTGGCGGCGGCTGGATTTCGTTCGCCCGCTATATGGAGCTCGCCTTGTACACCCCGGGGCTCGGCTACTACAGCGCAGGTGCAGAAAAATTCGGAGTTGCCGGCGATTTTGTCACCGCTCCCGATATGTCACCGCTCTTCTCCCGCTGCCTTGCGAGACAAGTCTCGCAAGCTCTATCCATCATTTCCGGAGATATTCTGGAATTGGGAGCCGGATCCGGGAAGCTTGCTTGTGACCTGTTGCGCGAGCTGGAAGCGCAGAATAAGGCACCCGAGCACTACTTTATCCTGGAAGTAAGCGGCGAATTGCAAAGCCGCCAGCAAGCGTTAATAGGCATGCTTCCCAAAAAGCTCGCACAGTGCGTGAGTTGGATCGACAAGCTGCCGCAGCATTTTGCCGGTTTGGTCTTCGCCAACGAAGTTTTCGATGCGCTTCCAGTGCATGTCGTAGCCTGGCGCAGCCAGGGGATTTACGAGTGTGGCGTCACTTATGCAGATGGAAAATTCTGCTGGAAAGAACGTCCGCTGGCCAAAGGAGAATTGTTCAATCTCGCCTCAAGCCTGCAAGTTCCAGTTGATTATGTAAGCGAAATTCATCTTGCTGCATGCGGCCTGATGCGCAGCCTTGCAGCGCTGTTGGATCGGGGCGTGATTCTGGTACTGGATTACGGCTTCGGATCGGCCGAGTATTATCATCCGCAACGCAACCGCGGCACGTTGATGTGCCATTACCGCCAGCAGGCGCACGACGATCCTTTTTACCTGCCGGGGCTGCAAGATATAACCTCACACGTAAATTTCAGCTCCATTATGGAAAGTGCGGGGGATTTGCGATTGCTCGGCTATACCACCCAAGCACAGTTTCTGGTGAACTGCGGCATTACCGAAATCCTGGGCGAAACCGCGCCGGATGATGCCGCTTACCTGCCTTTGGCTTCAGCAGCGCAAAAACTGCTGAGCCCGGCTGAAATGGGGGAGTTATTTAAAGCGTTAGCGATGGGCAAAGGCATTTCCCAGCAACTCCTCGGTTTTATGAGCGGCGACAAAAGCCGTCTGCTGTGAAACATTATCAGCTTATTGTGCCTGCTCGCCGTTTCACTGAGAGGTCAAATCGCAATAATAAAATGCACCACGCTGCATCACCTTGCCTTTGGTGAAACGCAAGCGGTCCTTCAACAGCGGCCCGTCGTAAACGAAGCTGTGAAATTCGCCGTTCTCGCCGCAAGGGTCCACACTTGCGGGAAGCGCCTTGACAAATTCCGAGTCCATCTCACGGCCGGCAAACGAAGCATCAAGCACTCGGCTGTCCACGCACACGGTCACGCCCTTGAATCCGAGTTCCATGAATTCCCCGACAAGCGTCCGGCTGTCTATGTTCCAAAGGGGAAACAGGGGTTGCACGCCGATTTTATCTAAAATACTCTCCCGGTACGCACGTATATCCTCGAGAAAAATATCGCCAAAGGCAATACTGTCCACGTTCCGACGCTTGAGCCGCTGCAGCAAGCCGCCGAATTTTTCCTCGTATACGGCATTGGCAGCGTCGCGTGGCAGCTCAAGAGTATAGAGTGGAAAACCCAAAGCGCAGGCCTGGGCTTCGAGCAAGTTCTGCGGTACTTCGTGCATGGCAATTTTACTTTCGCCTGCGAGCACCGTGGTAACCAGCGCCAAGATTTCGCGCTCCCCTTGCTCGAGCAGCCTATGCAGCATGAGCACGCTGTTTATGCCACCGCTCCAGGATAAAACGATTTTCTGATTCATGGAGCGCTTGTGGTGTTTGATCGGGTGCTGGATAAATGAAATGCGGCGATGATTATGGTCCGTCAGGCATCCAGTGTCATGAACAAATTATTGAGCGACTCGGCAAGAGTGGGGTGGGCGAAAATTCCTTCCTTGATTTTTGCGTAGTGTACTCCGCCCATCATCGCCATTTGCAGCATCGCCATGATCTCCCCGCCTTCCACGCCCAATATGGTGCAGCCCAGAATCTGTCCGCTGTCGGCATCCACGATGGCTTTCATGAAACCGCGCGTTTCTCCCATTTCGATTGCTCGCGCTACGTGCGTCATCGGCAGCTTTGCCACGCGAATGTTGCGCTTCTGTGCCCGTGCCTCGGTTTCACTAAGCCCCACGCTTGCCAGCTGTGGATCAATGAACATGGTATTGGGCACCAGACGTCCATCCAAAGTGGCTTTCCCACCTTCCAGCCAATTTGAGCGCAGGATGCGGAAATCGTCGTAGGAAATATGCGTGAACGCGGGCCCTCCCTTGACATCGCCGATGGCATAGATGCCCGGAACGTTGGTTTCCAGTTTGTTGTTGACCTTGATAAAGCCCGGCTTGTCGGTCTCGATTCCCGCCGCCGCGAGATTCAATTGCGCCGTGCTGGGCACGCGTCCCAGCGCAGCCAGCAGATGAGAGCCCGCCACCTTCTGCTCTCCCGCCGGCGTTTTGATGGTCAACTCGGTCCGGCCGTTCTGCTGCCGGGAAATCTGAACGACTTGTGCATTTAGCAAAATCTCAATGCCGTCCTGGCGCAGAATCTTCTGCACTTCCTCGGATACATCCGGGTCTTCGCGGTTAATCAGCCGGTCTTCACGATGAATGATGGTGACGCGGCTGCCGAAGCGGCGGAACATCTGCGCGAACTCGAGGCCGATGTAGCTTCCGCCCAGCACCAGCAGATGCTCGGGTAATTCCTGCAGTTCCATGATGGTTGAAGAATTCAGGGGCCGGGCTTCGCTCAATCCGGGCATCGGCGGCAGCGCGGGAGCTCCGCCGCTGTTGATGACGATTCTGTCCGCGGTCATTTCCCTCGTTCCGCCGCCGTTCAATCGCACCTCAACCGTGCGGGAGTCCTTGAATCGCGCCACGCCGAAAATGAGTTCAAGATTGGGCGTCTTCTCCAGCCGGTCTTGTCCGCCTTTGCGGAAGCTTTCAACTATGGCTTTTTTGCGAGCGTAAACTTTGGCCATATCAACACTCACATCTCCGGTGTTGACTCCGTAACTAGCGCCACGGCGCGCCAGATAAGCAATGCGCGCGCTTGCCACCATGGTCTTGGTTGGAGTGCAGCCGACGTTGACGCAAGTGCCGCCCACATGCTCGCGTTCGATTACTACGGTTTTCCATCCTGCTTTGGCAAGCGCGAGAGCCAAAGGTTTTCCCGATTGGCCGGTGCCGATGATGAGAGCGTCGTAACGGTTAACCGAGGGCATGTGCGCTCCTATCTGATCTAGTGTCTAATTGCAGGTTAGCACAATATAATCACGATGACCCGATACCCGCCCACGCATGAACTTCGCATCCAACCATGACCTTGCATCGCTGTTATTTATATTTCACCGTGCTACTACTTGCCTCAAGCCAGGCGCCGGCCATCGGGCAAGCGAAAGACGGAGGCACCACTGCCAACAAGTGGGAAGAAGGCCCTCACGGCTTGATGTTGCGCCGGATGCTTCCGCCCGGGCCGGATCCCAAGGAATTACCCGAGCCAGATTCAGCAGGCGCGCGGGCGCTCACCCGTTATTGCGTGCAATGCCATTACCTTCCCAGCCCTTATATGCACACGCCCGAGAGATGGCGGGTGGTGGTGGAGCGTATGAACCGGCGCACGCAAGGCGAGGGCAACATGGGCATCTTAATGAAAGAACTGATGGAAGGTGTGCAAACGCCGTCGCAGCATGAACTCGATTCCTTGCTCGCATACTTAGGCAAACACGGGCAGAAAGCGATAGATCCGGGCCAATATCCTGACCTCAAAACCACGGTCGCGGGCCAGTCCTACAGTGAAGCCTGCATACAATGCCATGAACTGCCCGATCCCAAACGGCATACTGCAAAAGAGTGGCCGCTGGTGGTGGAACGCATGCAGAAAAACATGGCTTGGGTGGGAGTCATCAAGGGCAATTTCAAAAGCCCGCATGAACTCAAGGTCCAGGATATCCTCGATTTCCTGGAACGCCACAGCCGGGCGAATTAAGGGATTTCGATTGAGTCCACAGCGGATTGCGTTGCCACCAAGATAGCGAAGACTTAATCAGGGTTTGCTTGGCACTGCCATGCCGCGCTGCACTGCGGGACGCGCCGCGATGATATCGAACCAGCGTTTGACGTTCGGATAATCCTCCAGCTTGATTTTGTGCCACTCAAAGCGCGCCACCCATGGAAAAGTCGCAATATCGGCAATAGAATATTCGCCCGCAAGATAAGCATGCTCAGCGAGGTAGCGCTGCAACACGCCGTAGAGCCGTGCGGTTTCCTTGGTATAGCGCTCGATGGCGTAAGGCACCGGTTCGGGTGCGAAACGCAGAAAGTGGTGCGCCTGACCGAAAAACGGGCCGACATTGCCCATCTGGAACATCAGCCACTGCAAGGTCTCATAACGCGACAACGCAGTACTGGGCATAAACCTGCCGGTTTTTTCCGCAAGGTAAATCAGAATCGCGCCAGATTCGAACATCTTGAATGGCGCGCCATCCGGCCCTTCTCCATCGACAATAGCGGGAATCTTGCTATACGGGCTGATCGCCATATATTCCGGCTTGAATTGCTCGCCCTTGCTAAGATCAACAGGGTGCACTCGGTAGGGGAGCCCGGTTTCTTCCAGCATGATGGAAATCTTGCGGCCGTTTGGAGTAGACCAGGTGTAGAGATCTATCATTCTCTCAGCTTAAAGAGATTCCCGTTATTAAAATAAAAACGCCGGGGGTTAAAGCCGCCGGCGTTGTGACCCTCATTCAATCAATTAGCCTGGGGTTTGGTGGTCTTGTTTTGCTCGCGCTTGGCCTTCATGAAGTTGTGAACTTCTTCAAGTGAGACGGTGCCGTCTTTGTTGGTGTCTATGGCATCGAAGTTCTTGTAGACATTAGGCATGGCCTTGGCTTCTTCCTTGGTCAGCGTGCCATCGTTGTCCTTGTCGGCCTTGGTGAAGCTCTTCTTGCCGTGCTCGTGTGCGCCTTCTTTATGGGATTTCATGAAAGCGTGAATTTCATCCATGGAAACAGTGCCGTCCTTGTCGGTATCGATTTCCTTGAAATGCTTGGCGACATGAGGCATGGCTTTGGCTTCGTCTTTGGTGAGCGTGCCGTCGTTGTCCTTATCGGCTTTCTTGAATTGCTCCTCCATACGGTACTGCTTTTCTCCAGACTTGTCCGCGGAATCGGCCAGCGCAAATGCGGGAAACAGCAGGAGTGATACAAACAAAACGGGTTTAAGCATGGTGTTCTCCTTTAATGGAATTTAAAATTATATAAACGTATCAAGTCTGGTTGTGGTTTACACGGCAGGCTTGAGCCGGCTTTTTACCGCAGCGATCCGCGCTGCGCGCACATTGGCTGCGATCTGACCGGGTTTGCCAACCCTCTTGGCTATCTCGCCTGCATTCACGCTTTGCGCGGCAAGCAGTGCATTTTGCAGATATTCCGCTTGCGGGTAAAGTCTGGTTTCAAAACCCGTACGACCGTGGAAATCGCAGCCGCAAGCCTCAAGAAATTCAACAAAGCGCTGCGGCTTGCGGAAAGCATCAAGCGCCTGAAGCAGGCGGACGAGGGTCGCAGGCTTGAGTTCCTGTGCGCGGTACGCCTCGCCATGGTATTTGGCAGCGAGCAGCGCCAGATCTCTGCAGGCAGCGGGAACCTTGATGCGCTTGCATAACGCTTTGACGAGTTCCACGCTCCTGGCCTCATGGCCGGGATGGTGCGGCCATTGGCTGCGCGGTGTTACACCTTTGCCGAGATCGTGGGTGAGCGCGGCAAAACGCACCGGCAGCGAGAAATTCTTTGATGCGGCATAATCAATTACCAGCATGATGTGCGCCCCGGTATCAATTTCCGGATGATACTCGAGAGGCTGCGGCACGCCGAACAAGCGGTCCACTTCAGGCAGGATTTTATTGAGCGCGCCGCACTGGCGCAACACTTCAAACATGTGCGAAGGTTTCGCTTCCATCAACCCTTTCGCCAGTTCCTGCCATACCCGCTCTGCGACCAGCGCGTCCACTTCGCCGTTTTGCGTCATTGCGCGCATCAGGTCCAGCGTTTCTTTGGCCACGTCAAATTCGAAGCGTGCAGCAAACCGCGCCACGCGCAAGATGCGCACCGGGTCTTCGGCAAAAGCAGGACTGATATGACGCAGAACTCCGGCTTTGAGGTCCTTCACGCCTCCGTAAGGGTCAACGATTCGGCCACGCTCGTCCTTGGCTATGGCATTGATGGTGAGATCGCGCCGCGCCAAATCATCTTCCAGCGTGACATCGGGGGCGGCATGGATTTTGAAGCCTTTGTAGCCTCGGGCGGTTTTGCGCTCGGTGCGCGCCAGCGCGTATTCCTCGTGGCTTTTGGGGTGGAGGAACACTGGAAAATCCTTGCCCACCGGCTTGAAGCCCAGGCGCAGCATGTCCTGCGGTGTGGCACCCACCACTACATAATCGCGATCCGTCACTTTGAGACCCAATAGCTCATCGCGCACCGCGCCGCCGACCGCATAAATTTTCATTGGCCTAGATGAGTCAAGCCGGCCTCAGCGCCCCGCCTTGAAACGGAACCAGCGATAGCGTCCACGCGGCGTGCCGCCAGTGAGATACAACGGCACCACCGCTTCCAGCGCCGTAGGTTTGAATCCGAAAATTTCCGGAAAACCGCAACTGCACACGCTATCCACTTTCATCGAATAGTAGTTATCGCGGGTCATCAGTTTTACCGGCAGAAATTCCATCGCCCATGCCTGCAAATACGATAGCGAGTCGCTCAGGCCGATGATGCGGCGTCTGCGCCCGGTGATTTGTGCGACATATTCCACCAGTTCGCGCAGCGTATAGACTCTCGGCCCGCACACGTCATAGCTCTTGCCAAAGGTCTCCAACCTGTCGAGGCTCAACACGAAAGCGTGCGCCACGTCTTCCACGGATACCGGCTGAAACCGCGCCTGCGGGCTTGCGAGAAACAGCACAGGAAAATATTTCAAAAGTTTTGCAAACAGGTTTAGAAATTTGTCCTCGCGGCCGAAAATCACCGAAGGCCGGAAAATGCTCAGCGCAAGCTCTTGCGCCGTTTGCCTGAGAGCAGCTTCGGCTTCGCCCTTGGAGCGAAGGTAGCTGCTGGGACCGTCGGGGTCGGCATTAAGCGCGCTCATGTGCACCATACGCTTCACTCCCAGGCTTGCGCACATCCTGGCGATTCGCAGCGGCAACTCGACATGTGCCCGCCTGAAATCTCCGCTGCGCTCTTCGTGCAAAATGCCCACCAGATTGATTGCCGCGTCCATGCCTTCAAGCATGTGCTTAAGCTCTTCGTCATTATGGACATCAGCTTGCACCACATCCACCGTAGGCAGGACGATGAGTTCTTTGGCACGCTCGCGGTTGCGCGTCGGCACGCGCACCCGGCGTCCCTGCGCGGCAAGCAAGTGCACGATATGCCTGCCTACTAATCCACTGCCGCCTATGACACAAACGTTGTTAATCTGCATGGGTGTTGTGCGAACAAAATCCAAAAACCGTTGCCGCAGATTATCTTTCGTCCCGCAGCGTCTGGTTTTGCGAACGCGACGGAATGGTGCCGAGCAGCGCTTTCAGCGAAGGTGTTTCTTTGCCAAAGGCGCTGGCGTAATACAGCGTGTTGCTCAACACCTTTTTCACGTAATCGCGCGTTTCGTTGAGAGGTATGCTTTCCACATAAATTGCGCCTTCCATCGGCACATCCATGCCCCACTGGCGTGCACGTGTCGGCCCGGCGTTATATGCCGCAGTAGCAAGCACCAGCTGGCCGCCGGAAATATCCAGCATGTGTTTGAGGTAATGCGTCCCGAGATTAAGGTTAATGTCCAAATCATTCACCCGCGATTGGCGATAGCCTTTATGCCCGATGCGAGTTGCCACCCATTTGGCGGTGGCAGGCATGAGCTGCATCAGCCCGCTTGCGCCTGCATTGGAACGCGCTGTTACAGTAAACCGGCTTTCCTGGCGGATGATGCCGTACAGCCAGGCCTCGTCGAGATTTGATTGGTTCACATATTCCTGCATCATTTCGCGGTATGGGGCGAGATAGCGCATGCTGAAATCGTGCAGCTGCACCGTCCTGTTGGCAGTAAAAATAGCGCGTTCATAAAGCTCGTTGCGCCTTGCCACTTCGGCCGCGGCAAGCAGCTGCATGTCGTCGAAATTGCGGATGGTCCATTGCCATTCCAGGTTCCCTTCGTAACGCAAATCCAGTCGGTATAAGGCGAGCGCGCGTTGTATGCCGGGCAGTTGCTGCATCGCTGACAATTCCGCTTCGCTTGGCCTATAAGCAATGACAGGCGGGCGGTATTCATTGCCGAGCTCCTCGCCCGCCAGCTGCCCGTAGTAATGATGCTCGCTGCTCAATGACTGAAAAATCGCGTCGGCCTCGATATATTTTCCTTGCGCTTTGAGAGCCCGCGCTTTCCAGTAACGCCAGTTGGATTCGCGGCGCTCCAGCGGAGACAGGGCATCGACACTGGCGAGCATGGCCTCCCAATTCTGTGCCATTAGAGCCGCGCGCGCCTTCCACGCAAGCTGCTGCACATTAAGCAGGTCTGGCGGAACTTCACCATACCAGGAGAGCGCATCGGGATCATGCTTTTGTGCAGCGTTGTAAGCAATCTCGGCCCACGCATAATTGCGTTCCTGCTCGTTGAGCTGGTCATGCAACTTTTTCAAGTAAGCGGCAGCTTGCTGCGGTTCATTGCGCGCCTGACGGTACAAGGCAAACAATCTGAGCTCACGCCCCACGCGGGTCTTCAGGTCGTAACCAGGATTGGACAGATAACGCTCGGGCCGGTCGGCGATGGTTTTAATGAGCCTCGGGTTAGGCGCCTCTTTCGCCGGCAGGTATTGGATGATGCGCTTGGCTGCGCTGATGTCGCCCGCTTCCAATGCAAGGCGCAGACGTTGCCATACGTCTTCCGGGCCGAGCACTTTGCGCGTGAACATCACTTCAAACAGGGGACCACAACTGTCCGGCTGCACCTGCGCAGAAAACCAAAGTGCCCGCGCCTCCAACAGAGCAGTGTCATCGTTGTTATGCAACCGTCCCTGCAAGGCATAACAGGTGAGCTCGACGCTTTCTTCGAGGAGCAGAGGAAATTCTGCGCTGAATAAACTCCACTCCTGCTTTTTGGCAAGCACCTTGAGCCATTCTGCCCGCAAACGGTCTGCAAGCAGGGTGTCGCCGTATCGCCACATGAAAGCGCGTACGGTTTCGGGAGCAGCGTCCTCCAGCCGCGAGCGCAATTGCCAGTAAGCCACATACGGCTCGAGGACGTAGCCTTGCAGGCGTTTGGCGTACTCATCCAGGCGGGCGATGTTGCCGACCACGTAGGCATCACGCGCCACCA
>JAHFRG010000048.1 GCA_023258935.1 Betaproteobacteria bacterium
AAATCTATTACGCATTGATGGACAACGTGCGCCGCCACGACACGGTCTACAAAACCGCGGGCGCAGTGCACGGCTGCGCGCTGTGCAAGGGCAGTGATATCCTGATGTTCGTCGAAGACGTGGGAAGGCACAATGCGGTCGATGCTATCGCGGGTCAAATGTGGTTGGATCGCATCGAAGGCCGCGACAAGATTTTCTACACCACCGGGCGCCTTACCTCGGAGATGGTGATTAAATGCGCGCAGATGGAGATCCCTTTCCTGGTGTCCCGCTCCGGACTTACCCAGATGGGCTATGAAATCGCGAAAAAAATCGGTCTCACCATGATCGGCCGCGCCGCCGGCAAGCATTATCTGCTGTTCACCGGCGAGTCGCGCTTCATCAAGTCCAAGCAAGCATCACTCACCTGAGTTCATTCATGGAAAAAATTACCGGCGTGATTCTGGCGGGCGGTCAGGGCCGGCGCATGGGCAGGGTGGACAAGGGATTGACTCTGCTGCAAGGCAAGCCTTTTATCGAATGGGTGTTGGCCCGCTTCAGCCCGCAAGTGGATGAAGTGCTGATTAACGCCAACCAGAATCTCGAGCAATATGCGCGCATCGGTTACCGCATCATTCCGGATGAAATCGGCGGTTTTGCCGGCCCCCTCGCCGGATTACACCGTGGGCTTTTGGAGGCACATTATGGACTTGTTGCTACCGTGCCCTGCGATTCCCCTTTTTTGCCTGCAGACCTGGTAGAGCGTCTGCATAAGGGACTCACTGCCGCGAAAGCGCAGCTTGCAGTAGCCAAAACTTTCACTCAACCACATCCTGTGTTTTGCCTGTGTCGGCGCGATGTGCTCGATCATTTGAGCAAGTTTCTCAATTCCGGCGGGCGCAAAATAGACGCCTGGTATGCGACTCTCAAGGTGGTGGAAGTGCCCTTTGACGACCAAGTGGAAGCTTTCAGCAACATCAACACGCCTGAGGAGCTGAGCGAGTTTGAAGCGGATGCTCCTCCTTCCGGTGGCGCCAAGAAAACGTCCTGAGTTTGCGGCTGGGATTTTGCGTGTAACAGCCGGTCAATATTTACAGGCTGATTTGAAACAACACGCCTCAGCTCAGTGCATCATGCGCAGCACAGGATCCTGGCGGTAAAATAGGCCGAGTTGCCGGTACACTTCCGGGTAAGCGCGCTTGAGTACTTGGGGCGTTTCAAAGAAAACTTCGCTCAATACCGCAAAAAATTCCGCCGGATTCTCCGCCGCGTAAGGATCGACCGCAGTGTCCTCTCCCCTGCCAACCCGGACGCAGAAATCCTGGTAGGCCGCAGAGAAATCCCGCATCCAGACTTCGCGGCTCATGTCTTCATGCAAAGGCGGGAATCCATTGGGTTCACCATTCAGCATGTCGAGCTTGTGCGCAAATTCGTGAATCACAACATTGACGCCCGGATTATTCTCCGGATCTGTAGCGGCCTCCCAGGACAAAATCACCGGGCCTTGCAGCCAGGCTTCCCCCTGCATCGGTTCGCGCTCAACATGCACCACGCCGTCTTCATCGGTATATTCGTGCCGCGGCATAAAGTCGCCGGGATAAACGATGACTTCAACCCAGCCCCGGTAGTAATCAAGGCCCAGGTTGAGGATCAGCAAGCAGGCCTGGGCGGCAATCACAGTGCGCATCTCATCCGTTAGTTGCAGTCCGGCCGCGCCGCTCATTTGTTTATTGCCGAGAAAACTCTGCGTCAGATCGCGCAGGCGCCTTTGCTCACCGGGTGTGAGTGCGCGAAGGAAAACAAAACGCGAAACAACCTTCTGCCACAACGCTTCATCGACTGCGGCGTGGCTTGAAGTAAGACGTCTGCGCCAAGCTTTGAGTCCCCACATCCTCAGCGTGACTCTTCGCGCCCCTGCTTCACATCCAGCATGGCGTCCGGCTCGCTCTCCTCCAGGTCCACGCCTTCGATGCGCTTGAATTTATCGCTGATCTTCCTGCTGGTGGTGTGAACTTCCTGAGCGTCTTCGTGCGCCTGGCGGATATGGTTGGCGAGATTTTTCATGCGCAAATCAAAACGTTCAAAATCTATGCTCAATTTGGCGAGCGCTTCCTTGATAACGTTCATGTGCTTGCGCATTTCCACATCTTTTAACACTGCTCGGGCGGTGTTCAGCACCGCCATCAGCGTGGTCGGGGAAACAATCCACACTCGTTGTTGCATCGCGTAATCCACGATGTCGAAGTGGTAAGCATGGATTTCGGCAAATACCGCTTCCGCCGGCACAAACATCACCGCGCCGTCCGAAGTCTCATTGGCAACGATGTATTTCTGGCTGATGTCATCCACGTGTTTTTTGATGTCCGCCTTGAACTGGCGCTGCGCCTGGGCGCGTTCGATTTCGCTGACATCGGGCGCGAACATGCGGTGATAGTTTTCGAGAGGGAACTTGGAATCCACCGCGACCATGCCGGTGGGCTCGGGAAGCCGCAGCACACAATCCACGCGGCTGCCGTTGCTTAAGGTATATTGCATGGCATAAGCAGAGGAAGGCAGGACATTTCTCACCAGCGCTTCCAGCTGCACTTCGCCAAAAGCACCGCGCGCGCGCTTGTCGCCCAGCAATTCCTGCAGGCTCACCACGTTGCTGGTCAGCCCGTCTATCTTCTTTTGCGCCTCATCTATGGTGGCAAGCCGCGCCATCACATTGGTGAAGGTTTCGTTGGTCTTTTTGAATCCTTCGTCAAGGCGCTCGCCCACTTTCCCGCTGATTTGCTGCAAGCGTTCATCCATCGTGCTGCGCAGCCGTTCAGAAGTTTGCGTGAGCTTCTCATCTAGGCGGTCGCCCTGTCGGGTCAGGCCTTCGTGCAAATCCTTGAGCATGGTGCGGTGCTTGTCTTCCATCAGCCGCCCCAGCTCGCTTGACAGATTTTGTCGCATAAGTAGCCTGAAGCCTATCCAGAAAACAATTCCCAGAATAAGCGCCGCGACAATACCCAACAAAATTTCATTCATAAATTCTCCGTTAGCCTGAATCAGTATAGCGCATCCAGACCGCCCCTAACCGAAGCTGTGCAGGCTTTGCAATGGCGGGCGGTTGAGCGTGGCACGCAGCTGCGGCAGGCATGCGAGTATCACTCCCGCAGCGCCGCCTGCTGAGCCTATTATCCACAGCCACGGATTCAGGGTGTACGCGACATTCAATACATTAAGGGCCAGAACATAACCCAAAGTGCTTGCGCCAGTCGCGGCAAGCAGCCCCGCTAAAGTTCCAATCGCGACAAACTCGGAAAGCTGGGCGCGCATGATTTGCCCCCTGCTTGCACCAAGCGTGCGCAACATTACCGCTTCCAGCATGCGCTCATCCTGTGCTGCGACAATAGCCGCATAAAGCACCATCAATCCGGCGAGCAGGCTGAACATGAAAACGAATTCCACTGCCTGCACTACCCTGTCCATGATTTTTTGCACTTGAGAAATAATTGCCGCCACGTCTATCACCAGGAAATTCGGAAACGCCTTGACGAGATCGTTGATCACCGCCAAGCGGTCCGCGGGCAAGTAAAAGCTGGTGATATAACTCACCGGATAATTCTCCAGCACGCCGGGCGGCGCAATGATAAAGAAGTTCACCCTGAAACTATCCCAATCAACTTTGCGCAAGCTTGCGACTTGCCCGCTCAACACAGCACCGGCTATATCATAGGTGAGCGCATCGCCAAGCTGGATGCCCAGGGTCTCGGCCAGGCCTTGTTCCACCGAGAATATCGCTTTATCTGTGTCCTGCTCGCGCCACCAGCGTCCGGCTACAATCTGGTTGTCGTCTTGCATCTCGCGCGCCCAGGACAGATTGAACTCGCGCTCGATCAAGCGTTTCGCGCGCTGCTCGGTGTAGTCCGCGGATGTCATGTTTTTGCCGTTAATGGCAGTCAGCCTGCCGCGCACCATTGGGAAAATGCGGGGCTGGTCAAGACCGTGATTGGTGAAAAAAACCTGCAGCGTCTGCAGTTGATCCTGCTGGATATTCACCAGGAAGCGGTTTGGCGCGGCGGGCGGCAAGCTGCCTCTCCAGCTTTGCAGCAAGTCACTGCGCACCAACGTGAGCAGAAGCAACGCCATTATCCCCGCGCTCAAGCAAACCACCTGCGCCACGCTACCTGACGAGCGGCGGCACGCGCTGGCCAACCCAAAGCGCCAAGCCACCCCTACCCCGCTGCGCAAACGTCCCAATAGTCTCAGGAGCACAAGCGCAATACACGCAAACAGCACAACACCGGCAATCAGCCCGCCCAACACATACATACCCAGCTTCAAATCATTTGCCTGCCATAGCAGCATTGCTGTTATTACTGCAAAACCCAGAATATACCCGGCGCCACCCAAGCCTTTGGGGATTCCCAGTTCGCGCCGCAATACCCGCAAAGTCGGCACTTGGCTTAAGCGCATGAGCGGCGGGAGAGCAAACCCCAGAAGCAGCAGCAGACCGCACGCAAAGCCCCGACTTGCCGGTAACAGGCTTGGAAAAGGCAGTTGCCTTGCAGCCAAAATACTTAGCCAGTACGCAAGAAATTCTTGGGCCAATAAGCCGAATAGGCAACCCAGCAAGCTTGCCGCAATACCCAACAGCAGGAAATGATAAAAATACAAGCGCAATATCGCGCTTTGACTTGAGCCCAGACAACGCATCATGGCGCAGCCGTCCAAATGCCTTTGCACGAAACGCTGTGTCGCCAGCGCCACGGCTACCGCAGCGAGCACCACGCTCATCAGCGCAGCCAACCCCAGGTATTTCTGCGCGCGCTCCAGTGCTGCCTTAATTTCCGGTCGCGCATCCTGTACGCCCTCCAGGCGTTCGCCCAAAGTCAGGCGGGTTTGCGCCCAGGCGCGGAAACCCGCGATCGCTTCAGGCTCACCCGCAAACAGCAAATGGTAAGTAACGCGGCTGCCGGTCTGGATCAAACCGGTTGCTGCGACATCACCGAGATTCATAAGCAGGCGCGGTGCTATGTTCACAAAGCCGATCGTGTAATCCGGTTCTTCGGTAATTACCGCAGATATTCGAAAACGCGCATTGCCTAGCTCAATTGGATCGCCTACTTTAAATCCAAGCCGGGTCGCAAGGCGCAGGTCCACCCACACCAACCCCGGCTCAGGAAGCGCGGCGATTTTCGACATACCGTTTTGCTCAGCCACCCGCAATTCCCCGCGCAAAGGATAACCTTCGGCGGCGGCCTTGATTTCGGCGAGCTGCCCGGTATCGGCATGCAGCACCATGCTGGGAAATTTGAGCGTGCGCGTGACGCGCAGACCGCGCTGCTTTGCCTGTTCTTCTAAATCCTTTTGGATCGGGTGGTCCGAAGCGAGAACCAAATCCGCACCGAGCAGCAGGTTGGCCTCATCGCTTAATGCCCGTTGCACCCGGTCTGCAAAAAAACCGACCGTGGTCACGCTGGCCACCGCAACCACCAGGGCTGCCGCCAGCACCCGTAATTCGCCTGAGCGCCAATCCCGACTCAACATGCGCAGTGAGAGCGTAAATAGTTTCATTCCCTGAGCATCCCGGCAGTGAGATGAAGCAGCCGCCCGCAGCGCCTAGATAGCGCTTCATCATGAGTCACCATCAACAAAGTCGTGCCTTGCTCCTGGTTCAGTTCAAATATCAGCTCTATGAGTTGCGCGCCGGTTGCGCTGTCGAGATTGCCGGTCGGTTCGTCCGCCAATAGCAGCTTCGGCTTCCCGGCAAAGGCGCGGGCAACCGCCACGCGCTGCTGCTCGCCACCTGAAAGTTGCTTGGGATAATGGTGCAGCCGTTCTCCCAGGCCAACGCGTCGAAGAATATGCTCCGCTTGCATGCGCGCATCCGGAACACCGGCCAGCTCAAGCGGCAGCATAGTATTTTCCAGCGCGGTGAGCGCGGGCAGAAGCTGAAATGACTGAAACACGAAACCCACTGCACCCGCACGCAATGCAGCACGGCCATCTTCGTCGAGCGCGAATACATCAACGCCGTTCAACTTGACAGTGCCTGAACTTGGCGTATCGAGACCCGCCAGCAACCCCAGCAAGGTGGATTTGCCTGAGCCTGACGCGCCCAGAATCGCCACCGCTTCGCGAGGCAGAACCGTGAAACTCACATCCTTCAGGATGGTCAGATAAGCTGCGTTGGTAGGCACTTGCTTGGTAAGCTGCACTGCCTGCACAATGGGTTGTATGCGATTCTCAGTCATGCTCAAACGCGTCCTTGTAGTTTTCTGTCTATGCCTGCCGCTTCCCGCCGGTGCCGCTCCGCTCATCATGGTGTTTGGCGACAGCATGTCTTCCGGCTACGGTTTGCCGCAAGAGGCCGGCTGGGTCAGCCTGCTCAAAAAACGCTTGCAGCAAGAGCGGCTGGATTATGACGTGGTCAATACCAGCATCAGCGGGGAGACAACGCGCGGCGGCTTGAGCCGCATCGCGCGAAGCCTTGCAGCGCATCATCCCTCCATCGTTATCCTCGAATTAGGCGGCAACGATGGCTTGCGCGGGCAACCCGTTGAAGCCGCGCGTGACAACCTGGAAGGCATCATCAAAGCCTGCCAGCTGCACGGCGCCAAGGTGCTGCTTATAGGCATGCGCCTGCCTCCTAATTACGGCATAGCCTATACCCAAAAGTTTCAGAGTATTTATCCTGAACTGGCAAAGCACTACAGCCTTCCCCTGACGCCTTTCATGCTCGAGGGCTTTGGCTATGACTCCGGGATGTTTCAGCCTGACGGTATACATCCGACCGCCGCGGCACAGCCCATTATTCTCGATAATATCTGGAAAACCCTCAAACCTATGCTGAACTAAAATTACTTTCTGAAATATGTTATATTCCTGAATGTCACATGCCACCTGCAAAGAGAAAACCATGGGACATGAAAAATCCAAACTGCCGATTTATGAGGTGGAGTTTATTCCAGTTGAAAGAAGGCTGGTGGAGGGAAGACGCAAATCCTCGGGCAAGGCGCGGCAGCACATAGGAATCGACAAACGCCGCAAATCCGGCCGCAGGGACTCCGAAGCCGGGCATAAACCCAGGAAATAGAGCAAGTCACTCAACCAGCCTGACCTGTGCATCTCCCACTGTCATGTTGCCTATCCTGGCAGCGTAATTGAACCCCTGGCTCCTGAAAACTTCCAATGCTTTCGGCACTGCGTCCTCACTGCAGGCCACCAACAAACCACCGCTTGTTTGCGGATCGCATAACAGCTTTTTCTGCCACTCCGGCATAGCTTGAGGCAACACTACTTGCTTGCCATAGCTCGTCCAGTTGCGTTCAATCGCGCCGGGACCAAAACCCTGCTTTGCCAAATCCAGCGCTGCGGGAAGAATGGGCAACACATCAAAGTGGATTTTTGCGCCAAGCCTGGAACCTCGGCAAATCTCCAGTAAATGCCCGAGCAAACCGTATCCCGTAACATCGGTGATCGCATGCACGCCAGCCAGGTCGGCGAGCGCCACGCCGGCGGTGTTAAGCTGCGTAGTGCTCTCCAGCATTTGTCGGTAACCTTGTTGCGACAATTTTCCTCTTTTCAGGGCCGCGCTCATGATCCCGACCCCCAGCGCTTTGCTGGTAATCAGCGCATCCCCTGCGCGCGCTGTATCATTGCGTTTTACTTTGTCGGGATGGACCAGACCCAGGCCCACGAGACCATAAATGGGTTCGGGAGAGTCGATTGAATGGCCGCCTGCGATGGGAATTCCCGCTTGCGAGCATACCGCTTCGCCGCCCGCCAAGATGCGCTGAATCACCGCCACTGGAAGCTTGCCGATTGGCATGCCAACAATGGCAAGCGCCAGTATCGGACGCCCGCCCATGGCGTAAATGTCGGAGAGCGCATTGGTAGCGGCGATGCGGCCGAAATCATAAGGATCATCCACGATCGGCATGAAAAAATCGGTGGTCGCTATCAACGCCTGCGTGTCATTCAAACGGTAAACTGCGGCATCATCGCTCGATTCGGTACCGACCAGCAGATCAGGCCAGGTTTTGTCAATTGCCAACTGTGACAAGATTTCGCACAACAGCGCCGGCGCGATTTTGCATCCGCAGCCACCACCATGCGAAAATGCCGTAAGCTTAATATCCGAGAAATCCATAATAAAGTAGCGTGATCTATGATTTGGGCAAATGCATGTTAAGAACCCGAAACGGTATTTCGGTGAAGACTAACTTGCGCAAGCAAGTTATGTCGTAACCAAAATGACGTAAGCTTAATATCCGAGATATCCATTCAAGCTAAGATGCTTCCTTTGCAATCCCACGATGGAACAAACGTAACACAGTTGCGCGACTTTGACGAGTTGATTGACGTGCGTACTCCCTCGGAGTTCAGCGAAGATCACATACCGGGCGCCATCAACTGCCCGGTGCTCGACGATGCTGAAAGAAAACAGATCGGCACGATATACAAACAAGTATCCAGTTTCGAAGCGAAAAAAATCGGCGCGACCTTGGTGGCGCGGAATATCGCACATCATATCGAAAAGATCTTTATCACACGGCAAAAAGACTGGCGGCCCCTGGTCTACTGCTGGCGTGGTGGAAACCGCAGCGCGGCGATGGTGCATGTTCTCGAACAAGTTGGCTGGCATGCCGGAAGGCTGAAAGGAGGTTATAAATCTTATCGCGCGGCAGTAATTGAGAGTTTGTCGAAGCTACCCAAACGATTTCAGTTTCGCGTCATATGTGGGCCAACCGGCTCCGGCAAAAGCCGGCTGATACAGGCGCTTGACCTGCTTGGCGTTCAAGTGCTGAACCTGGAGCAGCTTGCAGCGCACCGCGGCTCGGTGCTGGGCAGCCTGCCCGATGAGCCGCAGCCCACGCAAAAAATGTTTGAAAGCCTGATTTGGTCAAAGCTGCAGCGTTTCGATGCAAAAGAACCGGTATATGTTGAATCCGAAAGCAAGAAAATCGGCAAGGTACGAGTGCCGGATGTATTGCTCGATACGATGTGGCGCGGACAATGCATCCGCATTGAAGCCGACGCGAGCTTGCGTGCAGCTCTGCTCAAAGAGGAATACCGTCACTTGCTGTACGATCCCGAAACACTGCTTCAAAAACTCGGAATTCTGACTTCGCTTTATGGCCACGATCTAATCGACTGCTGGAAAGGCTATGTGGCCGACCGGCAATGGGACGCTTTGGTAATGGAATTGCTGGAGCGGCATTACGACCCGGCTTACAGGAAATCAACCCTTAAACATTATCCTCAATATCAGGATGTGCCGATTTTGCATGTTAGCGCGATGGGCGATGCTGAAATGCGGCGTCTCGCGCAAAGCATCATTTCAGGAAGCAAATAAAAGATCAAAATGAAACTCGCGCTTAAAATAGACGTGCAAACTGTCCGCGGCACCCGTCAAGGCGTGCCGCGGCTTATTGAGCTTCTGCAAAAGCATAACGCCACAGCCAGTTTTTTCTTCTGCGTCGGACCTGACCGCAGCAGCCGCATGGTGAAACGGCTGTTGCGCGGTAACCTGCTCAAATATTACGGATTGCCGTCGCTGTTTTACGGCACCCTGCTCCCGGGGCCCGATATCGGCAAGCAATGCGGCGATATCATGCGCAAGGCGCGCGACGCCGGGATTGAAGTCGGCTTGCAAGCCTATGACGCAGCTGCATGGTCCAATCAGGCGGCGCAAAGCGATGCCGGGTGGAGTGAAAAACAAATGCGGTTGGGGCGCGAGCGCTTTGCTGAAATTTTCGGTGAGCCCCCCGCAGCTCACGCAGCCGCGGGCTGGCAGATGAACCTGTACGCCTATCGTTTGACCCAGCGCTTGGGTTTTGTCTATTGCAGCGACACACGCGGCCGCTGCCCGTTCATTCCCATCTACAATGGCGAAATCATCGCCTGCCCACAGCTTCCCACCACTCTGCCGACGCTCGATGAATCGATCAAGAGCGCCGGGATGGAGGCGGCTGCCGAACATGTGTTGAATCTCAGCACCAACCCGCCCGCGACCGGTCATCTCTACACCTTGCGTGCTGAGCTTGAAGGCATGAAACTCACACCGCTTTTCGAACGCCTGCTGCAAGGATGGCGTGCGCAAGGCTATGAACTGGTGGCGACGCGCGAGCTTTATTCCTCACTGGAAACCACGAAGCTTCCACGGCACGAAGTGACGCTCGGCAAGTTGCCCGGGAGCAGCGAAACTCTCATGCTGCAAACCAAGGAATTCCTCGCCGGATAAACCTGCTGAGGCCATGATTGTCAAGCACAAAGGGGTGTTATACACTGGGAGAATAGATAATTATTAATAGGGCTTTCCCCGATTTTGAAATCCCCTCAACCGGGAACAAGGTTTTTCGCCTCTCCTTCTCCACAGGCAAAAATTCTCATCATTTATGTATCTCCAAGAGGGCGCTGCGGCGCGAGTGGCGCAGTGTGAAAGTGCCCGGTCAAGCAAGTTGTACGTACCAACTTTGAATTAATCATCTAACGGAAAATTAAATGACCCAGAGAAAACCTGCATCTGTCGTCACACACCTGCACACCAAAACCAAGTTGTTCGTACTTGATACCACCGTCCTGATGCATGACCCGACCAGCTTGTTCCGTTTCCAGGAACACGATATCTACCTGCCTATGGCCACCCTGGAAGAGCTCGACCACAATAAAAAGGGCATGTCGGAAGTGGCACGCAACGCGCGTCAGGCAAGCCGTTATCTCGACGAAATCGTTAGTGATGCTTTCACTAATATGGAAGAAGGCATTTCGCTCGAAACGCATGGTGGAAAAGATGCAACCGGTCACTTGCTCTTGCAAACCAAAGCCATCAACGGCGATCTTCCTGCCCATTTTCCCGGCGGGAATAGCGACAATCAGGTCATTGGCGTGGTGAAACATTTGCAGGAAACCTTTCCGGGACGCCACGTGATCCTCGTCAGCAAAGACATCAACATGCGCATCAAAGCGCGCGCGCTGGGATTTGCCGCCGAAGATTATTACAACGACAAGGTGCTCGAAGACACCGATTTGCTGTACACCGGGTTCCAGGAATTGCCTGAGGATTTCTGGGACAAGCACAGCAAGGAGCTGGAATCCTGGCAGCAGTCCGGCCATACCTTCTACCGCGTAAGGGGACCGCTCTGCACCAGTTTGCTGGTTAACGAGTTTATCTATCAGGAAATTGACAAGCCGTTTAATGCCCGCGTCAAGGAGCAAAACGGCAAGACTGCTGTTCTGGAAACGCTCAGGGATTACACGCACCAGAAGAATAACGTGTGGGGCATTACAGCACGCAACCGCGAACAGAATTTCGCGTTGAACCTGCTGATGAACCCGGATATCGATTTCATCACCTTGCTGGGCCAAGCTGGTACGGGAAAAACCCTGCTGACTCTGGCCGCGGGTTTGATGCAAACCCTGGAGCATAAGGTTTATACTGAAATCATCATGACCCGTGTCACCGTGCCGGTGGGCGAAGATATCGGCTTCCTTCCGGGCACCGAAGAAGAGAAAATGACCCCGTGGATGGGAGCGTTGGAGGATAACCTCGACGTGCTTAACAATACCGATGATGAAGCTGGGGAATGGGGGCGTGCCGCTACGCGTGACTTGATTCGTTCGCGCATCAAGGTAAAATCACTGAACTTTATGCGAGGCCGCACCTTTATCAACAAATTTTTGATAATTGACGAAGCACAGAATTTGACGCCGAAACAGATGAAAACACTGGTCACCCGCGCCGGACCCGGTACCAAGGTGGTGTGCATCGGCAATATCGCGCAAATTGATACGCCTTATCTGACTGAGGGCAGTTCCGGATTGACTTACGTTGTGGACCGCTTTAAAGGCTGGTCGCACAGCGGACACGTCACACTGCAGCGCGGGGAGCGCTCGCGATTGGCCGATTACGCAGCGGGG
>JAHFRG010000049.1:0-2481 GCA_023258935.1 Betaproteobacteria bacterium
AATGTGACGGTGACAGTGGCTCTGATTGCCCCGATTGCCATGGAAGAGGGCTTGCGCTTCGCCATCCGCGAAGGCGGCCGCACCGTGGGCGCCGGCGTGGTCGCAAAGATACTTGAGTAATGTGTAAGGAGTAAAGGGTAAGGGGTAAAACTCTACCGAAAACACTTCACCCCTCACACCTCACTCTTCACGGGATTTAACAAAGGCCAGTAGCTCAATTGGCAGAGCGTCGGTCTCCAAAACCGAAGGTTGGGGGTTCGAGACCCTCCTGGCCTGCCAGGATAGCAGGGGTTTGCAGGTGAACTAACGGAAGATATGGCGGACAAAATCAAACTGGCGGCGGCGCTGCTATTGGTCGCTGCAGGTATAGCGGGTTATTACTATCTGGCGGACAGCGCGACCATCATACGCATTGCTCCTATCTTGGCCGGGCTGGTGCTGGCTGCGGCGCTGGCGTGGTTTACCGCTCCGGGCAAGCAGTTTTATGGTTACAGCCAGGAAGCGATTGAAGAAACCAAGAAAGTGGTGTGGCCGACACGCAAGGAGACATTTCAAATCACCGGTATCGTGATGTTGTTCGTGGTGGTGATGGCGTTGTTTCTATGGATGGTGGATGCGAGTTTGCTGTGGGTGGTGAGAGTGTTGATGGGCCGGAGCGAATAATGACAAAGCGCTGGTATGTGGTACATGCCTATTCCGGTTTTGAGAAAAGCGTGCAGCGAGCGCTCGCAGATCGCATCGAGCGTTCAGGCATGAAAGACAAGTTCGGGCAAATCCTGGTGCCTGTGGAAGAAGTGGTGGAAATGAAAAGCGGGCAGAAAAATATCAGTGAACGCAAGTTCTTCCCTGGATATGTGCTGGTGGAAATGGATATGACCGATGAAACCTGGCACTTGGTGAAAAGCACGCCCAAGGTAACCGGTTTTGTCGGCGGCAGCGCCAACAAGCCCACGCCGATTAGCGAAAAAGAAATGCAAAACATCCTGCACCAGATTCAGGAAGGCGTGGAGAAACCCAAACCCAAGGTGCTGTTCGAAGTGGGCGAAGCAGTCCGGGTGAGGGAAGGACCTTTCACCGATTTTCACGGCAATGTCGAGGATGTGAACTACGACAAAAGCAAGTTGCGCGTTTCAGTTACGATTTTCGGCCGCTCCACACCAGTGGAACTGGATTTCGGTCAGGTCGAAAAATCTTAAGGATTTCCCGGGGTTCAGGTGAAATTTTTGGTTTAACGGGGAGGGTGCGAAAGCATCCGTCGGCACCCGATAGGAGAGTAACGTGGCAAAGAAAATAGTTGGCTATATCAAGCTGCAAGTGCCCGCCGGGAAGGCGAATCCCAGTCCGCCGATTGGGCCGGCATTGGGGCAGCGCGGCTTGAATATAATGGAATTCTGCAAGGCATTTAATGCCCAGACCCAGGGCCTGGAAGCCGGATTGCCGGTGCCGGTGGTGATTACTGCCTACGCAGACAAAAGTTTTACTTTCGTGGTGAAGACTCCGCCCGCGGCGGTGCTCATCAAGAAAGCGGCGAAAATAGAAAAAGGCAGCGCGCGGCCGCACACCGACAAAGTGGGCAAAATCACGCGCGCCCAGGCAGAGCAAATCGCCAAGCTGAAAATGCCGGATTTAACCGCAGCTGACCTCGAGGCCGCAGTGCGCACCATAGCCGGAAGCGCGCGCAGCATGGGTATTGAAGTAGAGGGCATGTGACATGACCTCCAAACGCTACAAGCTGCTTAATGCCAAGGTTGACCGCAACAAGCTCTATGTAATGCAGGAAGCGCTGAAAATGGTCAAGGAAAACGCAAATGCCAAATTCGACGAGGCGATTGACGTGGCGATCAATCTCGGCGTGGATATTAAGAAGACCGATCAACAGGTGCGCGGCTCGGTAGTGCTGCCTGCCGGCACCGGTAAAAACGTGCGGGTCGCGGTGTTCGCGCAAGGCGAAAAAGCGAAACAGGCGAAGGAGGCCGGCGCCGACATCGTCGGTTTTGAAGATCTGGTGGAGAGCATTAAAGCCGGCAAAATTGAATTTGATGTGGCAATCGCCAGCCCCGACGCGATGCGCGTGGTCGGGCAACTCGGACAGATTCTCGGCCCCCGCGGGCTGATGCCGAACCCCAAAGCGGGAACGGTAAACGCGGATGTGGCGGCGGCGGTAAAAAATACCAAGGCCGGCCAGGTGCAGTACCGCACCGACAAGTCAGGCCTCGTGCAATGTACCATCGGGCGCGCTTCTTTCACTTCTGACGCTTTGCAGCAAAACCTGATGGCGCTGGTAGGTGCGCTGAATAAAACCAGACCTTCGGGCATTAAGGGTGTTTATCTTAAAAAAATTTCGGTTTCCAGCACTATGGGCGTGGGAATCAAGATAGATCAATCGAGTTTGGTTTGATGATTTGTGCGGGCAGCGTTAGCGCCGGCCCGCGAGCAAGGCTTTGGGCCACCGGGGTAACCCGGCGGGTTATCAAAGACCGT
>JAHFRG010000049.1:2581-11767 GCA_023258935.1 Betaproteobacteria bacterium
ACGCAGATGGCGCACCCGACAGCAGGATTTGGTTTTTCCTGATCAAAGGTGTGATACGGCTGTGCATAAAACCCACAACCGGATGAAGTCAAGGAGGAATGGACCTTGGGTCTAAATCTTGAACAGAAAAAGGCGGTGGTAGCCGAAGTGAGCGAGCAGCTTGCCAAGGCTCAAACAGTTGTTCTTGTCGAGTACCGTGGCACGCAAGTGGGTGACTTGACCCACCTGCGCTCCAAGGCGCGCGGCGCGGGCGTGTATTTCCGTGTGCTCAAAAATACTTTGGCGCGCCGTGCCATAGCGGGTACACCGTTTGCCGGATTGTCGGAGAAGATGCAGGGCCCGCTGGCCTACGGTATTTCCTCTGACCCGATAGCGGCGGCAAAGATATTGCATGAATTCGCCAAAGAAAATGAGCACTTCGTGATCAGAGGCGGGGCGATGGCTAATCTCGTGATGACCTCCAAGGACATTGCGAACCTGGCCAGGATGCCAAGCCGCGAGCAACTGCTGGCGAAACTGGCGGGAACGATGCAAGCGCCTATTTCCAGGTTTGTGCGCACGCTAAACGAAGTGCCCGGCAAATTTGTGCGAACTCTGGCCGCCATACGTGATCAGAAATCTGCATAACTTTATTTAAATCAGGAGAAAATTATGGCTGCTGCAAAAGCCGATATTTTGGATGCAATTGGAAAGATGACAGTACTTGAGCTTTCCGAGCTCATTAAGCAAATGGAAGAAAAGTTTGGCGTGTCCGCTGCAGTCACCGCGGTTGCCGCCGCAGCTCCGGCCACGGGTGGTGCCGCTGCTGCCGTCGAAGAACAAACCGAGTTCGCCGTTATTCTCAAAACTTCCGGTGACAGCAAGGTGAACGTTATTAAAGTGGTGAGGGCGATAACCGGTCTTGGGCTGAAGGAAGCCAAGGACTTGGTGGATGGCGCGCCCAAGCCTGTCAAAGAAGGCATTCCCAAGGCTGATGCCGAGGCTATTCAAAAGCAGTTAACTGAAGCCGGCGCGACTTGCGAAATCAAATAAGCGTCTTGATAGACAGGGGATGCGGGCTGGCGGGCAACCGCTGGCCTTTTGGCTTTTTATTGACGCGCGCTGCTTTATGAGCCGAATGCAAACTGCTGGCGCCAATGTTACGACGGAATTAAGAATTGCAATTGCGACGCAGGTCCTCTGTACTCAGAACGGCCCAGTAACCACCTGCCCTTGGGATTTAACCATCATGGAGTTGATATGAGCTACTCATTTACCGAGAAAAAGCGCATCCGCAAAAGTTTTGCCAAACGCGCCAGCGTGCTGCAGGTGCCGTTTCTTCTCGCCACACAGCTTGACTCGTATGCGTCATTCCTGCAGGCTGACGTGCCGCCGGAAAAACGCAAGAACGAAGGTCTGCAGGCTGCGTTTACTTCGATATTCCCGATCGAAAGCCATTCCAAAAATGCCAGGCTGGTTTTCGTAAGTTACAACCTCAGCGTGCCGCCGTTTGACGTTAAGGAGTGCCAGCAGCGCGGGCTTACTTATGCTTCGCCGCTGCGCGCCAAGGTGCAGCTGACCATCATGGACCGCGAAGCAAGCAAACCAACGGTGAAGGAAGTCAAGGAGCAGGAAGTATACATGGGCGAAATACCGCTCATGACCACGACCGGCTCTTTCGTCATCAATGGCACCGAGCGGGTAATCGTATCGCAACTGCACCGTTCACCCGGCGTGTTCTTCGAGCACGATCGCGGCAAAACTCATTCTTCCGGGAAGCTGCTTTTCTCCGCGCGCATCATTCCTTACCGCGGCTCGTGGCTGGATTTTGAGTTTGACCCGAAAGACTATTTGTACTTTCGTATCGACCGCAGGCGCAAAATGCCGGTGACCACGCTGCTCAAGGCCATAGGCCAATCGCCGGAACAGATACTTGCGGGGTTTTTTGCGTTCGATACTTTCCAGATCAGCAAAAAAGGCATCCATTTCGAGCTGGTGCCGGAGCGCATGCGCGGCGAAATCGCGCGCTTCGATATTACCACCAAGAGCGGCAAGCTGATCGTTCCCAAGGACAAGCGCATCACCGTCAAGCATGTGCGTGACATGGAGCAAGCAGGTCTGCAGAAAATCATCGTGCCGGCCGAATTTGTGGTCGGGCGCGTGTTGGCGCACAACGTCGTGGACAAGGAAAGCGGTGAGATTCTGTCGCGTGCCAACGACGAAATCACTGAGGACCTGCTTAAAAAACTGCAGGAAGCGCAGATCGGCAAGATCAGCACTATTTATACCAATGACCTCGATCAGGGCGGATATATTTCGCAGACTCTGAGAATAGATGAATGCGCAGATACAATGGCGGCGCAAGTGGCGATCTACCGCATGATGCGACCGGGCGAACCGCCCACCGAAGACGCGGTGAAGACGCTGTTCCACGGGTTGTTCTACTCGGAAGATCGTTACGACTTATCTTCGGTGGGGCGCATGAAATTCAACCGTCGTGTGGGACGACCACAATTGACCGGTCCCGGCACGCTGTCCAACGAAGATATCCTTGCTGTGATCAGGATTCTGGTTGAGTTGAGAAACGGACGCGGCGAAATCGACGACATCGATCATCTCGGCAACCGCCGTGTGCGCTCGGTGGGCGAGCTCGCTGAAAACCAGTTCCGCGCAGGATTGGTTCGAGTCGAACGCGCGGTTCGCGAGCGCCTGTCGCAGGCAGAGTCGGAAAATCTGATGCCGCACGATCTCATCAATGCCAAACCGGTGTCGGCGGCGATACGCGAATTTTTCGGATCCAGCCAGCTTTCCCAATTCATGGATCAGACCAATCCGCTGTCGGAAATCACCCACAAGCGGCGTGTATCGGCTTTGGGCCCCGGAGGGCTCACGCGCGAGCGCGCGGGATTTGAAGTGCGCGACGTGCATCCTACACATTATGGACGGGTGTGCCCGATCGAAACGCCGGAAGGGCCGAATATTGGGCTCATTAATTCGCTGGCGCTTTACGCCCGCACCAACCAATACGGCTTCATGGAAACGCCTTACCGCAAGGTGGTGAATGGCAAAGTGACAGATGAAATCCATTATCTCTCGGCGATCGAGGAAGGACAGTTCGTGATCGCGCAGGCGAACGCTGCGCTCGACAAAAAAGGCAAATTCGTGGATGAGCTGGTTTCCTGCCGGCACCACAACGAATTCACCATGTCCACCCCGGATCGCATCCAGTACGTGGACGTGGCGCCCTCGCAAATCGTCTCGGTAGCAGCGTCTTTGATCCCGTTCCTTGAGCACGATGATGCCAACCGCGCACTGATGGGCTCGAACATGCAGCGCCAGGCGGTACCCTGCCTGCGCGCCGAAAAACCACTCGTCGGCACCGGCATCGAACGCACAGTGGCGGTGGATTCCGGCACCGCTGTGCAGGCCGAGCGCGGCGGCGTGGTGGATTACGTGGACGCCTCCCGCATCGTGGTGCGGGTTAATGATAACGAGACCACCGCCGGCGAAGTGGGAGTTGATATTTATAATCTGGTGAAATACACCCGCTCCAACCAGAACACCAATATCAACCAGAGGCCGGTGTTAAAAGTGGGCGACGCAATTGCCCGCGGCGACGTGATTGCCGACGGCGCGTCCACCGACATGGGTGAACTCGCTCTGGGGCAAAACCTGCTGGTGGCGTTCATGCCGTGGAACGGCTACAACTTCGAGGACTCGATCCTGATTTCCGAGAGCATTGTAGGTGATGAACGCTTCACCTCGATCCACATCGAAGAACTTACGGTGGTGGCACGCGATACCAAACTGGGGCCGGAGGAAATCACGCGTGATATTTCCAATCTTTCCGAGGCGATGCTGTCGCGGCTCGACGAATCCGGCATTGTTTACATCGGCGCCGAAGTCGAAGCGGGCGACGTGCTGGTGGGTAAAGTGACGCCGAAGGGCGAAACCCAGCTTACACCGGAGGAAAAACTGCTGCGCGCGATTTTCGGTGAAAAAGCCTCCGACGTGAAAGACACCAGCTTGCGCGTGCCTTCCGGCATGTCGGGCACGGTGATCGACGTGCAGGTGTTCACCCGCGAAGGAATCGAGCGCGACAAGCGCGCCCAGCAAATTATTGACGACGAGCTTAGGCGCTACAAAAAGGATTTGGCGGACCAAATGCGAATTGTCGAGGATGACACCTTTGGCCGCATCGAGCGCTTGCTGGTGGGAAAGACCGCGAACGGCGGACCCAAAAAACTTTCCAGGGGCAGCAAGCTCACCAAATCCTATCTCGGTGAAGTGGAGCGGCACAGCTGGTTTGATATCCGCCTTGCCAACGATCAAGCGAGCCGTCAGCTCGAGCAGCTCAAAGAAAGTCTGGCGCAAAAACGCCTGGAGTTTGACGCTGCCTTTGAAGCCAAGAAAAAGAAACTCACCAGCGGTGACGAACTGCCGCCCGGCGTGCAGAAAATGGTGAAAGTATATGTAGCGGTGAAGCGCCGCCTGCAGCCCGGAGACAAGATGGCCGGCCGTCATGGCAACAAGGGTGTGATCTCCAAGATCGTGCCGGTCGAGGACATGCCTTTCATGGCAGACGGCACACCGATGGACATCGTGTTGAACCCGCTGGGGGTGCCTTCACGCATGAACGTGGGTCAGATATTGGAAACCCATCTGGGATGGGCGGCGAAAGGTCTGGGCCAGAAAATTGGCGACATGCTGAAAGCGCATGCCAAGGTTTCTGACATACGCAAGGCGCTGACGCTTATTTACAACTCCAGCGGCAAGCCCGAGGACATCGCTTCATTCAGTGATGCGGAAGTGCTGAATCTGGCGCAGAACCTCGAGGACGGCGTGCCGTTCTCCACACCGGTGTTTGACGGTGCCACCGAAAAAGAGATCAAGGACATGCTGGAGCTCGCGGGATTGCCGCGCTCCGGGCAGATCGTGCTTCATGACGGCAGAACCGGCGATCCCTTCGACCGCCCGGTTACCGTGGGTTACATGCACGTGATGAAGCTGCATCATTTGGTAGACGACAAGATGCACGCCCGCTCCACGGGCCCATACAGCTTGGTTACCCAGCAGCCATTGGGCGGCAAGGCTCAGTTCGGCGGGCAGCGCTTCGGCGAAATGGAGGTATGGGCGCTGGAGGCTTACGGCGCGGCCTACACGCTGCAGGAGATGCTGACCGTGAAATCCGACGATGTCTCCGGCCGCACCAAGGTTTATGAAAACATCGTCAAGGGCGAGCACAAGATTGATGCCGGCATGCCGGAGTCGTTCAACGTGCTGGTGAAGGAAATTCGCTCGCTGGCTATAGACATTGATCTTGATCGTTATTGATTTGGTCCATTGATCGCTAAATTTTAGGAGTAGCAAATGAAAGCTTTGCTGGATTTGTTTAAACAGGTCACCCAGGAGGAAGAGTTCGACTCGATCAAGATCGGACTCGCATCGCCTGAAAAAATCCGTTCCTGGTCTTACGGTGAAGTCAAAAAACCGGAGACCATTAACTACCGTACCTTCAAGCCGGAACGCGACGGCCTGTTCTGCGCCAAGATTTTCGGCCCGGTCAAGGATTACGAATGTCTGTGCGGCAAATACAAGCGGCTCAAACACCGCGGCGTGATCTGCGAAAAATGCGGAGTGGAAGTAACTTTATCCAAAGTGCGCCGCGAGCGCATGGGGCATATCGAGCTCGCGAGCCCCGTCGCCCACATCTGGTTCCTGAAATCGCTGCCTTCCCGTTTGGGCATGGTGCTCGACATGACGCTGCGCGACATCGAGCGCGTGCTGTATTTCGAGGCCTATGTGGTGACCGATCCCGGCATGACCCCGTTAAACCGCTGCCAGTTGCTTTCAGAAGACGATTATCTCGCCAAGGTGGAAGAGTACGGCGACGAGTTTTCTGCGAGCATGGGCGCGGAGGGAATACGTGAATTGCTGCGTAACCTCGATCTCAACCAGGAGGTCGAAAACCTGCGCAAGGATCTTGCGGCTACCGGCTCCGACACCAAGATCAAGAAGCTGGCGAAGCGCCTTAAAGTGCTCGAAGCGTTCCATCACTCAGGCATCAAACCGGATTGGATGATTATGGAAGTCCTGCCCGTGCTGCCGCCGGAATTGCGTCCGCTGGTGCCGCTCGATGGCGGCCGTTTCGCGACTTCCGATCTCAACGATTTGTACCGCCGCGTGATTAACCGCAACAACCGCCTGAAGCGGCTTTTGGAACTGAAAGCGCCGGAAATCATCGTGCGCAATGAAAAACGCATGCTGCAGGAATCGGTGGATTCGCTGCTCGACAACGGACGTCGCGGCAAAGCCATGACCGGCGCCAATAAGCGTGCATTGAAATCACTTGCCGACATGATAAAGGGCAAAGGCGGGCGTTTCCGCCAGAATCTGCTGGGTAAGCGCGTGGATTACTCAGGGCGCTCGGTGATCGTGGTCGGCCCCCAGTTGAAGCTCCACCAGTGCGGCCTGCCAAAGAAAATGGCGCTTGAATTGTTTAAGCCGTTCATCTTCCACAAGCTGGAACTGCTGGAACCCGGTACCACCATCAAGGCCGCAAAACGCCTGGTGGAAGCTGAAGTGCCGGAAGTGTGGGACATTCTTGAAGAGGTGATCCGCGAGCATCCGGTGCTGCTCAACCGCGCGCCGACGCTACATCGTTTGGGCATCCAGGCGTTCGAACCGGTGTTGATCGAGGGCAAGGCCATTCAGCTGCATCCGCTGGTATGCGCCGCGTTTAACGCCGACTTCGACGGTGACCAAATGGCGGTGCATGTGCCGCTCTCACTGGAAGCGCAGATGGAAGCGCGCACGCTCATGCTATCCAGCAACAATGTGCTCTCACCATCCAATGGCGAGCCGATTATCGTGCCATCGCAGGATATCGTGCTGGGACTGTATTACACCACCCGCGAGAAGATCAACGCCTGGGGAGAAGGCATGCAATTCGCCGACGTGGCGGAAGTCTCGCGTGCGTATGAATCGCGACAGGTTGAACTCCACGCCAGAATTAAAGTGCGCATCAAGGAGTTCGAAATTAGTGCCGACGGTAAACGCAGCGAGAAGCTCACCCGCTATGAAACTACGGTGGGGCGCGCGCTGCTTTCCGATATTCTGCCTGCGGGCCTGCCGTTCGACCTTATCAATAAACCGCTTAAGAAGAAGGAAGTATCCAAACTCATCAATGCCAGCTTCCGCCGTTGCGGCCTCAGAGAAACGGTGATATTTGCCGATAAGCTGATGTATTCCGGCTTTACTCTGGCAACTCGCGCTGGAATTTCGATTTGCGTGGACGATATGCTGGTGCCGCAGCAAAAAAATGAAATCATTTCCGCAGCAGAGAAAGAAGTGCAGGAAATCGAGGCGCAATATACCTCGGGCCTGGTGACCCAGGGCGAGCGTTACAACAAGGTGGTGGACATCTGGGGACGTGCCGGAGACGTAGTGGCGAAAGCCATGATGGAGCAACTTGGCACCGAGGCGGTAATGGAATGGGACCCTAAGAAAGGCGCCATACCGATGTTCGACAAAAAAGGCAATGCGGTGACCCAGGAATCGTTCAACTCGATATACATGATGGCCGATTCCGGAGCCCGCGGCTCGGCGGCGCAAATTCGCCAGCTCGCCGGCATGCGTGGACTGATGGCGAAGCCCGACGGCTCGATCATCGAAACCCCTATTACCGCCAATTTCCGCGAAGGCCTGAACGTGTTGCAGTACTTTATATCGACACACGGCGCGCGCAAGGGCCTTGCAGACACAGCGTTGAAGACCGCGAATTCCGGTTATCTCACGCGCCGTTTGGTAGATGTGACCCAGGACCTGGTGGTGATCGAAGAAGATTGTGGCACTACACAGGGCGTTGCGATGAAAGCACTGGTGGAAGGCGGCGAAGTGGTGGAAGCTTTACGCGAGCGTATTCTCGGTCGTGTGGCGGCTATCGATATATTGCATCCTGAAACAACACAAACCCTGATCGAAGCCGGCACGCTGCTGGACGAGGATCTGCTCGAGGCCATTGAACTGCTGGGCATAGATGAGGTGAAAGTGCGCACCCCTCTGACCTGTGAAACCCGTTATGGGCTTTGCGCCAAATGTTATGGGAGAGACCTCGGGCGCGGGCAGGTGGTGAATGTGGGCGAAGCGGTGGGCGTGATCGCAGCGCAATCCATAGGCGAGCCGGGGACTCAGCTCACCATGCGCACCTTTCATATTGGCGGCGCCGCTTCTCGTACCGTGGTAGTGAGTCAGATCGAGGCCAAATCCAATGGTGTGGCGCACTTTAGTTCGATCATGCGCTACGTGACCAATGCCAAAGGCGAGCAAGTGGCGATTTCGCGCAGTGGCGAAGTGATTATTCAGGACGACAACGGGCGCGAGCGCGAGCGCCACAAAGTGCCTTACGGCGCCAACCTGATGATCAAAGACGGCGCCAAGGTCAAAGCAGGACAGATGCTCGCGACCTGGGATCCGCATACCCGGCCCATCATTACCGAATATGCCGGCCGCGTCCGCTTTGAAAATGTCGAGGAAGGGGTTACCGTGGCTAAGCAGATTGATGAAGTCACGGGACTCTCCACGCTGGTGGTGATTGATCCGAAACGGCGCGGTGTGGCGCAGGCCAAAGGATTGCGACCACAAGTGAAACTTCTTGATGACAAGAACAAAGAAGTGAAGATTGCGGGTACCGATCAGCCGGTCAACATCACTTTTCAGATCGGCTCCATCATCACCGTGAAAGACGGACAGCAGGCAAGCGTAGGTGAAGTGCTGGCGCGGATTCCGCAAGAAACCAGTAAAACTCGCGACATCACCGGTGGTCTGCCGCGCGTTGCCGAGCTGTTTGAAGCGCGTTCACCGAAAGATGCTGGTGTGCTGGCGGAAGTGACCGGCACCGTATCTTTCGGCAAGGATACCAAGGGCAAGCAGCGCTTGGTCATCACCGATCTCGACGGTGTGGCCCACGAATACCTGATACCCAAGGACAAGCATGTGATGGCGCATGACGGCCAAGTGGTGAACAAGGGCGAAATGATCGTTGACGGCCCCGCTGATCCGCACGATATTCTGCGGCTGCTGGGTGTTGAAGCGCTGGCGCGCTACATCACCGATGAAGTGCAGGACGTCTACCGCTTGCAGGGCGTGAAAATCAACGACAAGCACATCGAAGTCATCGTGCGCCAAATGTTGCGCCGGGTGCAGATC
>JAHFRG010000050.1:0-4618 GCA_023258935.1 Betaproteobacteria bacterium
AGCAGTGAAGGTTGCTATGCCGGGATATCGGGAGTGAGCTGGCCTTCAAGCATGAAGATCTGGTCTTTCAATTGCAGCTTGCGTTTTTTCAAGCGCTGCAATTGCAGTTGATCCACCGTGGGTGATTCGCACAACCTGGTGATGACCTCATCCAGGTCGCGATGCTCAATTCTGAGCTCATTAACCCTGCGCTTGATGGCTGCGATATCGGTTTCTTCCATCGTCGTATTTCCTCCATGCATTTTACTATAGCAAAAGATCGGCAAATTCGTTTTCTAATTATTTGCACACGGATTTATCGTTAAAAGATAACCTAGTCACAGAGCTTGTGCTGAGAAGCCGATGAAAACCAAAGCGTTTCTAGCCCCGAATTTGGCGCTATTGAAATGTTCAGAAAATCCGGGTTTAATTGAAACCAAGATTGAACGTCTTTGGGGATAACAATGCAAACGCGCCGCAACGAATTTGATGTTACTAATCAGGTAAAAACAACCGATGCGGCAGCTGTAAGCAGCGAAGTACAACGAATCTACCTGGAGCTTTATCAAGACCCCATTCCTGAAGTCCTAACACAGGCATTTGGCGATCTCACCCGCCTCTACAACGGCAAGTACCCTGGGTATGTGTCGTGCGAAACCTCCTACCACGATACTCAGCATGTTCTGGACGTGACCCTGGCTATGGCGCGGCTGATGGATGGTTACGAGCGCACTTCGCATAGTACTGAGCAATTTGGGGAAAGGCTGTTCCGGCTGGGAATTATCACGGCGTTGTTTCACGACTGCGGGTATATCCGTCACAAGAAAGACACCCGCCATCATAACGGTGCGGAATACACGCTGCGTCACGTCACCCGAAGCGGCATGTTTCTGAAAGAATATTTACCCAAGGTGGGCATGCCTGACCTGGCGGGCGTAGCGGCGCAGTTGGTGCATTTCACCGGCTATGAAATACCGGTGCAGCAAATCAAGGTTCCAGGCTTGATTTTTCGCCTGCTTGGCAATCTGCTCGGCTCCGCTGACATCATCGCGCAGATGGCGGACCGCTGTTACCTTGAGAAGTGTCACGAGCGTCTGTATCCGGAATTCGTGCTCGGAGGGGTTGCGCGCAGGCGCAACGGCGATGGCATCGAGGAAGTGGTTTTTGAATCGGCAGATGACCTGGTGATCAAGACCCCGGATTTCCACCGGGTTGCCAGCAAACGCATGGACGAATCCCTGGGCGGCGCCCACCGCTATGTGCAGCGCCATTTTGGCGGGCAGCACCTGTATCTTGAAGAAATGGACCGCAATATGCGTTTTGCCAAAACCATCGCAGAAAAACGCGATATGTCCCTGCTGCGGCGCAAACCGCCAAAAAACCTGTGCGGGACGAACGAAGACGACACCGACACTGGAAACGGCGAAGACAAGTAAGTCAACCGACGCGCTTAGCAGCGCCTCACTTCATACAATCAAAACGATCTTGCCGATGTGCGCGCCGCTTTCCATGAGCAGATGCGCTTTTGTTGCTTCGGAAAGCTTGAAACTGGCGTGAATAACGGGTTTGATCTTGCCCGATTCAATCAGCGGCCAGACTTTGGCACGCAGCGCGTTGGCGATTTGCCCCTTGAACCCGACCGGGCGCGCTCGCAAAGCGGAACCGGTAATTGTTAGGCGCCGGCGTAGAATTTCTCCCACATCCACGGTCGCTTTAGAGCCGCCGAGATAAGCGATAAAAACAATGCGCCCGTCATCAGCGAGCGCTTTGAGTTCGCGCGAAACATAATCGCCGCCCACCATGTCGAGTATCACATTGACGCCCTTACCGCCGGTTGAATTTTTAACGACCTCCACAAAATCCTCGGTCTTGTAATTGATCGCCCGCTCGGCGCCCAGCGCTGCACAAGCCGCGCATTTCTCGGCGCTGCCCGCAGTGGCGAACACGCGGTGTCCGAAGGCTCGCGCCATCTGAATCGCGGCCACACCGATGCCGCTGGTGCCGCCTTGAACGAGCAGCGTTTCCCCTGGCTGGATTGCCGCGCGCTCGAATACATTGCTCCATACGGTGAAAAATGTTTCGGGAAGGGATGCTGCCTCCGCAAGACTCAAGCCTTTGGGAACCGGCAGGCATTGCAGGGCGGGAACAACGCAGAATTCGGCATAACCTCCACCTGCGAGCAACGCGCACACTTCGTCGCCAGCCTGCCAGCCGCTGACCTTTTCGCCAAGCTTGGCAATCGTGCCCGCGACTTCCAAACCTGGGATGTCGGAGGCGCCCGCCGGCGGGGGATAATGCCCCTGACGTTGCAGCAGGTCGGGACGATTCACACCGGCTGCAGCGACTTTAATCAGTACTTCGCCGGCTACAGGCTCGGGTAGCGGGCGGCTCGAGAGCTTCAGCACCTCGGGCCCGCCATAAGCGCCGATTTCGACCGCTCGCATGACTGCGGGCAAGGAATTCATGGTTTCCCCTTGGCTGGATACCGGCAGCAGCTCAACGTACCAGTGTATTGAGGGAACCTAGTTAGAACGCAGCACCAGATCGTTGAGATTGCCTGATACCGTGAAAGAATTCTTGACGAAGGTCGACCCCGATTTCAGTTCCACGTTTACCCGTCCTGCCAGCTGCTTTTCGGGAGAAATATCGGCGCTGCCGGTAGCGCTCAAGGGGCCGGAAATGAGCCGCATTTCTTTCAACTGGTAGCGGCCATCGTTGAACGACAAGTTTCCCGAGAATTCGTCAAACAGGGTTTTGCCACCGCGCACGCCTTCCCTGCTGGGTGTTTGCAGCGCGCGAGTCAAATCCATGTTATTGAGCGAGCCTTTACTAACGCTGAAACTGCTATCAACGCGAGGGGCTACGAACAGCTTGTCCGGAGATTGCGCCTGCATGGTGTAACGACCTTTGCTCTCCAGCGTGCCGTTAACGATGAAATTGCGGGCGAAAATCACAATCAACGGGGCCAACTCCATATTCTTGGCGTCAAAATCGCCGCTCAACCCCCAACCGTTTCCCCACTTGATGACGGCAGTGCCTTTTGCCGAACCGCCGTAAAGCTTGGCCTCAATTTTGTTCAATTGCATTCCATCGCTGGTAGCCACGGCGTTGGCGTCCAGATAGTCGAACATCAATTCCGGACCAATCGGTAGCTGCCAGCCTTTGGCGATTAATGTGACTTCGTACTGCTGGCCTTTGCCAATCACCTGTGCGCTTATTTTGTTGTCGGAAGTCCGCAATGAGGCTTTCTGGAAAGCTCCGTCCTTGGCCAGGCTGATTTCCCCTTGCAGCGGTGCCAGGGGGATTTTATTCAGCGCCAGCCTCACGTTACTGAAATTGACACGGCCGATTTGCAAAGCCGGTGCGCTACCTGCCGGTTTGCCCCACAACGCAATCCTTGCAAGAGAGTCCTGTTCCAGCGTGGCTGACTCTACCTCGACATAGTCCAAGCGATTGCTTCCGCCCAGTATCAAATCCAGCCCGGATACGCGCACTGTTTCAAACTTGATATCTTTGAGCTTGCCGATTGTGAAACCTTCGAGTTTGACTTGTGGCGAAGGCAGCAGTGATATATGCAGGTTATTGATGGTGACCGGCTCATGCAGTGTCTCGGCTGCCAATTTTTCAATTGACGGAATATAAGCATTGAACGGGATGAACTGGATTGAACCGATTGCCGCTGCAAACAACACCACAAACCCTATTGCAACAGGTTTCCAATCAAACGGCTTCTTGCCGGCCTTGGCTTGCTTCTTTTCTTCCTTCTGTGCCTTGGCTTCTTCCTCGGCTTTGGCTTTTGCCTCGGCCGCGCGCGTTGCTTCCGCTTCTTTCCTGGCTTTTTCTTCGGCCTTGGCTCTTTGCTTGGCTTCGAACTCCTCACTTTCCGCGGCTTTTCTTTTTTGTTCTTCCTTATCGTCTACCAGCATCCACGCGGGTTTTTGCTTCTCTTCTTTCTTGGCGCTTTCTTTAATGCTCTCCCTGATTTCCGCTTCCGCCTTGGCCCAGACTTCTTCTTCCGCATTGGCCTTGGCCCGCGCTTCGTTCCGGGATTTTTCTTCGGTTTCCGCCTTGATCTGCGCTTCTTCCCCTGCTTTGAGTTGCGCTTCAATTTCGGCTTGCAGGCGCCTTTCTGCTTCGTTTTCCGATCTCGCCTTGGTATGTTCCCTTGCTTTCATTTCTGCTTTGGCTCTGGCTTCCGCCTCAGTTCTGGCTTTGGCCTCCGCCTCAATTCTAGCTCTGGCTTCTTGCTCATACCTGACCCTGAGCTCGGCCTCTTCCTTTTTTCTTCGTGCCTCGGCCTGCACTTTTTCTTCTGCTTCCTTTCTAGCCCTGGCCTCAGCTTCCACTTTGGCGCGAGCCTCCGCTTCGGCTTTGGCTCTGGCTACCACTTCCGCCTTCGACCTTGCCTCTGCTTCTGCCTTTATCCTGGCTTCGGCTTCCGCTTTCACTCTCGCTTCTACCTCGCGCTTGGCCTTGGCTTCCGCCTCGGCACGAACGCGTGCTTCCGCTTCCGCCCGTAGTTTCGCTTCGGTTTCGCGTTTAGCCTTGGCTTCTGCCTCTGATTTGGCGCGCGCCTCCGCTTCAGCACGCGACTTTGCTTCGGCTTCCCGCTTGACTTTGGCTTCGGCTTCGGCACGAA
>JAHFRG010000050.1:4718-11629 GCA_023258935.1 Betaproteobacteria bacterium
GGGGCGGCTGGCTTTGTGCCTGCTGCCGTGCCTTGGCTTCGTTATAAACATCGGCTTTGATTTCTGATACATCCACTCCCTTTCCCTTGGTGAAATCGAGGTCGCCCGAAAAAATGGTTTCGCCGGCAGAAAATACGCGGATATAGCCTTCGTCCTCCAGCTTTTTCAACATCTCCCGGAGCTTGGCTTCACCGGACTTGTCTTCTTTGCCGAGAATACTGCCGACATTGGATTTACCATCAATGAGCGTCAGCACCCGGCTGACGTCCTTGGGCAGGGTTTTGTTCTTCATCTCCAGCATGCCCTTGCCGGTCTTGGTGTATATGGTTTTCAGGTTCATTTGCGCAAATCTACTCTGCAGATTCCGGTTGTGTGCTGAGACAGGAGCGCCCAACGGCTATGCCCAGCCTGACTCTTTTATTATGCATGCTTATTATATGCAGCTTACGGTTTTCCCGATAGCGGGAAAATGCCGCCGCAGGTTGCAAGGAAAATCGGCTGCATTTGCTAAGATGCAGGATAAAAGAGAAAATTCTCATGCTTCAAGGGGTTCTTTCACAGGCGAACTATCTATGTTGCTGTTAGCTCACCGCGGCTATCATCAGTTTGCTCCGGAAAACACGCTCGCCGCTTTCGAGGCCGCGGTGGCGCTGGGCCTGGACGGCATTGAAACCGACGTGCGCTTAAGCCGCGATGGGCAGGCGCTGCTGATTCACGAACGTGTGCTCGGCAATCGTCAACTGGTGGCGGAGTTGACCCGGCGCGAAATCGAACAGGCACTCGCTCGCCCCGTTCCGACCCTGGCCGAGGCACTGGAGCGTTTCCATGACATCCTGTGGAACATCGAAATCAAAACTCCTGATGCGCTTCCTGCGGTGTTGGAAATCCTGCGGCGTTATCAGCAAAGCCGGAGGCTGTTTGTGACTTCATTCCGGCATGAGCTGGTAGTGCGTTGCGCTGAATCCCTGGAGGTGGATTGCGGATTTTTGGTTGCGCATCGTCCAGTGCAATTGCAGGAACTGCTTAACCGCCACACCGACCGGCGGAAAATCAGGAGCATCGTTTGGGACTACAATATCCTCGATGAAGAAATGCTGCGGGACACCGCGGCTTCGGGATGGCGTTCATTTGTTTATGGCGCGGTCACGCCTGCCGAGCACCGGCATTGCGCCGGCTTGAATCTTGCCGGCCTGATTACCGATTTTCCGCAATACTTGAAGAAATAAACTTATGTCATTCATCCTGGCTTTGGACCAAGGCACGACCAGTTCGCGCGCCATCGTCTTCGACCATGCCGGAACCATACGTGCGCAGGCGCAGCAGGAAATCACGCAGCACTATCCACAACCCGGCTGGGTGGAACAGAATCCCAACGAAATCTGGTCTACGCAACTAAACGTAGCCCGGCTGGCATTGCAGCGGGCAGGGGTTACGGCAACCGGCATCGCAGCCATCGGCATCACCAACCAGCGCGAGACCACAGTGGTGTGGCACCGCAAAACCGGTGAGCCTTTGTGCAACGCCATCGTGTGGCAGGACCGCCGCACCGCGAAATTCTGCGACCAATTGAAAAAGAAAGGCTTTAATTCGTCCGTTTCAGTCAAGACCGGTCTGCTGCTTGATCCTTATTTTTCAGGCACCAAATTGCGCTGGATTCTCGATCATGTCGGCGGCGCGAGGAAAGAAGCCGAGTCCGGAAACCTGGCTTTCGGCACGGTGGATAGCTGGCTCATCTGGAAACTTTCCGGCGGGGCCGCGCATGTCACTGATGCCAGCAACGCTTCGCGCACGCTGCTCTACAACATTCGCACCGGCAAATGGGACGACAAGCTGCTGGCTATTTTCGACGTGCCGCATTCCTTGTTGCCGGCAGTGTGTCCATCGAGTGGGTTCGTCGCTGAAACCCGGGCAGACATTTTGGGCGCGCGCATTCCGATTGCGGGAATAGCCGGCGACCAGCAGGCGGCGCTATTCGGACAGTGCTGTTTCAGGCCGGGAATGGTGAAGAATACCTACGGCACAGGCTGTTTCATGCTGATGCACACCGGCCACAAACTGGTGAAGTCGCACAACAGGCTCTTGACCACCGTGGCCTGGGGCATTGGCAACCGTCTCGAATATGCGCTCGAAGGCAGCGTATTTATCGCCGGCGCAGTGGTGCAGTGGTTGCGCGATGGCTTGGGAATCATCCGTTCTTCAGACGAGGTGGAAAGACTGGCTGCAACAGTTCCCGATAACGGCGGAGTGTACCTGGTACCGGCGTTTGCGGGTCTGGGCAGCCCGCATTGGGACGCTTATGCGAGAGGCACCATCATGGGGCTTACCCGTGGCAGTACCGCTGCGCATATCGCCCGCGCTGCATTGGAGAGCATTGCGTATCAGAGCGCTGATTTGCTCAATGCCATGCGGGCCGATGCGAAGACCCAGTTATCGGAGCTGCGGGTGGATGGCGGCGCGACCAAGAACGAACTCTTGATGCAGTTTCAGGCCGATTTGCTTGGTGTGCCGGTGGTGCACCCCAGGGTTATAGAAACCACCGCTCTGGGCGCGGCTTATTTGGCTGGCCTTGCGGTGGGATATTGGAAAAGCCGCAAAGACATCGCAACGCAATGGCGGGCGGATCGCATGTTTGAGCCGAAAATGAGCCGCGATAAGGCAGAGCAATTGCAGGCGAGATGGCAAAAAGCGCTAGGCCGCGCCAAGGGCTGGGCGCGCAGCTGAAGTTTCATTTCCTCTCGTACAGGCCATGCCGCTTGTGCCAATTGATAATTGCTTCCCTTGGAAATTCGCGGAAATATCTGTCGCGCTTGCGTTTCGGCACTTCTGCCCAAGGCGCCTTGTAGTTCAACATTACGTACTCATGCCAGGGCGGGACCGGCAGCGGTGTGTCGATGGCTGATGCGAAAGGATAGACCCACTGCGCCCAGCGCGGGTCTGCGAGCCACAAAGCAGAACCGCATTTCCTGCAGAAATACCTGCGCGCGGTACTGAGGTTTTTCCTGCCTTTTCCATCTTCAATCCGCGCCCTGTATATAGAGAGGTTTTTGCGGCCGGTTACTTTCAGCGTGTCCGCATCGCCCATGATGTTGATGGCGTAACCGCCGCCGCCGGCGGTCTTGCGGCAAATCGAGCAGTAACAATGCATATAAGGATAAGGAGTGCGCGATTCAACCGTGAAACGCGCCGCCTTGCAGTGACAAGAGCCCTTGAGCAGCATGATTTTCTCCTTTGCTAAAAATGTGAAATGCGCCTTTGCCAAACCGTGAAAATAGGTGGATATTATATTTTCCCGGATAAAATCCGGATTATCCAGCCATGGCGAAAATCGCGGTATTCAACCAGAAAGGCGGGGTGGGGAAGACCACCGCCACGCTCAATCTTACGGCGGCGCTTGCCAGGCTGGAGCGTAAGCCGCTGGCAATAGACCTCGACCCGCAGGCGCATTTATCCGCCATCAGCGGCGCGCAAGTGACTTCCAGCGCAGACAGCATTTACGGTTTTTACACTGATGCGCGCACGCTCTCCACGCTGATTCACAATATTGACGCCGGCTGGCAGATTATTCCTTCGCACGTGGAGCTCTCGAAAGTGGATGCGCAGTTCGGTAAGGGGCCGAATGCGCTCAATCGGCTGAACTCGGGCATTATCAAAGAAAACCTCAACACCGGCCGGCCGATTCTGATTGACTGCTGCCCGATGCTGGGTGTGCTGTCGCTTAACGCCATTCTCGCTTCCGACCGGGTGCTGGTGCCCATTTCCGCCGATTATCTGGCACTAAAAGGGGTGATGCAAGTCGAAAAGACTCTCAAAGCCCTGGAACATGTGCAGAAAAAACGCGTGGAACGGCGCTATGTGATGACGCGCTTCGATGCCCGGCGCAAAATGTCCTGGGAGATATACCGCCAGATCAGCGAGAAGTTCGGTTCAGAGATGTGCGAGACACGTATTTCAGAGAATGTCAGCGTCGCCGAGAGCCCGGCCTGCAATGAGGATGTGTTCACGTACGCGCCGGGAAGCCGCGGCGCGCAGGATTATCACGCACTGCTGTGCGAGCTGATGGCCTGCGGATTCGTGTAATAGCGGAACCTCTGATTAAGTCCTCCGCGGATTGCGTTGCTGGCAAAATGCGGATGGATGCGAGGCGCGCGACGAAGGTCGTACTCGAAGTACGACACCGAGGAGCGTAACGCTGCAGATGCCGCATTTTGCCGCAACCCGGAGGGACGGGGCTGCCGCGACACGGTCAGCGAAGCTTGGGGTGCGGGAGCGGCAGCAATAGCGCCCCATTTCACAATATCTCTTGCGGAAGCTTGCGCCCCTTCCCGCTCCACGCTGCGCGAGTCCGAGTCCGGGGCGCCCGTTCGCATGTCGTTGTTGTTCGTCGCTGGTTTGGCCTCCACCAAACGGCGCTCCTCACGCCTCGCCCTACACCCGGATTGCGTACCGTCGCATCCGTGTAGGGCTTAATCAGAGGTTCCCTTAGTGCGGTTTATCCTGGTTGGCGATGAGGGACACAATGTCCTCAAAAGTAGTTGTATCTTTAGCCGCTGTTTCTTTTTTTTCCTGAATCACTTGGCACTTCAGAATTTCGAAGTGCAGGTACATTTGGCCAAGCTTGCGTTCTGCGTCAGCCTGGTCCCTGCCGTGGATTACCAGGTTATCCACAGTGAGCCCGCTGCGTGTCCTGATTACGAAGCCGAACTTGGTCATAATTAAACTACCGCAACACCGCTGCGCCCGCCGCAGCGATTTCGGCGTCTTCGGAGGATTTCACGCCTGAAACACCAATTGCGCCGATCACTTGATCTTCTACGCTGAGCGGCAGCCCGCCTTCAAGCAATACCGCGCCGGGCAGTGAAAGATAGCCCAGACGTCCTTCGGCAAGCCGCTCTTCCCAGCTCTTGGTCGGGCGCTTGAATGCGATTGCCGAATACGCCTTGCCTATCGCCACCTCCACACTGCCGAACTGCGAGCCATCGGCGCGCTGCAGGTAAACCAGGTGCCCGCCGTCATCCACGATGGCGATCACCACCCGCCATTGGTTAGCGTTGGCTTTGGCTTCGGCCGCCGCCGCGATGCGCTTGGCCATCTCCAGTGTCAGTATCTTTTTTTGCATTGTGCTCCCCTCTGAAAGTTAACGCGCGTCAACCTTGAGCTGCTTTTGATAGCGCTTGAAGTTTTTCACGTAGTCATCCGCGTTCCATTTGATCATCGCTATTTCATCTGCGGTTACCTGGCGTACCACTTTGCCGGGCGAGCCCAGTACCACTGAGCCGTCGGGAATCACCTTGCCCTCGGGGACCAGAGCATTCGCGCCGATGATGCAGTTTTTGCCTATAACCGCGTGGTTGAGAATCACGCTGTTGATGCCGATAATGCAGTTGTCGCTGATGGTGCAGCCGTGCAGCATGACGAGATGGCCGACAGAAACATATTTGCCTATGGTGAACTTGACACCCTTGTCGGTGTGCAGCACTGCTCCGTCCTGCACGTTGGAGTTCTCGCCGATGGTCAGGATTTCATTGTCGCCGCGTACCACCGCGTTGTACCAGATGCTGGTATTGTTTTCCATGACCACCATGCCGATGACAACGGCGTTGTCAGCGATGAAATGGTGCTCGCCGATGAATTTGACTTTGTGTTCTCCGAGCGAAAAGACCATGGTTTATTTGAGTTGGTTAAATGAGCCATTAAAGCTTCACCATTATAGCGCCGCCGCCCGCTAAATTGGCTAAAATGGCTACATGAATTTATACCATTTGCTGAATCGGCGACATGAATCCGGCAAGCCATTGTGCGTGGGATTGATTGGCGCAGGCAAGTTCGGTTCGATGTTTCTCGCGCAGACGCAGCGCATGCCGGGAGTGCATCTCGTGGCCGTCGCTGACCTTGCGCCCGAGCGCGCGCAGGAAGCGTTGCGCCGCTGCGGCTGGTCAGATGAACAGTTTAGCGCCAAAAGTTTTGCCGAAGCAGCGAAGCGCGGCACTACTTTTGTCACCGACGACGCGATGGCATTGATTACAGCAGAAGAACTGGAGATTGTGATTGACGCGACCGGCAATTCCGCAGCCGGCATCCAGCATGTATTGGCTTGCTGTAATCACGGCAAGCATATCATCATGGTCAACATCGAAGCGGATGCGCTGGCGGGGCCGTTGCTTGCGCGCCGCGCCAGCGAAGCCGGGATTATTTACTCGCTTGCCTACGGCGACCAGCCGGCGCTGATTTGCGAACTGGTTGATTGGGCGCGCGCTGCCGGCTTTGAAGTCGTCGCAGCGGGAAAGGGAACCAAGTATCTGCCCGAATATCACGCTTCCACTCCCGACACCGTGTGGGGCCACTACGGCTTTAGCGAGGACATGGTCAAGCACGGCGACTTCAACGCGCAAATGTTCAATTCATTTCTCGACGGCACTAAATCGGCGATTGAAATGGCAGCGGTGGCGAACGCCACTGGGCTTAACCCGGCGCCGCACGGCTTGAGTTTTCCGCCATGTGGGGCGGATGAATTGCCGCAAGTGCTGCGCCCGAAATCGGCAGGCGGAGTGCTTGAACATCCCGGCATGGTGGAAGTTGTTTCCAGCTTGAAGCGCGATGGTACGCCGGTGGCTCGCGATTTGCGATGGGGCGTGTATGTGGTTTTCGCAGCGCCGAACGACTATGTAGCGCGCTGCTTCAAGGAATACGGTTTGATGACCGATGACAGCGGGCGCTACGCGGCGATGTACAAGCCTTATCACCTGATTGGATTGGAACTCGGCATCAGCGTAGCTTCAGTGGGTCTGCGTAATGAGCCGACCGGCGCACCCAAAGATTTCCGCGCCGACGTCGTGTCAGTGGCCAAGCGCGATTTAAAAGCGGGTGAAATGCTTGACGGCGAAGGCGGCTATACAGTTTACGGCAAACTCATG
>JAHFRG010000051.1:0-7661 GCA_023258935.1 Betaproteobacteria bacterium
CCGGGACCTCCTGGGCATTGGCTGTCTCACTAGATGGCTGGAATGCCGACAAGACGACACCGGTCGCTGCTAGAAAAATAACTGCTGAGCTTATTGATTTCACTTGATTGCCCCTTTTCGTGTCGAGGACAACACTATATTAACGCGCAAACCTTACTCCGGGATTACAGCGATGGAAATTATTATTGCAGGAGAAGTGCGCTATAGTGTGCTGCCAAGTCTTGAGACATAAAACCTGTTTTAAAGTGCGTGCTGTTTCCACCAGGTCTGACTGAGCTGACCGCGTCAATCCGAGTTGCTGCGCTTGCTGCATCATGCACCAAGCGCCGTGATTCCGGGCTATGCCCTGCCCGACCACAGCCTGCTGTTTTTGGGAACGTGCGCGAGGAGATAATCCATCTGGTCGGCAAGAATATGGCGGTTCGCCAGTATCATGCCTTCATAGCGGTTTGGAGCATAAGGCACGTAGAGGAGTTTCATTCCCGCCTCTTCCGGAGTGCGGTTGGACTTGAGCTCGTTGCAGGTACGGCAGGCCGTCACTACATTGGTCCAGCGGTCTCTGCCACCTCTTGAAGTCGGCGTGACATGGTCTTTGGTGAGGTCATGTGCGTGGTACTGTCCGCCGCAAAACGCGCAAATATGCCGGTCGCGTCTGAACAGTGTATCGCGGTTGAGCCATGGCGCGGACTCGAAATGCGCAGTGTGTACTTTGCCCCGTACCGCGATAATGGGTTTTGGCGCAATTTCCGAACGCCTGCCGGTCAGTCTTGAGATCCCTCCACGGTACACGCACACCGGGTTTCCCAGCGACCAGGTGACCAGGTTACGCGCGTAGTACAGCACCGCCTCTTCCGTGCCTATCCAGCGGCGCGGAAGGCCAGCGACATCGAGTGACAGCACCAGCGGAGAGCTCATTTGTTCCTGTTAACTATTTATCCAAAAAAACATGCAAATTTAAAAAGTATCCCACAATACTCAATAACGCGTATTGCAGCTCCTTGGCTATTGTAACCCCCGGCCGAAATTTTCGCGAGAGGTATTGTCTAATAATTAGCCACTTAATGATTTGCTAATGGGGGAACATGATGTAGAAATTGTTTGGGGCGGGTGCCAGCAAACTTCACCACGGCCGTGGCTCAGGGCACGCTGGTACGCTTCAATTGGCTTTTCGCTTGTCTTCCAGAATCTGGAAAAATATTTCGTCCTGCTTGATCATGCCGAGTTCCGAGCGAGCTCGCTCCTCAATCGCCTCCAGGCCCTGCTTGAGGTTGCGCACTTCGGCATCCAGCGCAGCGTTCCTCGTCTGCAACTTCTGGTTGGCCTGGGTTTGCTCATGCAACTGCCGGTCCACTTCCCAAACTCTCGACCAACTGCCCTTGCCCATCCACAACGGGTATTGCAACGCGGCGATTAGGGCAATCAGAATCAGGGGTACGAGCTTCATTCAGCGCAACTGGTAAAAGGCGTTGCGGCCGGCATAAGCTGCCGTATCGCCCAAGTCCTCCTCGATCCGCAGCAACTGGTTGTACTTGGCCAAGCGGTCGGAACGTGACAGCGAGCCTGTTTTAATCTGCATGGCATTGGTGGCAACCGCGATATCCGCGATTGTGGTGTCTTCGGTCTCGCCGGAACGATGTGAAATCACCACGGTATAGCCGGAATGTTTAGCGAGCTCGATGGCGGCAAAGGTTTCGCTGAGCGTGCCGATCTGATTGATCTTGATGAGCACCGAATTGGCGATTTCCTGTTTGATGCCTTCGGCGAGGATTTTGGTGTTGGTGACAAAAATATCGTCGCCCACCAGCTGCACGGAATTACTTAAACGCCGGGTCAACGTCTTCCAGCCTTCCCAATCGGTTTCCGCCATGCCGTCTTCGATGCTGAGGATCGGATACTTGGTCACCCAGGCGGCCAAATAATCACTGAATTGCTTGGAATTGAGGCTCATGCCTTCAGCGGCGAGTTCATATTTGCCGCCTTTAAAAAATTCCGAACTTGCGCAGTCCAAGCCGATCGCCACGTCGTCTCCTGGTTTATAGCCCGCCTTTTCTATCGCCTGCATGATCAATTGCAGCGCCGCCTCGTTGTTTTCAAGGTTGGGCGCAAAGCCGCCTTCGTCGCCGACAGTGGTGGGCATGCCTTTTTCGTCTATCAACTTTTTCAGCGTGTGGAACACTTCGACGCCATAGCGCAGCGCTTCGCGGAAGCTTTTGGCGCCCAGAGGGATCAGCATGAATTCCTGCATGTCAATATTGTTATTGGCATGCGCACCGCCGTTGATCACGTTCATCAACGGCACCGGCATGTGCATCTGCCCCGAGCCGCCGAAGTAACGGTACAGCGGCAAACCGGATTCTTCCGCCGCGGACTTGGCCACCGCCACGGAAACCGCCAAAATGGCATTCGCCCCCAAGCGTGACTTGTTTTCGGTGCCATCGAGATCAATCAAGGTGCGATCAATAAATCTTTGCTCGACCGCGTCCAGCCCGATAATCGCTTCGCAAATTTCAGTGTTGATGTTTTCCACCGCTTTGAGCACGCCCTTGCCGAAATAGCGCTGCTTGTCGCCATCGCGCAATTCAAGTGCCTCTTTCTTTCCGGTGGAAGCGCCCGACGGCACGGCAGCGCGTCCCAGTACCCCTGATTCCAGCAAGACATCCGCTTCAACTGTCGGATTTCCTCGCGAGTCCAGAATCTCACGCGCAACTACATCTACGATGGCACTCATGATTAACCTTTTTTTACCCTTTTAATCTGCTTTTCCTGGACAGACTGCTCAGCAAAACCATGTTGTTTCACCAACTCATCCAGCGCTTTCAAGGTTTCCAACAGCTCACGCATACGTTTGAGTGGCCAGGAGTTGGGACCGTCCGATAAGGCCTTCTCGGGGTCAGGATGGGTCTCCATGAATATCCCTGAAATGCCGCTTGCCACCGCTGCCCGCGCCAGCAGCGGCACAAACTCGCGCTGACCACCGCTTTTACTGCCCTGACCTCCGGGCAGCTGCACCGAATGCGTGGCATCGAATACCACCGGGCAACCGGTCTCGCGCATCACCATCAGCGAGCGCATGTCGGAAACCAGGTTATTGTAGCCAAACGACACGCCGCGTTCGCACACCATGATGTTGTCCCTGCCGCTCGCTTCGCGGGCTTTCTCAACCACGTTTTTCATCTCTGATGGTGCGAGAAATTGGCCTTTCTTAATGTTCACCGGCTTACCTGCGCTAGCCACGGCCTGAATGAAATCAGTCTGGCGGCACAGGAACGCCGGGGTTTGTAGCACGTCCACCACCGTCGCCACCCGTTGCACATCGGCGACTTCATGAACATCGGTTAGTACCGGAACGTTAATCTGGGATTTTACCTCATGTAATATCTCAAGACCTTTATCCATCCCCATGCCTCTAAAGGATTTACCAGATGTTCGATTTGCCTTGTCATAAGAGGATTTGAAAATCAAGGAAAGCCCAAGCTCATGGCAGATCTCCTTGAGTGCACCCGCTGTATCAAGAGCCAGTTGACGCGATTCGATGACACAGGGGCCGGCTATCAAAAACAAAGGGTGTTCGAGTCCGGCGTTAAAGCCGCACAGTTTCATCGAACCACACTCAGCTGTTTGGTGCTTTCTATGCACGCCCCGGAATAACGCAGTGCCGCCTCGACAAAGGCCTTAAACAGTGGGTGGCCTGCTCTGGGAGTAGACGTGAACTCAGGATGAAACTGGCAGGCGACAAACCAGGGATGATCAGGCAGCTCGATTACTTCGCACAAGTCTTCGCTGGCAGAAATGCCGCTAATCCGTAACCCGGCCTGCTCAAGACGCGGCACGAAATGGTTATTGACCTCATAGCGATGACGGTGCCGTTCCACCACTTTCTCCGCGTCATAAATCTGCCGCGCCAGGGTGCCGCGTTGCAACAGGCATTCCTGGCCACCCAAGCGCATGGTTCCGCCCAGATCGGAGAGAGCGTCGCGTATTTCCACCTTGCCATTACGATTGCGCCATTCGCTGATCAGCGCAATTACCGGATATGGCGTTTGGGAATCGAATTCGGTGCTGTGGGCGCCCTCCATTCCCGCCTTATGCCGTGCATATTCAATCACAGCAAGCTGCAAGCCGAGGCAGATGCCTAAATAAGGCACACCTTTCTCACGGGCGCAGCGTATCGCCTTGATCTTGCCCTCCACTCCACGCTTGCCAAATCCGCCCGGCACAAGGACTGCGTGCATTTTGTCAAGACAGGCCGTGCCTTGGGTTTCCAGGGTTTCCGAGTCGATATAGTGAATGTTGATTTTGCTATGGGTATGGATACCGGCATGAACCAGCGCCTCGGAGAGAGATTTGTACGACTCGGTCAAGTCCACATATTTTCCAACCAGCGCAATATCCACCGTGTACAACGGATGCTCCAAGGCGTCTATCAATTTATCCCAAGCGCGCAAATCGGCAGGCGGCGCGCTGACATCAAGTTTTCTGCAAACGATGTCGTCGAGGTGCTGCCTGTGCAGCATGCCGGGTATTTTGTAGATGCTGTCCACATCCATCGCGGATATCACGGCCTCCACTTCCACGTTGGTAAATAATGCGATTTTCCTGCGCTCGTCATCAGGCAGCGGCCGGTCAGCGCGGCATAACAGGATGTCGGGCTGAATACCGATTTCTCGCAGTTCCTTCACCGAATGCTGCGTAGGCTTGGTTTTGATCTCGCCTGCGGAAGCGATATAGGGCACTAAAGTAAGATGAATAAAGCAGGTATTGTGGCGGCCCAGCTTGATGCTCATCTGGCGAATTGCCTCAAGGAAAGGCAACGACTCGATATCCCCTACCGTGCCTCCGATCTCAACAATGGCGACTGCCGCGCCGTTCGCCCCCTGCTGGATGAAACTCTGAATCTCGTCGGTTATATGCGGAATTACCTGAACTGTGCCACCAAGATAATCGCCGCGACGTTCCTTCTTAATCACGCTTTCGTAAATCTGGCCCGTGGTGAAATTGTTGCGCTTGCCCATCTTGGCGTTGACAAAGCGCTCATAATGGCCGAGATCCAGATCGGTTTCCGCACCATCCTCGGTGACGAACACTTCCCCATGCTGGAACGGGCTCATGGTTCCCGGATCCACGTTTATATAGGGGTCGAGCTTGAGTAAGGTGACTTTGATGCCGCGGGATTCGAGAATGGCTGCGAGGGAGGCGGCGGCGATCCCTTTACCCAGGGATGAAACCACGCCGCCAGTTACAAAAATATACTTGGTCATGAAATGGCCAGTAAGTTATGTTTAATATGATAGCGCAAAAAGCAACAGGTAACAATTAATCCTGGCGCTCTGAAAGCCAAATCGCGTGGGCTTTGTTAGAATAGTGTGCTCTCCGTTTGAGTTCCTCTCTTTCTCATGCACGCAGACTGGCAACAGCATTTACAAATCGCAGGCGCGAGAATTGAAAACCACGTTGTAAGCCATTTTGGCAACCCGCAGGCGGAACTTCACGCCGTCCAAACGGGCACTGTACTCTGCGATCTCTCGCATTTAAGTTTGCTGTACTTTTACGGGGAAGACAGCCGTGCTTTTCTGCACAGCCAGCTTTCAAGCGACGTGCAAAAAGTCTCCATGGCAACAGCGCAATACAGCAGTTACTGCACGCCCAAAGGGCGCGTGCTCGCGAGTTTCCTGCTTTGGCAATCAACCGAAGGCTATTTCGCCCAGCTTGATGGCGATTTGCGCGAGAGCATTCAAAGTCGGCTCGCAAAATTTGTATTGCGCTCCAAAGTAAAAATCAGCGACGCAAGCGGCACCTACGTATCCCTCGGACTCGCTGGAAACAACGCCGAAATGCTGGCGAAAAAGTGCTTTGTCGCCATTCCGCAGTCGGTGCTTGGAGCCACACATGACGAATCAGTAACGCTAATCCGCCTATCACCTGATCGCTTTCAAATCATCACCACTGCCGAGCAAGCGCCGGCGTTGTGGGAAAAGCTGAGCCGCAGTGCCACGGCGGTGGGAAATCAGCGCTGGGACTGGCTCAATATTCGCAACGGTATCCCGGTTATCACGTCGGCGACCCAGGAGCAGTTCGTGCCACAAATGCTCAATATGGAAATCATCGGTGCAATCAGCTTCAATAAAGGCTGTTACCCGGGACAGGAAGTTATCGCACGGACACAACACCTGGGGATGCTTAAACGGCGCATGTATCTTGCCAACATCCGCAGCGAAAACCCCCCACAGCCCGGAGAGGAGCTATTCAGCGGAGATGTGCAAGGTCAGGCAAGCGGTATGATCGTCAATGCCGCAGCTTCGCCTGAAGGCGGGTATGATGTGCTTGCAGTGATTCAAATTGCCAGCGCCCAAGCTGAAGACGTCCACTGGAAATCACTGAGCGGCCCTGCATTGAAATTGCTGCCTCTTCCTTATTCCGTGTAATGCATCTTAATTTCTACATTTATTACCGTGTAGAACCCGCCGGCGCTGCCGCACTGGAAGCGCGAATCCACGAAATGCAGATAGCTTTGCGTAATCAGACCGGGATTGCGGGACGCCTGTTGAAAAAACGAGATGAGCCGCTGTTGTGGATGGAAGTTTACGAGAATGTTGCCGACACAGAAAGTTTCGAAGATGCCCTGACGCGTATTGTCGAAGAATACCGCATACAGCAATTCCTTGAGTTAGGCTCGCAGCGTCATACCGAGTGCTTTGCCATATAATCATGTGCCTTGTTTTGCTTGCCTATAAGCTGTCGCCGGATTGGCCTTTGCTGCTCGCCGCCAATCGCGATGAATTCTATGAGCGCTCCACCGCGGCGGCGGCGTTTTGGGACGATCATCCGGAGGTTCTCGGCGGCCGCGACTTGCAGAAACACGGAACCTGGCTTGGCATCACGCGCAACGGGCGTTTTGCAGCCGTCGCTAATTATCGCCAAGGCATTGCCCAGAAGAAAAACTCTCCGTCCCGCGGCGCGCTAGTGAGCAATTATCTGCTTGGAAAAGAAAACCCAGATGATTATTTACAACGGCTGCAACAGCATTCCGCCCAATACGATGGCTTTAACCTGATTGTCGGGGACATCAAGGATGTTTACTACTATTCGAACCGTGGCGGAAAAACGCAAAAACTCGCTCCCGGTTTATATGGCTTGAGCAACCATCTGCTGGATACGCCCTGGCCCAAGGTAGAGCGCAGCAAGAAACAGCTCATACGACTTTTTTCAGCGCCGCAGCCGCCCTCCGTCGAGGCGCTGTTCGCCATTCTGGCCGATCGCTTTGTTCCGGAAGATAAAGAGCTGCCGAACACTGGCATCGGGCTGGAACGGGAACGGCAGATGTCACCAGTTTTTACCGCTTCAGCCGAGTACGGTACGCGTTCTTCCACCCTGCTCTTTATCCATTCGGACAACCGAGTCGAACTCATCGAGCGCACCTTTAAGCGGGCCGGTGTAGAAGGCGCTAACGTATGTCACGAGTTCTTAATCGACTCTACACCTTCATAAATGCAGAACCATTCTTACATGTGGTATGTCTGCGTCCATGAATTCCCCGCTGGCCACCTTGAAACCGCGACGGGAATAAAATGCTACAGCGCTGGTCTGCGAATTTAGGAACACTTTGTTGAATCCCCGAGTTCTGGCCATTTGCAAAAGAGCTTCAAGCAACGCGCTGCCCACAC
>JAHFRG010000051.1:7761-11429 GCA_023258935.1 Betaproteobacteria bacterium
CCCTCGCCACTCTTTCAATACCGCCATGCGGCCGATTTGGCCATCGGGTAGCAGGCGCGCCGTGCCCATGGCCTCGCCGTTGCGGCTTTGCGCCAAAACATGACGTGCCTCCGGGTCCAGCCCATCCCATTCCAGCTCGACCGGAACGTTCTGCTCGACAATGAAAACCTCCTTGCGGACGCGCTTGAGTTCATGCTGTGCTTCTTGCCAGCTTACTTCGCGTATTTGGTAATCTTGCATCTTTTGCGGAATACCCTTCCTGCCAACGATATAATATTGCAACCGGCAATGACATGACCATGAAAAGCTTGTGGAACGACAAAGAAGCGGCAAAGTTCAAGGGCGACCTAGGCCAGCGTGTCTATACTTCGCGCCTTCTGGGCCGGGACAAATCCCTGGTGCTGCACGGCGGCGGCAATACCTCGGTCAAGATCCGTGAGCGCAACATCCTTGGAAAAGAGGAGGACATCCTTTACGTCAAAGGCAGCGGCTGGGATTTGGAAACCATAGAACCTGCCGGTTTCTCACCGGTGCGCCTGCTTCACTTGCTGCATCTTGCCAAGCTTAAAGCACTCTCCGACCCGCAAATGGTGAATGAGCTGAAAACACACATGACTTGCGCTTCGGCTCCCGCGCCTTCAATCGAGACCATTCTGCACGCGATTCTCTCCTATAAATATGTGGATCATACCCACGCCGACGCGGTGGTCACCGTCACCAACACTGCAAATGGCGAGCAACGCATCAGGGATATCTATGGCGAGAGCGTAGTCATCATCCCCTACGTGATGCCGGGCTTCGAATTGGCGCAGGTGTGCGCCCGGCAATTCGCCAGGGAAGCTAAGCGTAGCACTGTAGGCATGGTGCTCATGAACCACGGCATTTTTTCTTTTGGCACCACCGCCAGGGAATCCTATGAACGCATGATTGCCTTGGTATCGCGTGCAGAAAAATATCTGGCCAGGAAAAGCTCCTGGAAAATCGCTACTCGCGCAGCCGCTATTTCCAAAACACCGTTGAGAACGGAACTCGCCTCGTTGCGCTGGGAGATTTCAAAGGTTGCCGGTTTCCCCGCCATTCTCAGCACCTGCACCAATAGCCAAACTATGGCATTCGCACAGCGCAAGGATGTCGCGAAAATCTCACAACAAGGTCCAGCTACGCCTGACCATGTGATCCGCACTAAACGGCTGCCGATGCTGGGAAGGAATGTTGAGACTTATACCAAGCGGTACCGCGAATATTTCCACCAATACGTGCGCGCCACCAAGGAAAAGAAAACCATGTTGGATCCGGCGCCGCGGGTAATTCTCGATGCGGAGCTTGGCCTGTGCACAGTGGGACAAACTGCAAAGGATGCGGCCGTTGCCGCCGAAATTTATTTGCACACCATCGAAATCATTTTGCGCGCCACCGCTCTGGGTGGATATCGCGCGCTGCCGGCAAAAGAATTGTTCGATGTTGAGTACTGGGATCTGGAACAGGCCAAACTCAAGAAAAGCGGCAAGCCACCTGTGTTCACCGGCGAAATCGCTTTAGTCACCGGTGCAGCCTCAGGCATAGGCAAGGCGTGCGTGGATTCCTTGCTTGCGCGAGGCGCTGCGGTCATCGGGCTGGATTTGAATCCTGCCATTGAACAGATGCACAAACGCAGCGACTTTTTGGGCGTGCGCTGCGATGTGACGAGTGAAACGGCTGTGGCAATCGCGCTTGATTGCTCTGTCAAAGCCTTCGGCGGCCTCGACATGCTGATACTCAATGCCGGAATTTTCCCAGCAAGCCGTCGCATCGAAGTATTGCACGGCGATGAATGGCGCAAGGTGATGAATATCAACCTCGATGCCAATCTGTTGATGCTGCGTGAATGCCATCCTTTGCTGAAGCTTTCGCCCAAAGGCGGCCGCGTGGTGATTATCGGTTCCAAAAACGTCCCCGCGCCTGGCCCGGGGGCTGCTGCTTACTCTGCTTCCAAAGCCGCACTCAATCAACTCGCCAGAGTGGCAGCACTGGAATGGGGCGCGGATAGGATACGCATTAATATTATTCACCCTAATGCGGTATTCGATACCGCCATATGGAGCGAAGCAGTGCTTGCATCGCGCGCAGCGCAATACGGCCTCAGCGTCCAGCAATACAAGAAGAATAATGTGCTGAGGACTGAAGTCACGAGCTGCGATGTTGCGGAACTTGCGGCAGAAATGTGTGGCCCGCTGTTTGCCAAGACCACTGCTGCGCAGGTGCCGGTAGACGGCGGCAACGAGCGGGTAATCTGAATCGATGACTCAAGCTAACAGCAAAATCGAAACCCTGCGCTGGCGGGACAACAAGCTGGAAATGATAGACCAGCGCATTCTTCCCGAGCGGTTTGAATATGTGACCTTCGATTCTGCAGCAGCCGTCGCCGAAGGCATTCGCGACATGGTAGTAAGAGGCGCACCTGCTATCGGTTGCGCCTCGGCTTATGGCATCGCATTGGAAGCGCGGCGCCTGGAGCGCCTGCCAGAAAAAGATTTTGAATCGGCCCTGGAAAAAAGCTTTACCGAGCTAATGCATAGCCGGCCTACCGCGGTGAATCTATTCTGGGCATTGCAGCGGATGCGACAAGCCTGGAGCACGGTAAAGCATCAGAGTCATGCGGTAATTGCGCAAAAACTTCTTAACGAGGCTAAGGCTATTCAAGCTGAAGACCTACGTGTGAACCGCGCTATTGGCAAGCATGGCGCTGCGCTCATTAAAAATAACGCAAGAATTCTTACCTATTGCAACGCCGGGGCGCTTGCCACCGCTGGCCATGGCACTGCGCTGGGAGTCATCCGTTCAGCTGTGGAAGCTGGCAACAAAGTCAGCGTGTTTACCGGCGAAACCCGCCCTTTCCTGCAAGGTGCGCGGCTTACCGCCTGGGAACTGGTACAGGAAAATATTCCGGTGACACTGATTACCGACAATATGGCCGGACATTTGATGAGCCGGGGAGAAATTGATGTGGTGGTTGTCGGTACCGATCGCGTAGCTGCAAACGGGGACGTGGCTAACAAGATAGGCACTTACATGTTGGCGGTGCTGGCGCAGCGGCACCACATCCCTTTTTATGTCGCCTGTCCGCTTTCCAGCATAGATCTCGGCGTTGCCAATGGCCCCGCAATTCCCATCGAAGAGCGCTCGGCTTCCGAAGTCTCGGGATTCCGCCACACACAATGGGCGGCTGAAGGTGTGAAAGTGCGCAACCCGGCGTTCGACGTAACTCCTGCGGAATTGGTGACCGGGCTTATCACCGAGAAAGGCGTGGTGCTCTCACCTAACCGGGAGAAACTGAAAAAACTATTCGAGAAATAGAACAAAAAAGGGTAAACCTGAGAGAGATAAAGCGAAGGTGAAATCCGCAGTTTCGCGAGATTTTACAGCGTGACGCCGCCGCCCACTTCAATAACAGCACCGTTGATGTAGCTCGCTTCGTCGGAAGCGAGGAAGGCATAAGTATTGGCGATTTCCTCAGGCCTGCCGAGGCGGCCCAGCGGAACTCTCTCCACGATGGCATTCAGCACTCGATCCGGCATCGAACTCAAAATGGGGGTTTCAATGAATCCTGGGCAGACCGCGTTGGTGCGGATTCCCCTTTTACCCAGTTCCCGGGCCCAGGTCTTGACCATCCCGATTACGCCGAATTTGCT
>JAHFRG010000107.1 GCA_023258935.1 Betaproteobacteria bacterium
AAAGCTCAATGCGCCGGCGGGTCAAGGCGTGTACGTGATCTACGATCCCCGAGGTAGGGTAGCTCACGTTGGTAGCACCCCTCGGGCGAGGGGCGGCATTGCGCAGCGGCTTAGAAGCCACATGGCGGGCGCTTCCTCCTTCACGAGAGTTAAATTCAATCGAGACGGCTCCAAACTGAGGGGCAAGTACAAGTTTCGGTGCGTCAAAGTTAGTGTTAAGAGGCACCGCGCTTTTTTGGAAGCATATGCTATTGGGAGCCTGTGCCCTACTCACATCGGCATTGGTTAGCTTGCTTCCTAACTTTCGTTCGAGCGGACGTTCTTGAAGCACCGCGCTTCGTTGTTGCGTGGTACCCGGCGCGCCTTAGCTCCACGTTAGCTTGCAACTAACCACAGCCCACTCACAACTTTTGAGCTACCCAATTCTTTACACTTGCCAATGCTTGCGGCAATTTAGCCGGTTCGGTGCCGCCTGCCTGAGCCATGTCGGGCCGCCCCCCGCCTTTGCCGCCGACTTGCTGCGCCACATGATTGACCAAATCGCCCGCTTTGATTTTTGAGGTGAGGTCGGCTGTTACGCCGGCAATCAGTGTGACTTTGCCGCCTTCGGTTGAGCCGAGAACCACGACGCACGATTTGAATTTTTCCTTGAGCATATCCACGGTTTCGCGCAGCGCCTTAGCATCCGCACCTTCAAGCATGGCAGCAAGCACTTTGACGCCTTTGACTTCCACGGCTTGGTTAATCAGTTCATCGCCTTGCGAGGAAGCAAGTCTGGATTTGAGGCGCCCGAGTTCCTTTTCCAGTGCGCGCACGTTTTCGATAATCTGATTGATTTTCGCAGTGAGTTCCTGCGGCTGCGCTTTCAGCGCTGCCGCAGCTTCCCGCATTTGCGCTTCCTGCTGCTGCACGTATTCCAGCGCGCCTTCGCCGGTTACCGCTTCGACGCGGCGGATGCCCGCCGCCACGCCGGACTCGGAAACAATCTTGAAGAAACCAATGTCACCGGTGCGCTTTACATGCGTGCCGCCGCAAAGCTCGGTGGAAAAATCCCCCATACGCATCACCCGCACTTCATCGCCGTATTTCTCGCCAAACAGCGCCATTGCACCACTCTTGATGGCTTCATCGTATTTCATGATGCGCGCTTCGGCCGGTTCGTTGCGGCGGATTTCGCGGTTGACCAGGTTTTCGACTTCGAGGATTTGTTCCGTTGTCACCGGCTGAGGATGGGAAAAATCGAAGCGGGTCTTGAATTCATCCACCAGCGAACCCTTTTGCAGAACATGCGTGCCCAATACCTGCCTCAGTGCCGAGTGCATAAGATGGGTCGCTGAATGGTTGTGCATGGTGCGGCTGCGCAAATTCATATTCACTTCCGCGCTCACCCTGTCGCCAACGCGCAGTTCGCCGGCCATGAGCATGCCGTGATGACCGAACACTTCGGCTTGAACCTTTTGCGTATCCTCTACCTTGAAAGTTGCGCGTGGGGTAGCCAGGCCAATCAGCATGCCGCGGTCGCCCACTTGGCCTCCCGATTCAGCGTAGAAAGGCGTGCGGTCGAGTACCACAATGGCGCGCTGGTCCTTCGCGATGCGGTCAATCGAAGCGCCTTCCACGTATAGCGCCACGACATTGGCATTAAGCTTCATCGTCTCGTAGCCGTGAAACTCCGTTTGCTTGCCGCTGTATGCAACGGTGCTCTGCGCGCTGAATTTGGATGCGGCGCGGGCGCGCTCGCGCTGGCGCTCCATCGCCGCTTCAAAACCCGCGAAATCCACAGTAATGCCGCGCTCGCGTGCAATGTCTGCAGTAAGGTCGAGCGGGAACCCATAAGTGTCGTAAAGCTTGAATACCGTCTCGCCCTCCAGCATGCGGTCTTCAGCATGAAGCGCGGATTCCAGCACTTCCATGCCGTTTTCCAATGTCTCTGCGAAGCGTTCTTCTTCCTGCTTCAGCACCTTGGCTGCGCGTTCCGCGCCGCTGCCCAATTCCGGATAAGCCGCGCCCATTGCCTTCACCAAATCGGCGACCAGCAAGTGGAAGAACGGCTGCTTTTGACCGAGTTTGTAACCATGGCGGATGGCGCGGCGGATGATTCTGCGCAGCACGTAGCCGCGTCCTTCATTGCCAGGAATCACGCCATCCACGATAAGAAAACTGCACGCGCGGATATGGTCGGCAATGACTTTAAGCGAATTGCTGGAAAGGTCTTTACTATGCGTGGCGCGCGCCGCGGCCTTGATTAAATCCTTGAACAAATCGATTTCATAATTGCTATGCACGCCCTGCATCACCGCGGCGATGCGCTCCAGCCCCATGCCGGTATCCACCGAAGGCTTGGGCAGCGGGTGCAACGTTCCCGCTTCGTCGCGGTTGTATTGCGTGAACACCAGGTTCCAGATTTCGACGAAGCGATCGCCTTGATCGCCGGGCGTGCCGGGTGGGTTGCCGGGAATGCCCGGCCCATGGTCGTAAAAAATCTCGGTGCACGGTCCGCAGGGACCCGTTTCGCCCATCTGCCAGAAATTATCCATCGTGGCAATGCGCGCAAAGCGCTTTTCCGAAACCCGAATATCCTTGAGCCAAAGTTCAGCGGCCTCGTTATCTTCGGCATAAACCGTCACCCATAGCTTGTCTGCAGGAACTTTCAGTACACCGGTCAAAAATTCCCACGCGTAACGGATGGCATCGCGCTTGAAGTAATCGCCGAAGCTGAAATTGCCCAGCATTTCAAAAAATGTGTGGTGGCGCGCAGTGTAGCCGACGTTTTCCAGGTCGTTATGCTTGCCGCCGGCGCGCAAGCAGCGCTGCGAGCTCACAGCGCGCACATATGGCCGCTGCTCGCGGCCGAGGAAAACATCCTTGAATTGCACCATTCCGGAGTTAGTAAAGAGCAAGGTGGGGTCATTGCCGGGAACAAGCGGGCTCGAGGCCACGACCGTGTGGTCCTTGCTCTTGAAGTAATCCAGGAATTTATTGCGGATTTCACTGCTGTTCATACCTTGCTTTCCCACTATTCGTCTTCGCCCGTTCCCCGCAGGAGTTTCAGGATAACATCCAGATCAAATCCCCTGCCCCGCATGAACCTGATTTGCTTTCCTCGCTCGCTGGCATTCTTGGGCAGCTTGCCGAATTTTTTCCGCCACACCGCTCGCGCGGCTTCCAGTTCGCTTTCCATGATTTGCGGCTTGGTTTCCGAGATGGCCTCTTCCGATATGCCTTTCCCGCGCAACTCCCGAACAATGCGCACCACGCCGTATCTGGCTCGGCGCGTATGGACTGTTTGCTCCACCACGCGTTTTTCAGAGAGCCAGCCGCGCATCTCAAAACCGTCGAGCAAAGCCTGGATATCGTCGGATTCTTCAGCATGCGGCGCGAGCTTGCGTTGCAGTTCCAGTCTTGAGTGCTCGCGCCGCACGAGGCAGCGCAATGCGCGCTCACGCAGGCTAAGCTGTCTTTTCACCCGCCAGCTGCTGAGGAACATTCACGCCGACATTGGCGCGGATCTTGGCTTCAATTTCCTGCGCCATCTTGTGATGTTCTTTCAGGTATTCGCGCGCGCTGTCCTTGCCCTGGCCGATTTTTTCGCCCTTGTAGGCATACCAGGCACCGGATTTTTCGATGAGCTTGTGGATTACGCCGAGCTCGATGATCTCGCCTTCGCGGGAAATACCCTCGCCGTAGAGAATATCGAA
>JAHFRG010000108.1 GCA_023258935.1 Betaproteobacteria bacterium
ATATTACCGGATATATGCAGGCTGTTTGAGTACTGTCGTTGGATGTTGAATTGCGCCTCGCGCACGATGGTGATACTTTTACTTAATATAGCTTATAAATCGGGCGTTTTACAATTTTCCCAGATTTGAGGCCCACCCGCTCTTGCGACCCGGTTACAAGGAAAATGTAAGCCACATTCCTTGCGGCAGTATTGATGCTCAACCCGGTTTGAGTAATAGATGGTAAGGCGGGTGCTCGTTGCGATTTCAAATTGCAAGTTGTACCCTTATTCCAATTAATTGAATAGGTGAGTGAGCGGCAATACGGCAGGTAAAGAAATGACCCGCTCCACCGTATGCTTCTACTTCGTCATATTGTCCTCCATAATAAAGAATCAGATTAAGCCCTCAAACCCGGAAATGATCAGACCAAGAATCGCGCTAAGTCTTGCCTGCACGTGCGTTGCGGCTTTCGCTCCGGATCATTGTTTTTTCTTAGTGCGTGCAAACATTATTTTATGCTGAATGACCAAGGAAAACTGGCAACAGTGATGGACAAAATCAGCTCCTACTTTGCAACGCTGAGCGCAGCGTCGCTCATTGCCTATACTGTTGCGATGCTCTTGGCGATCGGAGCAGTGGATTATGTAACCAGTGATGAACTCAACATTGAGATTTTGTATCTGCTGCCTATCGCGCTGGTGACGTGGACTGCGGGCCGCACCTTCGGGCTGGTGACTTCCCTGACTGTCAGCGGAGTGGAATCGCTAGTCAACTATCTCGCGGGTCATGTTTATACCAGCCCATTTTACTTTTTTTGGGATTGGGTAACCATGCTCATCACTTTTTGTCTGTTCGTCATTATCATATCCAAGCTGAAAGATGCGCTAAACAAGGCAGGCTTGGCGCTGCACCGGAGCGAAGGACGTTATCAAACTCTGGTCGCCACTCTGCCTTACGGCGTACATGAAACCGATTTGTCAGGAACCATTACATTGGCCAATCCGGCCTTCCACCAGATGCTGGGCTATATGGAAGGGGAGCTGTACGGAAAAACGATTTACGATTTTTTTGCTTCCGATACCGAACGTGAACAAGCAAAGCGCAATATGCAACTGCGGGTCGAAGCGCAACCCAACCCAACGCCATACTTCGCGAAAGTCAAAAGGAAAAACGGTGCGCTGGCCGACGTCCAAGTAGACTGGGTTTATAAACGCAATGAGCAGCAGGTAATTACCGGCTTTATCTCGGTAATTACCGACATTACCGAACGTAAGCTGGCGGAGGATATCACCCGGCGCCAGCGCGAAAAGCTCGAGCTGACATCACGGCTGATTGCCGCGAACGAGATCGCCTCAACTTTGGCGCACGAGCTTAATCAGCCTCTTGCCGCCATCGCCAATTACAATACAGGCTGTGTACGGCGCCTGCGCTCCGGCACATGGAACCTGGAGGATTTGCTGGGGGCGATGGAAAAAAGCAGCGCTCAGGCCGAACGTGCCGGAGGGATTATTCATCGAGTGCGGGAGTTGGTGAACAGAAGAGAACCTAATCGTGTACCGAGTCGTATCAACGATATCATTACCGACTTGGCCGGCATGGTTGATATAGAGGTTGAGAAAGCGGGCATCAGGCTGGTGCTGGACCTGGCGGCGGACCTTCCTTCCGTATTGATTGATCGGGGCATGATCGAGCAGGTGATTCTGAATCTGTTGAAAAACGCTCGCGAAGCCATGGGTAACACACCGTCTGGCCGTAGGAAGATTCTGATCCGCTCCGCCTTAAATGAAAGCGATGCGGTGGAAGTCTCAATCCGCGATCACGGGCTGGGACTGCCGGAAGAGTTGCGCGAAAATTTGTTCCTACCGTTTTTTACCACCAAGACGGAGGGTATGGGCATGGGTCTCAATATCTGCCGCTCTATAATTGAATTCCACCACGGGAGGCTATGGGCGGCAGTCAATCCCGAAGGCGGCAGCACGTTCAATTTCACTTTACCCGTTGTGGGCCATCAGCATGCATGATCTTGACGCAAAAATATATATCGTGGATGACGATGAAGCCTTTCGCGATTCCTTGAGCTGGTTGTTGGAGTCGAATGGGTTCGAAGTTGAGCTTTTTGCCGGCGCCGCGGAATTCCTCGAATCCTGCAAATCTAAAAAGCCGGGGTGCGTGGTGCTCGATATCCGTATGCCGGGGATGACCGGCCTGGAATTGCAGGAAAAGTTGAATAAAAAGGGAATTCGTACGCCGGTTATCTTTGTAACAGGCCATGGAGACATTCCGATGGCGGTAAGCGCGGTCAAGCGGGGCGCCATGGATTTCATCGAGAAACCCTTTAACGAGAGCGAGATGCTTGAGCTTATACGCAATGCCTTGGTGCTCGATACGCAACAACGCGAAGCGGACGAACAGCAAGCCTTGATTTACTCGCGTTTGGCGAAACTGACTTCCAGGGAGCGTGAGGTCATGGAGTGTGTAATTGCAGGCAAATCAAACAAACTCATAGCGGACCTGTTTGGCATCACCGTCAAGACAGTCGAAGCCCACCGCGCTAAAGTCATGGATAAAATGGAGGCAAATTCGCTCGCCCAACTGGTCCAGTTAGTCGCCGGCTTGCGAGTGCGAAACGGCAACCATCAGGTTTACCCTTAACTTTCAGTACTTCGTTCATCGAGTAGACCTGCTGCACCGTCCAGTCTTTACTCTCACCTAAACATCTCTGTTTCACTTCGGCAAGGCCCATGTCGGTCGACGACCTTTTATTGGGGTTTTCCCTAATAGTTAGGCACTCCGATTGAAATTAGCATCACCAACCAAGATCACAAAAACCGTTCAGGTCCGACCGGACTTCTGATAGCTCTGGATAACTTACGCTTAGAGATGATTTCGCGCACATTTGGAATCGCGTTCATTTGTGCGTTTATGTTTTGGAGCGCTCACGCCCATGCGGGTGGCGGTTTTCTCGGGATCGATCACCGCTGGAACTCTGATGACAGCGGGATTTGGAACCGGAACGTTCAACATGCAGTGCTTTATTCCTCGGTGGGTGTGGTGGTAATCGGCGCAGTCTGGGAGGGGGGCGAAACCCGGCTTGGCAAGACTTATTGGCAATCGCTTGACTCGACGGCGATTGGTTCAGCGTCAGCCGAAGCTCTGAAACATATATTTACCCGCGCGCGCCCGACTCAGGGAAACGATCCCGATGCCTGGTTTCAAGGCGGGTCGCACTACAGCTTCCCCAGCGGAGAAGTAACTACAGTAGCCGCAGTCATCACGCCATTTGTTTTTGAGTACCACGAGGACTATCCGGTTGTTTACGCGCTCGAGCTGCTTCCGCTTTACGATGGTATTGCGCGCATGAAGTCTCAGGCGCACTGGCAAACTGACGTCCTGGCCGGATGGGCATTGGGCACGCTAACCGGTTGGTATGCCCATTCCAGAGACAATCCGCTGATACTCAGTGTCCTACCCCACGGTTTCATGGTAGGAATTAAAAAATCATTTTAGGTTCAATGCTAAACCGGCTTGTGCGCCCTTGCGCGGCCTCGGTTACGATGTTTTTTTAACCCGGAGCCAAGCGCAGGTAAAAGAATCGTTTCACCCGTTGTACCAGCAGCAGGTAGGCAACCACCATGCCTCCCAGGATTAA
>JAHFRG010000109.1 GCA_023258935.1 Betaproteobacteria bacterium
TTTAAGCTTGTCCATAGTTCAACAGCTCAATGGATCATGCAATCTGTGGTAAGGATGGAAATATTAAGTTTGTGCTTTATTGCCTTTCTTGTCATCCTGGTCCTTAGAGGCTCTTAATGTGCTTTTTCCCAGTTCGGTCCTACCCCGACGTCTACAACCAGCGGCACTTCCAATTTAACAACTCCGCTCATGAGTCTTGGCAACTCGGTTTTCAGCAGCTCGAGTTCATCATCCGGCACTTCCAGCACCAGCTCATCGTGCACTTGCATTATGAGCCTGGCGTTGAGACGCTTCTGATCAAGCCATCCATGCACTGCGATCATGGCAAGTTTAATAAGATCCGCGGCAGTGCCCTGCATCGGCGCGTTGATTGCCGCACGCTCTGCGCCCTGCCGGCGCGCGCCACTGGAGCTGTTGATGTCGGGAAGCCAAAGCCGTCTGCCAAGCACGGTTTCCACAAAGCCCTGTTGTTTGGCAAGTTCGCGGGTGCGCTGCATGTAGTCCGCAACCCCCGTGTAACGGGCGAAATAACGTTCCATGTAAAGCTGTGCCGCCGCCCGCTCGATGCCCAACTGGCTGGCTAAACCGAACGCGGACATGCCGTAAATCAGGCCAAAATTAATCACCTTGGCGTAGCGCCGCTGCTCCGCTCCGACTTCATTCGTAGAAATGCCGAAAATTTCCGCTGCGGTGGCGCGATGGATGTCCTCGTCCGCAGCAAAGGCTTTGAGCAGGTTCGCGTCCCGCGAGATATGCGCCATGATACGAAGTTCAATTTGCGAATAGTCTGCTGATACAATCTGATGGCCCGGAGCAGCGATAAATGCTTCGCGGATTCTGCGTCCTTCCTGAGTGCGCACCGGAATGTTCTGCAGGTTGGGTTCGTTGCTGGCAAGTCTGCCCGTCACTGCCACCGCTTGAGCATAATTGGTGTGCACCCGCCCGGTGGCAGGGTCCACCATACGCGGCAATTTGTCGGTATATGTGGATTTGAGTTTGGCCAGGCCGCGATAATCAAGGATGAGCTTGGGCAAAGGGTAATCCAGTGCGAGCTCCTGCAACACGTCTTCATCGGTGGAGGGCGCGCCACCGGGCGTTTTCTTTATCACAGGAAGCTTGTGGCGCTCGAACAGGATTTCCTGGATCTGCTTCGGCGAATTGAGATTGAACGGTTGTTCCGCAAGCCGGTACACCTCGGTTTCAAGTTCCAGCATCCTGTTTCCCAATTCGCGGCTTTGTTCCCCCAGCAGTTTCACATCCAGCAGCACGCCGTTTCTCTCCATGTCAAAGAGCACGTCGAGGAGCGGCATCTCGATACGCAGGTAAATCATCTCCAGTTTGGGGTCAGCAGCAATTTGCGGATATAGTGCCTGATGCAGTTGTAACGTGATGTCGGCGTCTTCAGCTGCATATTCGGTAGCTTTGTCCACTGCCACCTGCTCAAAACTGATCCGGCCGGCGCCTTTTCCGGTCACTTCATCATAAGTGATGGTTTTGACGCCGAGATGGCGCTGCGCCAGATTGTCCATGTCATGCGCCCTGTGGCTTTCCAGCACATAGGATTGCAGCAAGGTGTCATGCGCAATTCCGGAGAGCACGACATCGTGATTGGCGAAGATGTGCTTGTCATACTTGAGGTTCTGTCCCAGCTTGGGTTTCCCAGCATCTTCCAGCCAAGGTTTGAGCCGCTGTAAAACCTGATGGAAATCAAGCTGAGTCGGCGCCCCGGAATAGCGGTGCTCGAGGGGAATGTAAGCGGCATGATGCGCTTCCACCGAGAATGATATCCCGACCAGCTTGTCCTGCAGCGGATCCAGTCCGGTGGTCTCGGTGTCAATGGAAACCAGGGCGGCATCATTAATTTTCTTCAGCCATGTTTCCAGTTGTGCTTCGGTCAGAACGGTTTCGTAATTCTTTTGTGAGGGGTGAGGAGTAAGGGATGAGTGGCTTGGGCTGACCACTTGGTTTATGGTTTGATCTGACTCCTTACTCCTTACGCCTAACCGCATATTCTCTTTAAGCCAGCTCTTAAATTCAAAACGCTCGAATAATTCGGTCAGTTTTGCGTTGTCAGGAGATTGCGGTGCAAGGTCGGAAAGAGCGACCGGCAAAGCCACGTCGCATTTGAGGGTGAGCAACCGGCGTGCCTGTGGCAGCCAGTCGAGGGATTTGCGCAAATTCTCGCCCACGACGCCTGGGATATCACTTGCATGCGCCATCAGGTTGTCAAGTGTTTGATACTGTGACAGCCATTTTGTAGCGGTTTTTGGCCCGACCTTGTCCACGCCTGGCACGTTATCTACACTGTCACCAATCAGCGTCAGATAATCCAGGATGCGTGAAGGCTCCACCCCGAATTTGGCAGCCACACCCTGCTCATCGAGTTTTTCATTGCTCATGGTGTTGATGAGCGTAACCTGTGGGTTCACCAATTGCGCAAGGTCCTTGTCCCCGGTGGAAACAATGCTCTTTATTCCCTCGCGCGCAGCAAGCGTGGTTAGCGTGCCAATGACATCGTCAGCTTCCACACCATCAATGATGAGCAGCGGCCAGCCCAGTGCGCGGATGCATTCGTGGAGTGGTTCAATCTGGGCTGCCAAATCTTCCGGCATTGCAGGCCGGTTAGCTTTGTATTGAGGATACTGGTCCTCGCGGAAGGTTTTGCCTTTTGCGTCGAACACGCAGGCGCTATAATCAGCCTTGTACTCGCTTTGCAGACGACGCAGCATATTGAGCACACCGTAAATCGCTCCCGTGGGCTCGCCCCGGCGGTTGCGCAAATCGGGCAGTGCGTGAAATGCGCGGTACAGGTACGAGGAGCCGTCGACCAAAAGCAGCGTTTTACTTCCGCTTGATGGTGCGACGTGTTCCCTTCCGGAATTTCCGGAGGTATTTTTCATTTCGGCCTGCCGCACATGTTAAACTTTGAACTCATTAAACGGATTTCCAAAATGAACCTTCCAGAGAAATTGCAACAATCAATCACTCCAGAATTTCTTGAGAAATCGTGGTCAGCGCGCGAATCTTGGCGCGTATTTGCGATTATGTCAGAATTTGTGGAAGCCACAGAACGTTTGGTCGCGATCAGTCCCGCAGTAAGCATATTCGGTAGCTCGCGCCTCGCGCAAGATCACCCCTATTACAAGCTTGCTGAAGCCATAGCGCGGCAACTGTCAGATGCGGGATTCAGCGTAATTTCCGGCGGCGGGCCCGGAATCATGGAAGCCGCCAACAAAGGCGCATATTTCGGCAAAAGCCCAAGCATTGGCCTGAATATCCAGCTGCCTCACGAGCAGCGCAGCAACGCCTACCAAGATATCAGCCAGACATTCCGGCATTTCTTTGCACGCAAGGTGATGTTCGTGAAGTTCGCCAGCGCATACGTGGTTCTGCCCGGCGGCTTCGGCACGCTGGATGAACTGATGGAGGCGCTCACTCTGGTACAGACCGGCAAAACGCGCAAAATGCCTATCATCCTGGTGCACGAACCATTCTGGCGCGGCATGCTGGACTGGTTTAAGCAGGTGCTGGTCGCGGAAAACATGATGGACGCCGAGGATATGCATCTCATTCAGGTTATCAATGAACCCAAAGCAGTGGTGGACGCGATTTTCAATCATTACGAGAA
>JAHFRG010000110.1 GCA_023258935.1 Betaproteobacteria bacterium
CCTGAGGATGGCGTACTCGGCTTTTGTCAAGCCGAGGTCTTGGCGGCGCGCGCTGTGCATCCTCATTTTATCGGCTCCCAGCGTATAACGCGGTTCTTACTACTGCTTTCCCTGATTGGGCTCGAGGGTTTTTACAAAGCGTGCTGCCAGCTCCGGCTGCGTCGCATATTTGTCGAGATTCACCGACATTGCCTTGTCCAGGGTTTCTAGGCGGGCTGTGGGCGCAGGATGGGTCTTGAACATCAGCGCAAGCGAACTGTCCTGCGGGTTTAAGTTTGCGAGCGTCTGCAATACCAACGGCAACCCGTAGGGATCATAGCCCCCGCGCGCTGCAAGCACGACGCCGATGCGGTCCGCCTCGAATTCATCATCCTTGTCGAGGCCGCGCGCGTATAACTCCGTGCCGATGCCAGAGATTTTATTCAGCGCTTCAGTGTTCTTGCTTTTCTGGCTGGCGATTGACAGCGCGTCGGCAAACAAGCCCATCTGCGCATTTTTCTGGATTGCCTTGAGATGGTGTTTTTTCAACACATGCCCGATCTCATGTCCCAGCACGCCGGCAAGCTCCGCCTCGCTGTTCATTTTCAAAAGCAATCCTTTGGTTATGAACACATAGCCACCGGGGGCGGCAAACGCGTTCACGTCATCGCTCTCAAGTACTCCGAAATGCCATTCCAGATTCGGTCGCTCGCTTTGCTGTGCGACCCACCTGCCGACTTGGTTCACGTATTTTTGCACGCGTGCATCCGGCACGAGCGGTGCTGCGCCGAGCAGATTGGAAGCAACGCCTGAGCCGATTTCCACTTCCTCTTTTTCATTAACTTCGCGAAGTTGGCCGGCATGGGTTACCAAGTCTTTTACTTTTCCCAGATCCAACTGAAATCCCCATGCTTGATACGCCATACCCAGCGCAAGCAACAAAATAACGATCCGTCTCATCGCTCACCTCCAAACGGCGTCGGATTGCTGGTCCCCGTTGCCTGTGTTTGCGCCGGCTCTGGCAGATAATTGATTTGCTGCGCAGTGAGTTTGGCGCTGGCTGCGAATTTCTGCGCTTCAGCAGGAGGGATTGTCATATGGCGCAGTTTTTCCAGTTCCTGCGGGTTGGGCCGGGCATTTTTCAAGTCGGCTTCGGAAAGGCCTCTTACTCCGGTCGCTACCGTGACGCCGGTATTGCCGCTGCGCCCGAGACCGAGATTAATGAGTGATTTAAGTCCGCTGTCGCCGCCTGTCGTCCGTCCTTCGCCAATGCGCAGGCTGAGCAGGCGCACCCAGCCTGTTTGCTGTTCTTTCACCTGCAGCCAGGCACCCTGGCGTGAAATGATTTCCACCTTGGTTTGTTCCGGCAGAGTGGCAAGCGTCTTGGCATCGGTGTACGGCGAGTCTTTAAGATCGGTGCTTCTCACCGTATAGCCGTATTCCACAGCAAAGGCCGCCCCAACCTGCAGAAATAAAATGATTATCACCATAATCCGCATAGCTAACCCCTCATTACATTCTTTTCCTGGGCTCAAACAGATTAACTTCCTGCATCCGGCCTTTGACTTTATAAAACCCGTGGTCAATAAAGTCAAACGCCTGGATTGCGCGGCTTACCGTGTCGCTGGAGACCAAAATTCGGCTCACCCCTTTGGTGATGCCTTCGATTCGGCTCGCCAGGTTAACGGTATCGCCAATCACGGTGAAATCCAGCTTCTGTTCCGAACCGATGAATCCGACTACGGCCGGCCCGCTGTGGATGCCGATGCCGATATCGAAGTCGATGCTGAGTTCGGATTTGAACCGCTCCAGTGCTTCGCTCATCTCCAGCGCCGTATCGATCGCGTGCCTGGCGTGATCCGGGTCGTCGAGTGGCGCGCCCCAAAATGCCATGATGGCATCGCCGATGAATTTATCCAAAGTGCCGCCGTGGCGGAATATAACTTCCACCTGTCCGCTGAAGTAACGGTTCAAGAACGCAACGATTTCCTGCGGCGGCCGGGTCTCGGATAGGGCGGTGAAACCGCGGATATCGGAAAAAAGCACGCTGATGTCGCGCGTCTGACCGCTTAGCGATTCCACAGTTTGACCCTGGTCTACCAATTGCTCGACTACGTGCGGGTCCAGGAAGCGGCTGAACATGCTGACCGCCTGCTCGCGCGCCCTGCGCTCCTTGAGATACGAATACAGCGCAGCGGCGAAGTAGAAAAACCAGGCAAACGCTAAGGGAGAGAAAACCGGTAACAGGTACTGGTAACCGACTGCGAAGTAGCCCGCACCCAGCACGATAGCTGAGGCTGGAGCGAGAACGGCGCCTATTCGAAAAGGGCTCAAGCGCGCACGAAACCCTGCAAACAGGGTGATCACCAGCAGCACCGCCAGCAATGCCGGAATTGCATTTGGCGCTCGCTGCATGTAGCGGCGGTTCTTGAGGTTGTCTATCGCAGTGGCGAGGATTTCCACTCCCGGGTAGAGACTGGCCACAGGCGTTGCACGGATGTCGTGCATTCCGCTCGCAGTAGTTCCAATGATCACGATTTTGTTTTTGAATTCGGCGGGGTCGCGCAGCGGCTTTTGCCTGCCGAAGTCGCCATAGAGCGCAGCATAAGGGATGTGTTTGTAGGCGAAGGCGCCCCCTCGCCAGCCGAGAATGATGCTCTGAGAATCCGGCAGGGCGTAACCCAAATCAGCGGCGAGACGCGCAGGCAATGAAGGAATGCGCCAGCCGTATGCCTGAATATAAAGATCGTAGTTGCGGCCGATTCCGTCCTTGTCCTCGTTGTAATTGATAGTGCCCGCGCGCCAGCTTGGTTGTTCCACCACCAGTGGCAAAAGCAATGCCGCGCTCGCTTCTGGATCGGCTTTCGGAGTCTGCTGCAAGGCAAGCGGCTCGGCCATCGATTTCAGCTTTACCCCTTGTGTATCGTCTTCGTGATCGAGGCGCAGAATCGGAAAATACACGTTGTGAATTTCGCGAATCACCTCGTTAAAAGACTTGTCGCTTTCAGGTCGGTATTTGTCAGGCTCGGAAAACAGGATGTCGAAAACGATGGCTTGGGGTCGCTGTTTGTAAATACCCTCTGCCAACTCACCATGTACAGACCTTGGCCAAGGCCAGTTACCGGCAACATCCGCCATCGCCGCCAAGCTATCATTGTCGATATCCACAAACACGATATCGGGGTCGGGGCTAAGCGAGAGTGCTTGCTTTCTCACAAGGAAATCAGATACGCGGTTATCCAGGGAAAGCAAAGCACGCAAGCCGAAAAACTCGATTGCAATGGCGAAGAGCGTTGCCAGAGCGATGAGACAGAGAGGATCTTTAAGGAAACGCCTCATGCGATGCGTGTTACAAACCCAGCCGTTGCCAGATTGTGGTGGTAAGTCCGGCTTGGTTCAAAGTATAGAAATGCAGGCCGGGCGCACCGCTGGATAGCAGGTGGTCGCAGAGTTGAGTGACTACATCGAGTCCAAAGGCGCGGATGGACGCAGTATCGTCGCCAAAGCCCTCCAGCTTCTTGCGGATCCAGCGCGGGATTTCCGCGCCGCAGTTGTCGGAAAAGCGCGCAAGCTGCGCGAATTTGTTAATAGGCATGATGCCGGGGACAATCG
>JAHFRG010000006.1:0-19980 GCA_023258935.1 Betaproteobacteria bacterium
TGTTTCTTGCGGCAGCTTGCGCCCCTTCCCGCTCCACGCTGCGCGAGTCCGAGTCCGGGGCGCCTTCTGCTATACTTGCGTCGATGAGCACCATGAAAAATCCCACCAAGTCTGCGCAGCCACAGGCGCTCGCTCTGGCGCGGCATGTGCTGGAAATAGAAGCGCGCGGCATCACTGCTTTAATCGAACGGCTGGATCACCATTTTGCACGCGCAGTGGAGCTGATGCTGCACTGCCGTGGACGGGTAGTAGTAAGCGGGATAGGCAAATCCAGCCACATCGCGCGCAAAATCGCATCTACATTGGCAAGCACGGGCACACCCGCATTTTTTGTGCATGCCGCGGAAGCGAGTCACGGCGATCTGGGAATGATCACCCGCGACGATGTGATGATCGCGCTTTCCAATTCCGGTGAAAGCGCTGAGCTTCTCACTATCGTGCCTCTCATCAAGCGTCAGGGCGCGAAACTTATTTCTATTACTGGTAATTCCAAATCCACACTCGCGGTCGAAGCCGATGTGCACCTCGACGCCGCTGTGGCCGAGGAAGCATGCCCTCTGGGGCTTGCGCCTACCGCCAGCACCACCGCCGCACTGGCTTTGGGCGATGCCTTGGCGGTAGCGCTACTCGACGCTCGAGGGTTCGGCGCCGAGGATTTTGCGCGTTCGCACCCGGGTGGAACGCTTGGCAGAAAACTGCTAACCCACGTACGTGATGTAATGCGCACAGGGGCGACCTTGCCGGTCGTGCCTGATAGTGCTTCGCTGTCGCAGGCGATTCTGGAAATATCAAAAAAAGGCATGGGTATGACTGCGGTGATCAATTCACGACAACAAGTGGTTGGCATTTTTACCGATGGCGATTTGCGCCGCGCTCTGGACAAAATCACGGATTTGCGCGCGGTCATGGTGGCACAAGTCATGACGCGTAACCCACGAACCATCGGCGCTGACCATCTGGCCGTAGAAGCAGTGCAAATGATGGAAGAGTACAAGATAAATCAGCTGTTGGTGGTTGACTCGGAACAGCACTTGAACGGCGCGCTCAATATGCATGACCTGTTCCGAGCCAAAGTCATTTGACGGGCTGCCAGCAATCAGCGGTTCCTTAACATGCAAGACGTGTTTGAAAAAGCCAAGCATATACGTCTCGCGATTTTCGACGTGGACGGCGTACTCACGGATGGCAGCCTGTATATCTCGGACAGCGGTGATGAGTACAAGGCCTTCAACACGCTGGATGGCCACGGCATGCGCATGCTCAAGCAAAGCGGTGTGGAGCTTGTCATAATCAGCGGCAGGACTTCGCGCTGCGTGGAAATGCGCGCTCAAAATCTCGGCATCGGCCTTCTCTACCAGGGAGTGGAAGACAAGCTTGGGGTCTTTTCCTCCCTGCTCGCGAAATTCGGGCTTACCCCCGAAGCCACAGCCTATATCGGCGATGATGTAGTGGACCTGCCTGTGATGCGTCGCTGTGGTCTTGCCGTATGCGTGCCCGATTCCCCGGCTCTGGTAAAGCAGCACGCGCATTACATCACGCAACTGCCGGGCGGGTGCGGAGCGGTACGCGAAATCTGCGAGCTCATCATGCAGGCGCAAGGAACCTTCCAGGCGCAATTGTCGCGCTATCTGAAATGAGCAGCCGCCTGCTCATATGGGTACCAGTACTGATGCTACTCCTGCTCGCGGCATTGACCTGGTGGCTCGATAGCAAAGTACAGCCCCTCACACCGAAGCGCGACGGCAGCAGCCGCCACGATCCTGACTACATCGTGGAAAACTTTACCTCCACACGCATGAGCGAGGATGGAACGCCGCGCTATATTCTCACTGCAAAAAAAATGGTGCATTATCCGGACGACGACACCACGCATTTGGAAAGTCCGGTGCTTCGACATATCGAGGGAGGCAAACCGGAAATCAACATTACCTCAAACCAGGCGCTGCTGACGAGCGGAGGCGAGGATGCCTATTTCACTGGTGATGTTAAAGTGGTGCGAGAAGCGCGTGACAATTATCCTGAACTCAAGGCCTTTACCAGTTTTCTGCACGTTATCCCCGATCAGGATCTGGCGAAAACCGACAAGCCGGTGACATTGACCGATCCGCATAGCATCGTTACCGCAGTTGGCTTAGAATTGAACAGCGATACGCGGGTGCTTAAATTGCTATCCAATGTTAAGGGACATTATGACAACCCCAGGTAAGACCGGACACCTGTTGCAATGGGCACTGAGCGCCTTGCTGGTATGTTCGCCCGCGCTTGCAGAGCGCGCCGACCGCGGCAAACCGGTCAATGTCGAAGCCGATAAAGTGAATGTGGATGACGCCAACAAAGTTAGCGTGTTTGAAGGCAATGTGGTACTAACCCAGGGTACGATCGTCATCCATGCCAGCAAAATAATCGTGCGCCAGGATGCGGCGGGCTTCAATTCCGGTATCGCGTACGGCAATCTCGCGACTTTCCGCCAAAAAATGGATGGCGTTGACGAGTACATCGAAGGTGAGGCGGAGCGCATCGAATACGACGGCAAAACGGAGAATCTGGAGTTGTTCAACAGCGCCCACATTAAACGAGGCCAGGACGAATTGCGCGGCAATTATATTTCCTACAATGCAATCACAGAATTTTACCAGGCATTGAGCGGCAAGCAACCCGCCAATGGCGGCCGGGTACGCGCGGTGATCCAGCCTAAGGAAAAGGACGCCAAACCCACTCCGCCTGTTCCACCGGCAACGCTGAAACCTTCTTCGAGCATTACTAATCAACCCGGGAAATAAACGGCAAAAAAACGGTGATGAAACCGGCTTTCCGTTGACTTTTGGCTACCGAAAATGAGCAAACTTAAAGCACAGGGACTTAAAAAGCGCTATAAATCTCGCACGGTGGTACGCGATGTTTCGCTGGAAGTCAGCGACGGCGAAGTAATCGGTTTGCTGGGCCCCAACGGCGCCGGCAAGACTACCTGCTTTTACATGATGGTGGGCCTGGTTTTGCTCGATGGCGGTAGCATCATGCTAGATGACCTCAATTTAAGCCATATGCCGATTCACCGCCGCGCTCGTTTGGGTTTGAGCTATCTGCCGCAGGAAGCCTCGATTTTCCGCAGGATGACAGTGGCGGAAAATATTCAGTCGGTGCTGGAATTACAGGATTTCCAGCCTGATGAAATCCAGAACCGGCTGGACGATTTGCTGCACGACTTGCACATCAGCCACCTTCGCAACAACCCCGCGCTCTCCCTCTCCGGTGGCGAACGGCGGCGCGTCGAAATCGCCCGGGCATTGGCTTCGCAACCGCGTTTTATTCTGCTCGATGAACCTTTTGCCGGAATTGACCCCATCGCAGTACTGGATATCCAGAAAATCATCGGCTTCCTGAAGGAAAAAAGCATTGGTGTGCTAATCACAGACCACAACGTGCGAGAAACTCTGGGAATTTGCGACCGTGCCTATATCATTAACGACGGTTCAGTCCTGGCCTACGGCAAACCCGAAGAAATCGTTTATAATGAAAGCGTGAGAAAAGTGTATTTGGGCGAACATTTCCGGCTATAGTTGCGGGATATGACACCGCCCTTGAAGCCACGGCCAGCAATCAAAAACCCGACACCTAAAGAGAATGAAGCACACTCTACAGCTCAAGCTGTCGCAGCATCTGACGCTGACGCCGCAACTGCAACAATCCATACGTCTCTTGCAACTCTCAACATTGGAGCTTAACCAGGAACTGGAACGTTTTCTCCAGGAAAACCCCCTGCTCGAGCGCGACGAGGAGATGAGCGAAGAAGCGGCACCGCTGCCTTCAAGTAGTATCAACACCATTTCCCATGACGGGTTGACCGCTAGTGAGCAGGCTGAAGAAACCTCTCCCGAAGCTGCACCCAGCGCAGACGACGTGGTGGAAGGCCCATGGCTTGAAGATACGGGGTCATACAGCGCGCGCGGCGAGAGTGAGGAAAGCGAATACCCGCAGCTTGCCGCTGTTGCGCCCACCTTGCGCGAGCATCTTAACTGGCAGCTCAATCTCACCAAACTCCCGGAACGCGACAATAGGTTGGTATCGCTGTTGATTGATGCACTCGACGAGGACGGCTGCCTGACGCAACCGCTGGAGGAACTCGTTGCGCTGCTGCCCGAAGAGCTCAGCGTAAGCCCGGAAGAACTGCAAACCGCGTTGCAGCACCTGCAAAAACTGGAACCGACGGGCGTGGGCGCGCGCAATCTCAGCGAGTGCCTGGCGCTGCAACTGCAAGCCCTGCCTGAAGATACCTCGTTCCGGACGGAAGCTCTTGTCATCGTCACCCAGCATCTGGACAGCCTGGCTGCGCGCGATTTTGGCAAGCTCAAAAAACTTCTGCATTGCGATGATCTCACTTTGCGCCAGGTGCAGCACCTCATTACCAGCCTCAACCCTCGTCCGGGGGCGGATTACGCGGCGCTTGAGACGCGTTATATCGTGCCCGATGTCGTGGTCAAGAAAGTCAAAGGCATATGGGTGGCGAGCCTCAATGCTGAAGCCATGCCAAAACTGAGAGTAAACCGCATGTACGCAGACATCTTGCACCGCAACCGCGACGCAAGCTTCCAGAAGCTCGCCGGTCAGCTGCAGGAAGCGAAATGGCTGATCAAAAACGTGCAGCAGCGCTTCGATACCATCTTGCGCGTGTCGCAGGCAATCGTTGACCGCCAGCGCCATTTCTTCGAGCACGGCGAAGTAGCGATGCGCCCCTTGGTGCTACGCGAGATTGCCGAGACGCTGGAGCTACACGAATCCACCGTATCCCGCGTGACCACGCAAAAATACATGCTAACGCCGCGCGGCACTTATGAGCTGAAATATTTTTTTGGCAGCCATGTCACCACCGAAACCGGCGGCGCCTGTTCCGCCACCGCGATCCGTGCTCTCATCAAGCAGTTGGTAGCCGCGGAAAATCCGAAAAAACCGCTTTCCGACAGCCAGATTTCAGAAATCCTCGGGCAGCAAGGGATCGTTGTCGCCCGCCGCACCATCGCCAAGTATCGCGAAGCTTTGCAGATTCCATCCGTAAGCATGCGTAAATCTTTATGATCCCATAAGGACGCCAAATGAACCTAAGTCTCAGCGGTCATCACCTGGAAGTTGGCCCGGCAATCCGCGATTACATCTTTCCCTAGCCAGCCGGTTGTCAGGTGAAACCACGAAAGCGCAGAGCATGAATCTGATAGGAAAAGTGCTTCCCCCTTCCAATATAATTCTCGATCTGGATGCGGGTAGCAAGAAGCGCGTGTTTGAGCAGGCGGGGCTGCTGTTTGAAAACAACCAGGGAATAGCACGCGCCAAAGTTTTCGACAGCCTGTTCGCGCGCGAAAAGCTGGGCTCAACCGGGCTGGGACAGGGCGTCGCCATCCCGCACGGCAGAATCAAATCACTCAAGGAAGCGGTCGGCGCGCTGATTAGAACCAAGGCACCGATTCCTTTCGACGCCCCGGACGGCATGCCGGTCAACCTGATTTTTGTGTTGCTGGTTCCGGAACGCGCCTCCGAATTGCATCTGGAGATCTTAAGCGAGCTTTCTCAAGTTTTCTGCGACAGGAACCTGCGCGAAGCCTTGCTGGCAAGCCAGGACGCCTCGCAAGTTCATCAACTCCTCAGTGAATGGCAGACCCATGCCCCAAATCAGCGCAGCTCAGCTGTTTCAAGATAACTGCGACAGGCTCGTGTTCTCCTGGATCACCGGAGAAGCGAACCGCAGCATGAGCAGCGACGATATCAACAGTTCAACTAAAGGAGTAATCGGCCATCTTAATTTCATCCATCCCAACTGGGTGCAGGTACTGGATGGCGCGGAAATTCAGTATTTGAGCAAACTCGATCCTTCTTCCTTGCGGCAGTCTTTGCAAAGCCTTTCCGTGAACCCGCCGTTCTGCTTCATCATCGCCGGCAATGGTGTAGTGCCGCCAGCGGTACAAGCTTTTGCGGAAGAAAAACAAATCCCGCTCATTCGTTCCGCCCAGTCCAGTCTACAATTGATGAACATCCTGCGCGTGTATTTATCCAAAGTTCTGGCCGAATCGACCAACTTGCATGGTGTGTTTCTTGATGTGCTGGGTATGGGGGTGTTGCTCACCGGGGAAAGCGGGGTGGGGAAAAGCGAACTTGCTCTGGAGCTCATCAGCCGCGGGCACGGCTTGGTCGCCGACGATAGCGTAGAGTTCTACCAAATTGCGCCGGAAACACTGGAAGGCCGCTGCCCGCCATTGCTTAAGGATTTTCTCGAGGTGCGCGGCCTGGGCGTGTTGAACATACGCACCATTTTCGGCGAAACCGCTGTGCGGCCAAAAATGAACCTGAAGCTGATCGCGCACCTGGAAAAGCCGAAGGGGTCGCACGTTCCCGGACTGGAGCGGCTGCCTCTGGGCGCGAGTTCCGAGAACGTACTTGGCTTAAAAATCCGCAAAGTGACCATTCCGGTGGCGGAAGGGCGCAACCTCGCGGTGCTGGTGGAAGCCGCGGTGCGCAACTATATCCTGCAGCTGCGCGGCATAGACAGCACTAAGGAATTCATCCAGCGCCACGAACAAATGATGGACAATCAAGCGGGCGGCAAACAGTGAATGGGTTTTGACGCCGGCGGTGCGCGCTCACCACGCTCTATGCAGCTTATTCTGATCAGCGGCCTTTCCGGTTCAGGCAAAAGCATCGCTCTCAACGTCCTCGAAGACAGCGGATTTTACTGCGTGGACAATCTGCCGGCGAAACTTTTGCCCGATATCACGCATTTCCTGCAGGACGCGGGCTACTCGAAGGTTGCCGCCAGTATCGATGTACGCAGCGGCGACACGCTCAACCAGCTGCCGCAGCATGTTGCCGAACTGAAACGGCAAGGAATTGATGTCAGCCTGTTGTTCCTCGAAGCGAAAAATGAAACGCTGATGAAGCGCTTTTCGGAAACGCGCCGGCGCCATCCGTTAAACAACGACACGCACACGCTTTCTGAGTCCATCCAGCTCGAGCGCGAAAAGCTCGCCGACATCGGCGATCTGGCGCAGCATATCGACACCAGCGATCTCAACCCCAACGCGTTGCGCGGCTGGATCAAGGATTTGCTGAAGATAAACCGCTCGCGCTTGACGTTGCTGTTCCAGTCGTTCGGTTTTAAGAACGGGATCCCGCTGGATGCCGACATGGTGTTCGATGTGCGCTGCCTGCCCAACCCGAATTACGATCCGGTGCTGCGCGATCTCACAGGCAAAGACAAGGCGGTAATCGAGTATATGCAAAACGACAAGAGCGTACTCGGCCTGCTCGACGATATCCGGCGCTTCATAGAAAATTGGCTGCCGTGCTTTGCCCGCGACAACCGCGATCATCTGACTGTCGCCCTGGGCTGCACCGGCGGGCGTCATCGCTCGGTGTATTTCGCGGAAAAGCTTGCCGAGCATTTCCGTGCGCAGAACCAGGTGCTGGTCAGGCACCGCGAGCTTGGCTAAGGAACCTCTGATTAAGTCCTTCGCGAATTGCGTTGCTTTTGCGAGTATACCGGTTTTGAGTAGCGGCCCATGCTGCTCAACAATGCGCAAGTAAAAGCGTCCCTTTCCCCACTATGAATCCTGCGAAAACCATCACCCTCGCCTTCACCGGCGCCTCCGGCATGCCTTATGGACTGCGCCTTCTGGAATGCCTGATTTCGAGCGGCACACGGGTTTATCTGCTGTATTCGCAGGCGGCGCAGATCGTGGCGCAGCAAGAAATCAGCCTGGCAATGCCATCCAAAGCCAAAGAGGTTGAGAATTATTTCCGCGATAAATATCATGCCGGCGCGGGACAGCTTCAAGTGTTCGGACGAGAGGAGTGGTTTGCGCCGATCGCATCCGGCTCCAATCCCGGCGATGCCATGGTGGTCTGTCCGTGCAGCATGGGCACGCTTGCGGCGATCGCCGCGGGATTGAGCGATAACCTGATAGAGCGCGCAGCGGACGTCATGCTCAAGGAAAGCCGCAAACTGATATTGGTGCCGCGCGAGACGCCGCTGTCGGCAATTCATCTTGAGAACATGCTGAGGCTGTCCAGAAGCGGGGCGGTTATCCTGCCCGCGAATCCCGGTTTTTACCACCATCCGGCAAGCGTTCAAGATTTGGTCGACTTTGTCGTTGCAAGAATACTCGACCAACTCGGCATTCCTCACCAGTTGGTGGCGCGCTGGGGAAACGGCAACCCGAGCTGAGGAATCTCAGCCGTTCATCGAAACTCATGCCGGCGCAGGAAACACTTCCGATTTTTCCGCTCAATACCGTGCTGTTCCCGGGCGGAATACTTCCGCTCAAAATATTCGAGCAGCGGTATCTGGACATGACCACAATCTGTCTGCGCTACAACCGGCCTTTCGGAGTTTGCCTGATCAAGGAAGGAAATGAGGTCGGAGTGCCGGCTGCGCCCGAACCAGTCGGCTGCACTGCCGCTATCACCGAATGGGATATGCAGCAGCTCGGGGTGCTGCATCTCAAGACCGAGGGTGTGCAACGTTTCCGCATCCTCAACCGGCAGGTAGCGAAAAACGGCCTCATCAGCGCCGAAGTTGAGATGCTTGCCGCTGATCAACAAACACTGCTGTCCCCCGAACTGCGCGTTTGCGCCACCGTGCTGAAGCTGGTTATGGAAAAAATGGGCATGGAGCATTTTCCTTCGCCGCTTAAACTGGACGACGCGACGTGGGTGAGCTACCGGCTTGCCGAAGTGCTCCCGCTGAAACTTGCGGCAAAACAGGAAATTCTGGAAATAGATGACCCCGTCACGCGCTTACAGGTCATCCGCAAGTTTTTGGTGCAACAAGGATTGCTGTCATAGAATTTTCTTGCTTAGCGATAACTTTATCGTTTAAGTATAAGCGGCAGCCTGTTGCAAAAGTTTGCGAACCGGCGCGGGAAGCGCAGCGTGTTGCGCATCGTTGAGATTAAGCCACAGTTGTCCCGGTTCCGCCGCTTGCTGCTTGACACTGTCGACCTGCAGCAGCACCGGCCGAATGTTGAGCTCAAAATGGCTGAACCCGTGCTGCAGCGGCGGTAACCATTTCGGTTCCTTGACCCGAGCGGCAAAGCGTCCCGCGCAGGCAGCATGCACTTCGTCTTCAGGCGCAATTTCAGGAAAGCTCCACATGCTGGCCCAGACGCCAGCGGGTGGGCGCTTCACCAGCAGCACCTCGCCTTTGTGTAGCAAAATCAGCATTACGGTTTGCCTGTGCGGCAGCGCTTTCCTGGGTTTGGGCGCAGGCAATTCGTTCACTCTCCCGGCTTTATACGCGACACAGCAGCGATGTAACGGACATGTCGGACAATCAGGGTTGCGTCTCAAGCAAACCTCGGCGCCCAAATCCATCAACCCCTGCGTGTACGCCCTGATACCGCGCTTGGGCAACAACGCTTCGGACTTGCGCCATAATTGCTCTTGCACTTTTTTTTCGCCGGGATAACCTGCAACACCGAAGCAGCGCGCCAGAACTCTTTTCACGTTGCCATCGAGTATGGCGCGCTTTTGCCTGTAGGCGAACACGCAAATTGCCGCGGCGGTGGAGCGCCCGATACCGGGTAACTTCGTAATGCTGTCGAAATTGCGGGGGAATATGCCGCGGTGTTCATTCATGATGATTTGCGCGGCGCAGTGCAGATTTGCGGCGCGCGAATAATAACCCAGACCGCTCCAAAGCGTGAGCACCTCATCCAAAGAAGCGCATGCCAGGCTTTTGATATCGGGGAAACGCTCAACAAACCGCAGGTAGTAGGGAATGACGGTTACCACCTGCGTCTGCTGCAGCATGATTTCCGAAAGCCAGATGCGGTAAGGGTCTCGAACTTTCTGCCACGGCAGGTTATGGCGGCCATGGCGCTTTTGCCACGATATTATGCGATCCGCGAAATCCTTCATGGCACGTGCTATTTAAGCAGCCCTTTAAGCTTGCCTTTGACGGCTTCCTCGGCTTTCTGTTTCACGACTTCAGTGACTGCGCCGCTGAAATCAAGGTTGTATTGCGGGGATTTGAACGGACCCGAAATGCGCACCGGGATGGTCACGCCCTTAAGCGAAGCAAGCTCCGCCCCGCCCTGCCCTTTGCCACTTTCCACCACTGAGGCTTTGGCCAGATAATTCAGACTGTCTTCGCCGATATTGATATCGCCGGCTCCGGTCAGGCGCAATAGCGGCGATTTCAGGGACAGGTCGTCGTTATGCGCCACACCGTTTTTGATGAGGAAGCTCGCTTTCAACTCGGTGAAATCGGTCTTCTGCGCCTTGTCCGCAGCCTGGGTCTGCTGCCCCTTGAGCACACCGAGCTTGGCTTTGACGTTGCGTATCGTTTCGGCAATATTGATGCCTTTCACAGCGCCATCGGCGAGGTTGAGCGCCGCCTTGCCGTCGAGCGCTTTTTTCAAAGCCGTCACCGTGTTGCCCCGAGTGACGACATCCAAAGACACGCTTCCTTTGCCTTCGAGCGCGTCGTAATCCATAGCATCTTTAAGCAGCGGCCCGATACTGATGCCCTTAAGGTCCTGCTTGACCGATATAACCGGAATGGCCACGGCATTAACTGCCACGTTGCCGTTCGCCGATCCCTGGTAGAGATTGGCTGAGAGCGGGTTAATGTCGACCTTGCCGCCGACCGCCTTGAGGTCTGCACGGACTAGCTGTGCCTTGACGTTGGCCGCCTTCAGGTTGCCCACGCGCAGGCTGCCGTTGGCGTTAAGATTTTTCAGCGCCGAAAAATCCAGCGGCTTTTCCTGCTGTTTTGTTTCTGCCTGCCTTGCCTCCGGCTGCTTCGTTTCCTGTTTCGGCGGCAGGTAGCGGTCCACATCCAGTTGATCAATATCCAGATCAAAACCGATAGCCGGTTTGGAAAATCCCACAACGCCGAGCTTGGCTTTGAAAGAGCTGTCCGCCACTTTTCCGGAAAAATTGGCCTGGACGTTTTGTTTTTCCAGATTCGCAACTGCGGAACCCTTAAGGTCGCCGTTTAAACTTTTTACCGGCAGGTCAGGCGCACTGAAAGAGAAATTGGCGACGATAGCAGGAAAGCTGAACTGCTGCGCCTGGAAATTGCCGGACAACGGGGTAGCGAGCTTGGCTTTTACCGTGCTCTTACCCTGTTTTGCATCCAGCTCCATATTAATTGCGCCGGTTTTGAACGTCTGTGCGGTGCCTTCCAGCCCGGGCACGGTCATGCTCGCCACCATGTCGTTCTCCGGACCGGTCATTTTGGCCACGAGCGTGACCTTGTCCCCCGAAAATTTCTCACTGAGGAGGCTAAGGCGCGGCGCTTCGAGTTTGACATCTAAATTGTTTTTGTCTTGTACGCCGGACGCCGCTAGTTTGAACTTGTCGGCGGCAAATTCCTTGCTTTGCAGCTTGGCGCTGACGTCCCCTGAAGCATTAACCACGAGCTTGCTGATCCCTGCGGCCTCGCCTTTAACCGCCAAGTCCAGAGCCTGCAGCTGATATTGCTGAGTATTGAGATCGAAAGTAAGCCGCGTCTTGAGCTGGGCAGCGAGATCGAATTTCGGCTGGTTGCCCTGCACGTTGAAACCCAGTTCGACATCGCTGGGAACACCGTTGGCGATTCTGCCGGTTTTCAGATTGAGGCCACGCAAAGCGTATTTGGCCCCGGTCTTTTCATCGCTGTAATTAAGCGTGGTGTTCTCGATGCCGACATGATCAATATCGAACTTGAACTTTTCCGGTTTCCCGGATTTCGATTGCGCGTCTTCGGCCCCCCCTTTTTGCGGCACGCCCGCCAAATCATCCATATTGGTGCTGCCATCCTTATAGCGAATCAGATTCAGGCGCACCCCTTGAATCTCCACCTCATCTACCACCACTTGCTCGCTGAGCAAAGGCAGGAGTTTGAGCGAGACGCGGGTGTTTTCCACCGCGACGAATTCCTTGTCGCTTTTGTGCTCGCTTAAAGACAGGGCTCCCAGCTTTACCCCGAGACTGGGGAAAAAGCTCAGCTTGATGTCTCCAAGTTGCAGCGTGCGCTGTGTCTTGTCCTTCACCAATTGCATGATTTGCGGCTTGTACTGGTTGGGATCAAAAGTTGCGGCGATATAAGCCGCGAGTCCCGTCAGCACTACAAGCAGGCCGGCGATGGACAGCAATGTGTATCTAAAGATTTTTTTCATGGTCTATAGCGGACAGTGAAAGGGGGGCAGTCCGGTCATTATAGAATTATAACAGTATGAAAAACGACCTCGACAGGCCCTATTGTCGGGTCCTCAGCGCGTAGTATAATGCCGATCGTAAATTGGGGGTTTCTGTCCTTCCATCATCCAGCAGGAGAATGCCATGATGACCCGTGACGAATACGTACAGAAACTGAAGACGCGGCTCGACCAATGGAACAGCGAAATCACCAAATGGGAAGATACGAGGTGTCACCCATGACCAAACAGGACAACATCTTCGCCGAAGCAACCCAGGCGATTGGCGACTTTAACTTCGGTAAACAGACCGCCGAAGTGTTCGACGATATGCTCGACCGCAGCGTGCCGTTGTATCAGGAGTTGCAGCGCATGCTAGGAGAGATCGCGGCCGAGTTTGCCGAGAGCGGATCGAACGTCTACGACCTGGGCTGCTCGACCGGCATCACGCTGGAGACCCTGCGCGGCGCGATCACGGCCGCGGGCAAGCAGGTTCACATGGTCGGGCTCGATTATTCGCAGCCGATGCTGGACCGGGCGGGTGACCGTTTCGCCGGCCTGCCGGAGGATGAACGGCCGCAGCTCATCCACGCCGATCTCAACCAGGGGTGCGTCGTCGAGAATGCGTCGGTAGTCGTGCTCAATCTCACCCTCCAGTTTGTCCGGCCGCTCTATCGCAACAGGCTCATCCACCGCATCGCCGACGGCCTGAACGAGAACGGCTGCTTGATCCTGGTGGAGAAGGTGCTCAGCAACGACTCCCTGCTCAACCGCATGTTCATCAAATTCTATTACGACATGAAGCGTCGCAACGGCTACTCCGATACGGAGATCGCGCTGAAGCGCGAAGCCCTGGAGAACGTGCTGGTCCCGTACCGGATCGAGGAGAACGCGGAGATGCTGAAGCACAACGGCTTCACAGAGGTCGATACGTTCTTCAAGTGGTACAACTTCGCCGGCATTCTCGCTGTGAAAAAACGCAGCGAGTGATGGTCAAACTCGGCAACTTCTTTTTCCGTTACCGGAACGTACTGTTTCCGCTCGCATTCGTGGTCGCGATCCTCGCGGGGCGTCCGGAGTATCCGTTCGGTCGGCCCGACATGGACACTGCGTTCGCTCTCGCCGGCGTGGTCGTGGCGCTCCTCGGTGAGACGCTGCGTGTGCTCACAATCGGCTACGAATACATCATCCGCGGCGGTAGGAACAGTAAGGTATATGCCGAGACACTGGTGCAGGGCGGCGTCTTCGCCCATTGCCGCAATCCGCTGTACGTGGGAAACCTGCTGATCGCGCTAAGCCTAGCGCTGGTGAGCGACTCTTACGCCTTCTATCTGATCTTCATCCCGTTCGCTCTGCTCGCCTATACATCGATCGTCGCGGCCGAGGAGGCTTACCTTCGTGGCAAGTTCGGCGCCGAGTACGACGACTATTGCCGCCGCGTGAACCGTTGGTGGCCGCGCTGGGCGGGGTTCTCGCGGTCCGTCGAGGGCATGCGCTTCAACTGGAAGCGGGTGCTCGTCAAGGAGTTTAACACCATGTTCAGCGTGGTGGTGGCGCTCGCCTGCTTGGAGCTCTTGAGCGAGTTCAGCGTGCACGGCACGAGCGGGCTGCCTCCAACCCCGTACCTGATCGCGGGGGCGTTCGTGTGGTTGAGTCTTTATCTCTTGGTCCGCACGCTCAAGAAAACCGGCCGCTTGAGGGGATGAGCGACGCGGCCTGACACCGGTGAGTCCACCACGGCGATGGCCCTCAGCACTACAAGCAGGCCCGCAATGGACAGTAATGCGTACCGGAAGATTTTTTCATGGTCTGTGCGTGCTGGATGAAATGGGAGAAACAGTCCGGTCAATCTTTGCCTCACCTAGATTATAACAGCCTGAAATAATTTGCACTTTACCTCTTCGACAGGCCGTCTTTCCTGGCTCTCAGCGAGTGGTATAATTTAGTTGTAAGTTGCAAGTTCCTATCTCTCACCATTCAGCAGGAGAACGCCATGATGACCCGTGACGAATACGTGCAGAAACTGAAGACACAGCTCGATCAATGGAACAGCGAAATCACCAAGTGGGAAGAAAAGACCAAGTCTGCCCAGACCAAGATGAAGGGCGATTATGATAACCAGCTTAAGGCTCTCCGCTCGCGCCGCGACGAGGCGATGACCCAGCTACGACAGGTTCAGGCGGCCTCGGGCGAAGCGTGGATGGACATGATGCGCGGCGCAGACGAGGCATGGGCGAGGTTGCGCGACGCGTTCAGCAAAGCACGCTCGCATTTCGAAAAGAAATGACCGGGAATTAAGCGATGCGCCTACCCTAGACAGCACAGAAAAGGCGATGGAGCGGGTGATGGGAATCGAACCCACGTCTAAAGCTTGGGAAGCTGTCGTTCTGCCATTGAACTACACCCGCACGCACACGGCTATTCTATTGGGTCCGGCCCCAAGCGACAACAATAGCCGCGTGCTATATGGTATCAACCTTCTTTGGTCTTGATGGGAATGTAAATTGTAGCGTCGTTGCGCTTCACCAAAAGCGCAATGGGTTTGCCGGAACCGGTTTCCTTGAGCAGCTTTTTAAACTGCGTGGAGTTGTTCACTTGGCTGTTATTAAGCGCCAAAATCACATCACCCGGCTGAATGCCGGCCTTCGCCGCAGCACCAGCGACATCCTCGACCAGCAAGCCGTGGTCAACATCCAGTTCCCGTTTCTGCTCGGCACTGAGATCGTTCAGTACCAGTCCAAGGGGGTCCGCGTCCGGCTTCGCCTTTGCTCCGTGCGATGCGACCTTTTCTGCAGGCAACTCGCCGACCACTGCGCTCAATTCCCTGGCAGCGCCCTTGCGCCACACTTGCAGTTGTACTCGCGTTCCCGGATGAGTTGCGGCAACCACACGTGAAAGATCGGCAGGATCTTCCAGCTGCTTGCCGTTGTACTTCTGGATGACGTCACCGGCCATGAGTCCCGCCTGGTCAGCAGCGCTGCCTTTCTCCACCGAAGCGACCAACACGCCGGAAGCGCCGGACAGTCCGAATGACTGGGCCAGCTCCGCTGTAAGCGGCTGGATGCTCACGCCCAGCCTGCCGCGGCTCACTTTGCCGTGTTCACGCAGTTGCTTGCCCACCTCCATAGCGACATCGATGGGAATCGCAAACGACAGCCCCATATAGGTGCCGGTACGGCTCCAGATTTGCGAGTTGATGCCGACTACTTCGCCTTTGAGGTTAAACAGCGGGCCGCCGGAATTGCCCGGATTGACCGCCACGTCAGTCTGGATAAACGGCACGTCGTTCTCCTCAGGCAGCGAACGGCCCTTGGCACTGACAATGCCCGAGGTCACGCTATTCTCGAAACCGAAAGGCGAGCCGATGGCGGCGACCCATTCGCCAACCTTGAGCGTGGAAGGGTCTCCGATATCCACTTTCGGCAGACCGGTGGCATCGATTTTGATCAGAGCGACATCGCTGCGGCGGTCAATGCCGATTACCTTGGCCTTGAACTCGCGCTTGTCGGTCAATTTAACCACCACTTCATCGGCGTTATCCACCACGTGCGCATTGGTGAAAATATAGCCGTCGCCGCTAATAATGAATCCTGAGCCCAGTGAATGGCCTTGGTACTCGCGCGGGCCCGAGGGCGGCATGAAGCGGCGGAAGGACGGGTCGTTCTCAGGAAAATTGAACTGCGGTCCGAACTCCATCTTGTGTACGGTTTGGGTGGTGCTGATGTTGACTACCGCAGGCCCCTCTCTTTGCACCAGCGAGGTAAAATCCGGAAGCTGCGCGGTATTTGCTTGTCCAGTCGGCGACGAAGCTTGCGGGGGCGCCTCTCTCGTCTGTCCTTGATTCGGCTGTGCGCACGCCACCAGTGAAAACAGAAGAATTATAAAAAACTTGCTCTTGTTTATACGCCCAAACATGCCTTTCTCCTCAAATTAAATATGGAAAGATGATATGTGCTGAAGGTACGCCCCTTGCGGTTAAACCGCGCCGGTGCCGCACTGGTTCGCCTGAAAGCTTCCACGCTTGCGCGCCGGCTTCAGACAATGGCGCAAGCGCGTCTGTTGCTGCTGCACGCTCAAGCCATCCCAATAGAGCACAAAATACGCGAATTGTTCCCGTAATTCCTTAGTTCCGGAAAAATGAAATTGGGTAGCATGCGCCGGTTGGCGGTACTAGTTACCGGTTTTCTTTCTACCTATGAACTCTTTCTGCATGATAGAATCTAATCACTGTTTTTCAGTTGGTTTTTTTACCTGCAAAATGATAGCCCTTTCCATCAATGGCAAACCCCATCGCTTTGACAACGGCATAAACGTCGCACAAGTGCTGGAAAAGCTTGAGCTTAAAGGAAAACGCCTCGCGCTGGAAAGAAACGGCGAGATCGTACCGCGCAGCCGTTTCAAGCAGGAAATGCTTTATGACGGCGACAAGCTGGAAATCGTCATCGCTGTCGGCGGAGGCTGAGCGCTTTTAAAATGGATCAACTAGTCATTTCAGGCAAAGCCTATACGTCCCGCCTGCTTGTGGGCACCGGCAAATACAAGAATTTCGCCGAAACGCGCGCCGCCATCGAAGCAAGCGGAGCGCAAATCGTGACTGTGGCCATCCGTCGCACCAACATTGGCCAGAACCCCAACGAGCCCAACTTGCTGGAGGTCATTTCTCCCAACCGATACACCATTCTGCCCAATACCGCGGGCTGCTACAGCGCTGAAGACGCGATACGAACTCTGCGCCTTGCACGCGAGCTGCTCGATGGCCACGATCTGGTTAAATTGGAAGTACTGGGCGACCCGCACACGCTTTTCCCAAACGTGGTGGAAACCCTGAGCGCGGCGGAAAAGCTGGTAAAAGAAGGCTTCAAGGTGATGGTCTACACCTCCGATGATCCGATTATCGCCAGGCAACTCGAGGAAATCGGTTGTATTGCAGTCATGCCTTTGGCGTCGCTGATCGGCTCGGGAATGGGCATCCTCAATCCATATAATCTGCAAATCATCATTGAAAATGCCAGAGTGCCGGTGCTGGTGGATGCTGGAGTCGGCACTGCCTCGGATGCAGCGATTGCCATGGAACTGGGCTGCGACGGCGTGCTGATGAACACCGCGATTGCCGCCGCGCAAAATCCGGTTCTGATGGCTTCCGCAATGAAAAAAGCCATCGAAGCCGGGCGCGAAGCGTATCTCGCTGGGCGCATGGCGAAGAAACTTTACAGCGCCGCCCCCAGCTCGCCAACCACTGGCATGATAGCAGCAGGCGGCAAAAACCAAGCTGCTTAAGCAGGTTGCCTGTCGCCGCCTGCCATGACCGAATCCCTTGCCATGCGTCCCATCCGCAGCTTTGTTCTCCGCCAAGGCAGGATTTCAAAAGCCCAGCTCCGCGCTTACCGGGAACTGCTGCCGAAATACAGCATTTCCTACTCGGAAAGCCAACTGGATTTAGACCGGATATTTGGGCGCGATGCGCCGAAAATTCTGGAAATCGGCTTTGGCATGGGCGAGTCGAGCGCGGCCATCGCGCAGGCAAACCCACAAAACGATTACCTGGGCATCGAAGTGCACACGCCAGGTGTGGGAAGCCTGCTGAAGAGAATCGAAGCAGCAAGCTTAAGCAATCTTCGCATCATCCAGCACGATGCGGCGGAGGTAGTGAGAAACATGATTCCTCCCGCCTCGCTTGCCGGAGTGCATATATTTTTCCCCGATCCCTGGCCGAAAAAACGCCATCACAAGCGGCGCCTGATACAGCCGCAGTTTGTCTCGTTGTTGTGCGAGCGCATGAAGCCGGGCGCGTATCTTCACGCCACGACAGACTGGGAAGAGTACGCGCAACAGATTCTTGAGGTGCTTTCCACCGAACTTCGGCTTGCCAACACCACGGACAGATTCGCCATTCGCCCGGAATATCGCACCCTCACCAAGTTCGAGCAAAGGGGATTAAAGCTCGGACACCCGGTGTGGGATATCGTGTTCAGAAAACCGTAGCCGGAACGCTCAGGGTAAAAATAATTGCAGCAAATCGTTTAGAAAGCGCTGTCCTCGCGGAGTGGGCGCTATGCGCTGATGGTACCGGTCAATCAAACCCCGCTGTTCCGCGGCATCCAGTTGCTTTTGCAGCTGAGTGATTGGAAGACCAGTGCGCTCTTCAAATAAGGCAGCCGGAAAACCGTGAATCAGGCGCAGCGCATTCATCATGAACTCGAACCCGAGATCGCGGCTTGCGATTTCATGCCTTTCCTGCACCGGTGTGCCGCCGGCTGCCTGGTTCATGTATTCCTTCGGCTGCTTGTAGCACATCTGGCGGATTATCTTTTGCTGCATGCTAATTTTGCTGTGCGCGCCAGCGCCGATGCCGAGATAATCGCCGAAGAGCCAATAGTTCATATTGTGCCGGGACTGAAAACCTTTCCGTGCAAAAGCGGAAGTCTCATAATGCTCGTAGCCGTGCGCAGCCAGTGTTTGCTCTATCACCTCCTGCATTTCAGCGCTTGATTCATCGTCCGGCAGTTGCGGGGGGTTGCGGTGAAAAAGCGTATTCGGTTCGATGGTCAGGTGGTAAGCGGAAATATGCTTTGGGAAAAATGAAATCGCGGTTTCGATATCCTGCCGCGCTTCTTCGACGCTTTGGCCGGGAAGAGCATACATCAGGTCGAGATTGATGTTGTCAAAATGAGTCTGAGCGATTTCAATGGCGCGGCGAGCTTCTTTTTCGTCGTGGATGCGTCCCAGCGCCTTGAGGTGTCGCGGGTTGAAGCTCTGGATGCCGATGGACAAGCGATTGATGCCTGCGGAGCGGAACGCGGCGAATTTCTCCACCTCAAACGTGCCGGGATTGGCCTCAAGAGTGATTTCCGCATAACTGTCGACCGGTAGCAGCGCACGCACTGATGTGAGAATCGCGTCAATTGACTCCGCCTGAAAAATGCTCGGCGTGCCGCCTCCGAAGAACACGCTGTGAATTCTGCGGCCCCAAACTTGCGGCAGCGCCGATTCCAGATCGGCGATCAGCGCCTCGACATATTGCTGTTCTGGAATCTTACTGTGTGTTTCGTGAGAATTGAAGTGGCCGCGCGACTCGGCGTGCGAAGCATCGGGGCGGGAGCGCGGCCGTAGCGACTTCAGTGCTGAAGCGTCCCGGGGTTCCGTTGTCGTTACCGGTTGTCGGGGAATCTCATGGGAATTGAAGTCGCAGTAGGGGCATTTCTTCACGCACCACGGAATGTGGATATAGAGCGCAAGCGGGGGCAGCGCTTTGAAAAGCGGTGAGGCGTGAGGGGTGAGAGGTGAGGAGTGTGATTCCTGCCGCGTTGTGGATCCGACAACCTGGGCAATTAATAAATCCTTACTCTTCACTCCTTACTCCTTACATGCAGCTTGCAGCATGGCTACAAGCTGCTTGAGCGCCTGGCCGCGGTGGCTGATTTGGTTTTTCACTTCCGGAGGCAGCTCCGCTGCGGTCTTGTCAAGCTGCGGCAGATAAAACAGCGGATCATAGCCGAACCCGCCTTTACCGCGCGGCTCATACAGGATTTCGCCCTGCCATTGCGCTTCGGCAACCAAAGGCTGTTGGTCATCGGCATGTCGCACCAGCGCCAGCACGCAGTAGTAATGCGCTTTGCGGTCAGTTGCTGAATGGAGCACCTGCAACAGTTTAAGATTGTTACGCTCATCGGACTTCGGCTCGCCGGCGTAGCGCGCGGAAAGCACTCCTGGCCCGCCGTTCAGAACATCCACGCAAATCCCGGAATCGTCGGCGAGCGCCGGCAGCCCGCTGTATCGGCTGGCATGGCGCGCCTTGGCAAGGGCATTTTCCATGAAC
>JAHFRG010000006.1:20080-29853 GCA_023258935.1 Betaproteobacteria bacterium
GGAAAGCACTCCTGGCCCGCCGTTCAGAACATCCACGCAAATCCCGGAATCGTCGGCGAGCGCCGGCAGCCCGCTGTATCGGCTGGCATGGCGCGCCTTGGCAAGGGCATTTTCCATGAACGTCGCATGCGGCTCGCCCGCCTCGGGAATATCGAAAGTAGACTGCGGCACAACCTCGATGTTGAGCGGAGCAAGCAGCTCCTTAATCTCACGCAGCTTGCCCGGATTGTTGCTGGCGATGACTAGTTTTTTCATAGATTAAAATCTGTTAACCGCAGTGGACGCAGAGAAAACCAAAAATGAGAATAAATATGCTATTAAAGCGACTTGCCTTCGCGTCCTCCGCGTCCTCCGCGGTAAAAGCCTTACTTAACTTTCAATGCCGCTTTCTGTTTGGCGATCAGCTGTCTGACCCCGGATTGCGCGAGTTCAAGCAAGGCATCCATTTGCTCGCGGGTGAAAGGTTCGCCTTCAGCGGTTCCCTGCACTTCGACCAGCCCGCCGCTCCCGGTCATCACCACGTTCATGTCGGTATCGCAAGCCGAATCTTCCTGGTAATCGAGATCGAGTACCGGCCTTCCCTGACAAATGCCAACCGAAACCGCGGCGACGAAGTCCATGACCGGCGAGGAGGCAATGGCTTTTTGCTTTAGCAGTTTGCTTACTGCATCGTGCAATGCCACATAGGCGCCGGTGATGCTCGCGGTGCGGGTACCACCATCCGCCTGGATCACGTCGCAATCAATCTGTATGGTGCGCTCGCCCAGCTTTTGCAAATCCACCACCGCGCGCAACGCGCGCCCGATAAGCCGCTGGATTTCCTGCGTGCGTCCTGATTGCTTGCCGCTTGCGGCTTCGCGTTGAATGCGGGTTCCCGTCGAGCGCGGCAGCATGCCGTATTCGGCTGTAACCCAGCCCTGGCTTTTTCCTTTCAAAAATGACGGCACTTTTTCGTCCACGCTCGCTGTGCAAATCACTTTGGTATCGCCGCATTCAATCAGCACCGAGCCTTCCGCATGCTTGGTGTAATTGCGGGTAATCCGCACCTCGCGCAACTCATTGGGCTTGCGTTTGCCGGAACGCATGGCTACTTGGAGTACTTTTCAATGGTTTTCTGGATTTCGGCGATCGCCTGCTCGATTTCCTCGTCGGTGACCTCGGGACCATCGCGCCTGCTGTCAAAGCCGGTCATTTGCGTCGTAAACGTATTAAGCGGCATGGTTTGAGTGGATACTTCAAGGTTAGGCGACACGCTTGTATCCCCGCTCCAGGTCATGCCGATAGCGCTGATATTGTCGCTTTTCTCACCATCGCGCGACTCAGCCTGGTCTATCAGGCGCTGCACCGCCTGGATTACCGGGTAGCCGGAGACAACAGCGAGGATTTCATCGTCGGCAAGCGGGTTCCACAGACCGTCACTGCATAACAGAAAAGTATCGCCTTGCCGTATGCGCGTTTTCTTCGACAGCTCCACGTCTGGGGGCGCAAATCCTCCGAGGCAATTGTAAATAATGTTGCGCTCGGGGTAAGACGCTGCCTGCTCAAAACTGATGCCGCCGCTGTCCAGCATATGTTGCAATTTTGAGTGGTCGCGAGTACGCGTCACCAGTTTTGAGCCGTGGAAAAAATACAAACGCGAATCTCCTGCATGCGCCCAGTAAGCGGTATCATCCTGCACGATGCACGCGACACAGGTTGTGCGAGGCGTATCCAGTAAACGGTGATTGCTGGCGTAACTCAAAATCGCCCGGTGTGCATTATCAAATGCGTACTTGAAAAACATCTGCGGTTCCTTGAGCTTGGGATTGGCGTGTTTTTCAAATGTTTCGGAGATAAACTGCACCGCAAGCTGCGCCGCCACTTCCCCATGCAAATGCCCGCCCATGCCATCAGCGAGCACCATCAGCAGCGCATCGCGGCTGTAGGAATAGGCAATGCGGTCCTGATTGTTCTCCCTGCCGCCGATTCGGCTGTTCTGGTAAATGGTGAATTTCATGCTTTAGCGGTCGCCCAGGCCGAGCGTCTCGCGCAGATTCATCAGGAAGTTTTTTTTCCGGACATTCTTGGGTTCTTCTAGGACTTTCTTGGGTTCTTCTATTAGAACTTTTTGTAGGGCAAACACACTGGGCGGACGCTCCTGCGGATCGAGACGCAAGCACCAGTCTATGATTTCCAGCAACTCATCAGAGTATTGGCCATGCCAGATCTTTCTTGCCGATTCCTGCTTGTCCTCATACAACCGGGCATCTGCTGATTGCGGGGCTACACCGGCAAGGCAGGAAAAAATACTGGCACCGACGCTGTAGATGTCGCTCCATGGCCCCAACAAATCCAGGCCTTGGTATTGCTCGGGGGGGGCGAAGCCTGGCGTGTACATCGGGTTCAGCTTGGGACTGTCGCGCGTCAATGTCTGGCGCGCTGCGCCGAAGTCCAGCAGCACCGGCGAGCCATCGGTGGCGCGCAGGTAGATGTTCGCCGGCTTGATGTCTAGGTGCAGTAGCTTGTACGTATGCACTTCCCTCAGGCCGTTCAGCAAATGGCCGAACACGTGACGGATGAAACTCTCGTTAATGGTGTCCTTGTGCGACTGGATTTGGTCCTGCAATGTCCTGCCGCGCTCGTATCGCATCACCATGTAAACGGTTTCGTTGGCGCGGAAGAAATTCAGCACGCGCACCACGTTGGGATGGACGATGCGCGCCAAGGCCCGGCCTTCCTCAAAGAAACAGCGCATGCCGTAGCGGAATACCGCCTGACAGTCATCGGAAGAGGCTTCTACCGAGTAGCCGTCCTTACGCAGCGCCAACGCACTCGGTAGATACTCCTTGATGGCAACAAGATTGTTGTGTTCGTCGTAGGCACGGTAAACCAGGCTGAAACCGCCGCGGCTCAATTGCTTGTCGATGCGGTAATTCAGCAACTGGTAGCCGTTGGGAAGCGGCGCATTGGATTGTGAAGTCATGCCCGATAAGGATATGCTATTGTTTGAAGTGACCATTATTGTCGGTATTTGCGCGGATAAAGTAAAGGAAATAGATGATCTACAGCATGACTGGTTTTGCGGTAGCCACTAAAGAACTGGAACAAGGCGCACTGAACCTGGAATTGCGCTCAGTTAACCACCGCTATCTGGACATCCAGTTGCGGCTGCCGGAAGAACTGAGACTGCTCGAGCCGGCGCTGCGAGAGATCATTGTCAAAGGCGTGGGCCGCGGCAAAGTGGACTGCCGCTTAAGTTTCAATCCCTCAAGCAATGCGCCGCAAGCACTGCAGCTTAACACCAATCTGATGAAACAACTTGCGGATTTGAATCTCGAGGTGACGGCCGCTCTGCCGAGTGCCGGCAGCCTAAGCGCCGCCGATGTCCTGCGCTGGCCGGGAATGCTCGGCGGGGACTTCATATCGGCGGAGAGCTTGCGCGACACTTGTATCACGCTGCTGCAAAGCGCGCTTCATGAGCTCAATTTGACTCGAAGCCGCGAGGGCGAAAAACTCAAGGCATTGCTGCTTGAACGCATCGAAAAAATGGAACAGATGGTGACCGGGGTAACCCCGCGGCTCCCCGAAATCATGGCTACCTACCGGGAAAAGCTCGGCGGCCGCCTTCAGGAAGCGCTCATCAATCTCGAGGGCGAGCGCATCCGCCAGGAATTCGCGCTGTTTGCCGCAAAAATAGATGTGGACGAGGAATTAACGCGTCTCTCCACCCATCTTGTCGAAACCAAAAGAACCCTGGATCGCGGCGGCGCAGTGGGAAAGCGCCTGGATTTCCTGATGCAGGAATTGAACCGCGAAGCCAATACTTTAGGCTCGAAATCGGTGGATGCCGGGGTTTCGCGCGTGGCGATGGAACTTAAAGTGCTGATCGAACAGATGCGAGAACAGATTCAAAACATCGAGTAAACGGTAAACAGTGAACAGTAAACTGCACAACCCAGTCGCGGCGATTCACGGTTCACGGTTCACCATTTACCGTTCACCGCCGCTATGACCGGCATCCTCTACATTGTTACCGCAGCTTCCGGTGCAGGCAAAACAAGCCTGGTGCGCGCGCTTCTGGAAAGCGATAATCAGCTGCGCAAATCTGTCTCCTATACCACGCGGCCGGCACGTTCAGGCGAGGAGAACGGCATTCATTATAATTTTGTATCTCAGCAGAAATTCGAGGACATGCTCAAACAGCGTGAGTTTCTTGAGCACGCCGAAGTGCATGGCTATCACTATGGCACTTCGAAAATCTGGATTGAGCGCGCTATGCAGAGCGGATACGACATGCTGCTGGAAATAGACTGGCAAGGCGCGCAACAAGTACGCGGAATCTTTCCCCAGGCAGTCGGCATTTTCATCCTGCCGCCTTCGCTTGCCTCGCTGGAAGAACGCCTCAAATCGCGCGGCCAGGATAACCCGGAAGTCATCGCTAACCGCCTCAAGGCCGCGCGCGTCGAAATGAGCCATGTGCATGAGTTTGATTATGTTATTATTAACGACATGTTCGAGCTGGCGGTGCAGGATCTCGTGTGCATCGTCCGCGGTAGCCGGCTTAAACTCAAGCCGCAACTTGAGCGTCACCGGGATTTGATTAACCGCCTGATGTAATTAAAAGAGGAACCATGGCACGCATTACTGTTGATGATTGTTTGAAAAAGATTCCCAACCGTTTTGAGCTGACTTTGGCCGCAACCTACCGTGCCAGACAGCTCGCCACCGGGGCGAGCCCGATGTTGGAAGCCAATAAAGACAAACCCACTGTAATTGCTCTGCGCGAGGTTGCGCAGGGTATGGTCGGGGTGGATATCCTGCACAAGACGCAAACATAAGCAACTATCAGCTGTCAGATAACAGGAAAGGGGTTACGGCAATGCCGAAACTCAAAATTTATCTCTGAAAACTGACTGCTGATGACTGAATGGCTGACAGCTGAAATGTCCGATGCGGAGATCCTGTTCAAGGAACTATCCGGCTACATGAAGTCGGAGGACATCGCGCAGCTCGAAACGGCCTACCAGTTCAGCGAAACCGCCCATCAAGGCCAGTTCCGCAAGACTGGCGACCCGTATATTTCGCATCCAATCGCCGTAGCCAATATCCTAGCGCAATGGCATCTGGACCCACAGGCGCTCACCGCCGCGCTGTTGCACGACGTGATGGAGGATGCGCACGTCAGCAAGGACGAAATCAGCAAGAAATTCGGCAAGCCGGTGGCGGAACTGGTGGATGGCTTGAGCAAGCTCGACAAAATCGAGTTCCAGAGCCAGGAACAGGCACAGGCAGAAAATTTCCGCAAGATGCTCCTGGCGATGGCGCGCGACGTGCGCGTGATTTTAATCAAGCTTGCCGACCGCCTGCATAACATGCGCACGCTCAACGTGATGCAGGCCGAGAAGCGACGCCGCATCGCGCGCGAAACCATGGAGATCTATGCGCCGATTGCCAACCGCCTGGGCCTCAATACCATTTATCAGGAATTGCAGGAACTTGCCTTTCGCAATCTCTATCCTGTCCGCTACCAGGTGCTCAGCAAGGCGATCAAGGCGGCGCGTGGCAACCGCCGCGAAGTGGTCGGCAAAATACTGGATTCCATCAAGCAGCGCCTGCAGGAAGCGGGGATTGAAGCGCAGGTCACCGGGCGCGAAAAGCACCTCTACAGCATTTACAAGAAAATGCTGGAAAAATCACTCTCCTTTTCGGAAGTGCTGGATGTCTACGGTTTCCGCATCACGGTGAAAGACGTTGCGGCCTGTTATTTGGCCTTGGGCGAGCTGCACGGGCTGTATAAGCCAATTCCCGGCATGTTCAAGGACTATATCGCGATCCCCAAGGCCAACGGCTACCAATCACTGCACACCACGCTGTTCGGGCCGTTCGGCACGCCCATCGAGGTGCAAATCCGGACGCTGGACATGCACCGCATCGCCGAGGCCGGGGTGGCTTCTCACTGGCTCTATAAAAGTTCTGAAGCATCGCTCAACGAATTGCAGCAGAGCACACATCAATGGCTGCAAAATCTGCTGGAAATCCAGTCGGAGAGTGGCGATTCGGTGGAATTCCTGGAGCACCTCAAGGTGGACCTTTTCCCCGACGAGGTTTACGTGTTCACGCCGAAAGGCAAGATCATGTCGCTGCCGCGCGGCGCCACCGCAGTTGATTTTGCCTACAGCGTGCATACCGACATCGGCAACCGCTGCGTCGCAGTAAAAATCAACCACGAGCTGATGGCGCTGCGAACCGAGCTTAGAAGTGGCGACCGCGTTGAAATCATCACCGCCTCGCATGCCAAACCCAATCCTTCCTGGCTGAGTTTTGTGGTCACCGGCAAGGCGCGCTCGCATATCCGGCATTTCCTCAAAACCATGCACTACGAAGAATCAGTGCGCCTGGGCGAGCGGCTTCTGAATCAGGCGCTCACAGGGCTTAAGCCGGACAAGGTCAAAATTGATGACAGTCATTGGAACAAGCTGCTGCGCGATGGCGGCGCCAGGTCCCGCCAGGAAATCCTCGCCGATATCGGCCTGGGGAAACGCCTGGCGGTGGTGGTGGCCAGGCGCCTGCTCTCACTGAGCGGGCCTTTGACCAGAGAAGGCAAGAAAATCCCGGGCACCGTCACCATCCGAGGTACCGAGGGCATGGCGGTACAATTCGCCAAATGCTGCCGGCCGATCCCCGGTGACCCGATCATCGGCTATATCAAGAAAGGCCAGGGAATGGTGATTCACACCCACGATTGTTCAGTGATTGCCAAAATTCACGCTCCTCCGGAAAAAATCCTGGATGTGGAATGGAGCCCGGAAACCAGCAAGCCGTTTGACGTGAGTATCGAGCTGACGGTGGCCAACCAGCGCGGGGTTTTGGCCAAGGTCGCGGCTGAAATCGCCGAAGCCGGCTCCAACATTGACAATGTCAGCATGGAAGAAGGTGAGAGCAGCGCCTACACCAGCATCCACTTTACCTTGCAGGTCACAAACCGCATGCATCTCGCCCAATTGATAAGAAGCTTACGCAGAATTCCCGAAGTAGTGAGAATCGCCCGGGTCAAGGGCTGATGCCGGTAATTGAGCGGGTTCGCAACAAATTTATACCTATTTGAATGATATGGTATATATTAAAAGGGTAACTCCCGGAATAAACGTATGGCTAGACTCTTTAAATTAGGTTTGCTGCTTCTGGGGACACTCCTCGCACTCCCGGCGTGGTCCGGGGTCTACAAGTGGGTGGATGAAGATGGCGTTGTCAACTATTCGAACCAGCCCCCCTCCAACCGCAAGGCTCAAGAATTAGACCTGAATTCCGTCACGTTGTCAGTCATCGAGACTGACAAGATAGATCAACGCGTTGCGATGGCCGCGAAATCCGAAGTCGGCGCGCTCAGACAAAAGGTTGAACAACTGGAGAGCCGTCTTGAAGCCGAGCGCTACACACGCGGGTACCCAGTTGAGTCGGTTACGATGCCGGTGGTCGAGTATGGCTATCCGTATGGCTATCCCGGCTACCTGTATGCACCGGGCGGAGTTTTTGTCCAGCATCATCTGCGGAAATCGCAAGTCATTCCGACGAAATTTATTCGGACGCCGATGACGCCGAGGCATTCATTTTCCGGAATGCAGCCCGCCGGGTTTCGATCCAGCATGACTTCCTCCTTCTCTAACGTTCGTTAACATACGCCAAACGCGCTGCGGTTTTTAGCGTTATTTTCTAAAGCCTTTCGGGTTTAACGGAAATTAGCAAGTTCCGGGTCAAGGACTTCCTGTTCGGGGAGCCCGGTAATTCCTGGAAGCTGAGACAAGCGCGGCACGCCAGGCTTTATCAGTACGTTCCCATTGTTATCCTTCCAGATCAGTACGGGTACCGCGGGCACGCCAAATTTTCGCATGAGGTCTGTGTTTGCCTGCAGTTGCGCCGTCAGTTCTGCCTGCGGCTTGTCCATCGGCTTGATGCCGCCGTCGAAGTGCGGTTTATCATAATTAACCTCGTTTTCGTGCAGCGCTGCAGCCCTGTCAGGGGCTCCCATTATGGCTGCGGCGCGCCCCACTGAGCTCGGTTTCTGGTAAGCGACGGGCACCCAGCGCACCTGCAGCCCTGCTTTCTCATAAGGCTGCAGCGCCTTCCACGTGAGATTGCAGTAGAAGCAATTGGGGTCGAAAAATACATAAAGCACGCTCTTTGCGCCCTTCGCGCCTTCTGTTATGACTTCGGCTTTTTCAAGCTCGAGGAACAGCGCGCGGTATTCTGGCTTCGAAGCATATTGCGGCTTGGGCTGATCTTCACAAAAGGCCGCAGTGCATAAGAGGGCCGTCCCGACAAGCACGGATTGGATAATTGCTTTCATTTAAATCAAGACCTGATCTTGAAAATAACTCTCGGCGGTGAATGTTGATTAAGACCAACTCAGGGCTAGTGCGGGAGTCCTTTGGCTTTCTCGGTGCGGGCTTTGTCCAGCCCTTTCACGCCGCGGAATTCGGCTCCCGTAAAATCAGCGTCGGTCAAATCCGCGCCGGTAAAATCGGTGTCGATAATCTTTGCTTCGCGCAAATTAGCGTGGCTCAGGTTCGCTGAGGAGAAATCAGCACCACTGAGATCCGCATTGAAAAGTTTTGCGCCGGTCAAATTGACCCCGGTCAGGGTCGAAAAGCTGAAATCCGCCTTCGAAAAATCGGCACCTGAGAGATCAGCCCCTTGAAGATTTGCGCTCACAATCGATGCACGCATGAGCCCCATCGACTGGTTCTTGGTATCAACCGCACCATCCATTTTGGTCAAATTGGCGCCTTGCAGATTGGCCCCTCTCAAATCCCCGATAAAGCGCGCCCCGGACAAATTGGCTCCCGTCAAATTAGCCCCTTTCAACTGCATCGAAAACATCATCGCGCCTTGCAGATTGGCATGAGACAGGTTGGCACCTTCTGCAAAGCTTACTGTCAAATTGCTGCGCGAGAGGTCAGCCTTGCTGAGGTTCGCTCGGTTCATAAGGGATGCCGTGAGATTCGCTCCCCTGAAATTGACGCCTGAAAGGTCAAGGCCGGTCAGATCCTTCGAATACAGATTTGCTGGTGCAGCTTCCGATGAGCGGGAGAGAATTTCCAGAAGCTGTTCCTTGGAAAGCTTCTCGTAGCTCGCAGCCGCTTCCATATCCATGCCGGGCATATCCATCCCGGTCGCGGAGTACACGGTAACGACGGGTGTTAACCACAACAGTAAACTCACGACCACGAAACGTTGGCCAAGGCGCTTAATTACTGATGGTGCGAATGCCGTTAAACGAACCATTTATTGTCCTTTCCGAAGGCGTGAGCCACTCTTCATGGCAACCCCATAATTTTATTAGGTCATCACCCTGCTCAATGGTTCAATTCGAGTATATCTCATTTCAGGACCAAACCGGATTGTACCGACGAATACCGGGTAATGATCGCGGTGCATCAAGAAAATAGTTCGCGCAGATAAGCGCAACAGCGGAATATTGGAGAAATTCAATCAAAAATTGCCGATGTTTGCCAGTCTTTTCACCGCACTTAAACGCTGATCACGGGGCACAAGGCCAATACAATGCGAACTACGGAAGACGGGGAACGATGTTTTTCCGAAGACTCCACACCATGGCTGCGCCGAACAAGGCTTTGGAGACGAATGTAATCTTGTAGGGCATTAGCGTGACGAATGAGGGATTAACAACCGGGAGGACGACCAAGAAGTTTACCGCCCAGACAGCCATCAGCGCCGCCACCGTGATGAATAGGCCCGCGCCGCCCGCCATGCGCTTTGCGAATGGAATCCAGATG
>JAHFRG010000006.1:29953-38191 GCA_023258935.1 Betaproteobacteria bacterium
TGAGGGATTAACAACCGGGAGGACGACCAAGAAGTTTACCGCCCAGACAGCCATCAGCGCCGCCACCGTGATGAATAGGCCCGCGCCGCCCGCCATGCGCTTTGCGAATGGAATCCAGATGAAGCGGACAAAAACGACAGCTAGAGCGACAGAAAGCGCGAGATGGATCGCTATACCTATCGCAGGTGCTGCAGGCAGCGCCACAGCCGGTTGAAACAGAGTCGCGGCAACCTGTCGTGCAACCTCAACGCTGCTTCCCGACGTAAGTGAAGCGTAAAGCGCTATCCAGAGCATTTCGGCAAACCCGCCCGCCAGGCCGGCGAGTACTGCATACCTCAGCGTCTGTCCTGTTTTTTTCGACTTATCGTCCCTTTGCATGGCAATCCTCATTGTCAGTTACGTTTCACGACTCAATATTTCTATACTATTCAGGCTGCTCTTGCCGAGAATTGGCGCGACAGCGAATTGTAGATCCAGCCGAACAACATTCCCCCGATCGCTCCATCCACAAACCCGTAGAGGGTCCCTGTAATGGTCTGCCCGATGGTAGTACCGGCATGGTAGCCTGGGTAAATCGAGGCGGCGAGGTCAAGGAAAGCTTGGCCGTAGCCTGGCCAGATCAGGTTAGCCAAGGCGACGATAAGGATCGAGCCGCCGCAAAATATACCGGTCGTCAAAGACAAAGCAGTGATATTAAATCGCATGACGCCTCCCGTGACAAAAGTGATTGATAAAGATAATTAAGTGTAAACGACATAGGAAAGCCTAACATATTCGAGAACAGAAAAGTCGCCGTACAAGTAAACGTTTTAATCCGGGGACGCTCAAGTTTGCATTAGTCTTATCTCATTTATCCATTGCTTCAATCCCGGCTTTGGCAACCTCACCGTCCTGCGACGACATCCCGCCGCTCACTCCGATAGCCCCAACTACTTTGCCCTCGATAATGATGGGAATCCCGCCCTCAAGAGGCATTGCGCCAGGCAGCTTCAATACTGCCATCCTGCCGCCTACGAGAGCATCCTCAAATGCCTTGGTAGGCCGTTTGAAGTTATTTGCAGATTTCGCCTTCGCCATGGCAACTTCAATGCTACCGATCTGAGTGCCATCCATGCGCTCCAAATAAATCAGGTTACCGCCGTCGTCGACCACCGCAATCACCATTGTCCAGTTGTTCTTTTTAGCTTCCGCTTCTGCGCGCGCAGCTATTTTTTTCCCCAGTTCCAGGCTCAACGCTTTTTTTTCGATGGTTTGCGCCTGGAGCTGCATTGAAACAGGTATTAACATCAAGAAACATGAAACAAGGAATGCTTTTGTAAAGGTAATCATGACACCTCCTCATTGGTTTGTTGTATAAGATTCGCGGCTATAACTTTAGGCAGGGTATTATAAACATCGGTACCTCACAATCACTCGGCAAGCTGTCTGCCTCCCAAAACCAGTGCAAGCGTTGCGCTGGTCGCGCGTGAAGATTGGTCTCGTCTGGATTCGAACCGCCGGCCAGTGGATTAACAATTCAATTTCAAGTATAGCGTCTCTTGTTGACTGGATAAGACTGACACGGGGATCGTCGTCAAATATTCTCATCCGGTAATGCGTCACAATATCATCGTTAATCGCAGAGATGTGATGCAGTTCACATCAATTAAGGGATTAAATCTGTATACAAGAATTGGAGGGAATACCATGCAGGACAGTTCATTAAAAACCAGCCCATCAATTATCATCGTTGCGGTTGCGGCAATCATTCTTGGCCTTGCCGGAATTGTCGCGATCACCGACCAAATCCGGGCGGTGAATTCCACAAACAGCGAGCCTGTAGCGCGCGGCGAAGAGCCGGGTATTAAGCCGAATATCACGTCGCTTGTTTTGGAAAAGCTCGCTTCCGCGCAGAAAGCTGAGCTAGCCAGGCACTGTGCCAACTGCGGGGTGATTGACTCCATTACCATGTATGAGATTAAGAAGAATTTCAATAAAATCGTAACCCATCAAGTCAAGGTACGCATGGATAACGGCACTTACCGCGTTGTATCACAGCAAGATCAGCCCGTATTCCAGGTCGGCGAGAGAGTCAAAATCGTCAACGGCGTGCTGGTTCAAACCGAAAAAGTAAAGACGACAGACAATAACGGAATGTTTGCGCTGATGCTGGCTGCGTTCACAAGCCGACTTTTTTGACAGATAGGATCGGGGTAGTTTTTCACAAATCATAAAAACAAAAGGGCTGCATTTCTGCAGCCCTTTTGTTGGTAGGTCGCTATAGGGTTGATCAACGGATTCGCAATCCCAGCCGGCGGTTAATCAAGGAATCGACGCTGACCTTGCCTGGACCCGCCATGAGCAGCCAGAAAAAGATGAGAATGTAAACGAACTCATCCAACTCGACGAAGTCATCGAAGCTGCCGACGTTCTTGATGACCACCAGGGCAATGGCGACAACCATGTTGATGATCATCGGGATCGCCGTCAATCGTGTCAGCAACCCAATCATGATCAATCCGCCCCCGACAAACTCCGTCCCCGCTGATAGCGTGGCATTAAAGGCAGGAAATGGGATCCCCCAGTTGATGAAACGTTCCGTAAAGGCATCCAGGTTGTGCAGCTTGGCCCAGCCCGTCTCCAGCCAGAAATAACCGAAGAACAAACGCACCGTCAGTGGCCCCAGCCAGTCCAACGAATCGGCAAACTTGAGAAGCGCATTGCATCGATCTGCAATTAATACTCGCATCACAATCTCCTTTCCTTATTTTTAGTCGTTTCCGATCCAACCCTTTAGATTCTCAAAATCATAAAACAAACAGGCTGCATTTCTGCAGCCCTTTTGTTGGTAGGCCGTGGCGGATTCGAACCGCCGACCAACGGATTAAAAGTCCGCTGCTCTACCAGGCTGAGCTAACGACCCAAAAAACGTTAAATTTTATATTTTCCGCGCGTTCAGAGCAACTAAACTTGTGTGCCCAATCACGCGCCAGCTTGGCGAATCATGTTTCCCGCAGCATTTTCCAATATTGGTATTTCATGGTCAGCGCAGCGCCTGCCACGATGGTGAAGAAAGAGATGATCGACCCCAGTGCCAGGGTGGAAAAACCGGAAATCCCCTGCCCTATGGTGCAGCCCAGCGTGGTCACGCCGCCAAATCCCATCAGCACTCCACCCAGCATGTGGTTGGCGGTGTCCTTGGCATCGCGGAAACCTTCCAGACGGAAGTTTTTGCTGATGATGGCATAAGCGAACGATCCCGCAATCACGCCGATAACCGCAGCAACGCCAAAGCTCGCGTGCAACGAGCTGTCGCTCCACAACATTAAAAGCTCAAGACTGTAGCCCAGCGGCGCAACAAAACTCAAGGATTCGGCGGCACGGCTGTTGGTGCCGAAGAAAGTCATCTCCAGCGTATCGGGATTTTCGGCATAACCGATGTGGCCCGTGACATACCAGCCGCCCGCGACCACCAGTCCCACCACCAATCCGGCAATGATGCGCTCAAGGTTGCCACGGAAACTCCGATCGCTGAAAACGAAAGCGAGAATCGCCGCGGCAAGAATTGCGGCCACTGCAAGCTGCAGGCTTTGTTTAGCGATTCCGGTCATTCCCGACAGTAGCGAAGGCAGGTCCTGACCCGCTATTCCATGAGAGAGAAAATTAACCGCCAGCGGCTCAATATAAGCTGTCCGCCACACGCCGAACAGCCCTTTCAGCGTCATGTAGGCGGAAATTCCCAAAAACATGAATACCACCAGCGATTTTAGGTTGCCGCCGCCGATGCGTATCAGAGTTTTGCTGCCGCAGCCGGAACTGAGCGTCATGCCTGCACCGAACATGAGACCGCCGAGAATATGCGCAAACCAGGTGAAGTTGGGCGTTTGATAAATGGATTTGGACAAATCCACGTATCCTAGCAATTGCAGGGCATTGGCGCCGAGAATAGCTACTGCGATGGACAATAGCCACATGCGCATACGCCCCCAGTCACCCATGTTGACCACATCCGACACTGCGCCCATGGTGCAGAAATTGGCTTTATGCCCCATCGCGCCGAAGATGAACGCCAGCGCAAAGCCGCCCCATGCAACAGTACCTGCCAGATCAGCGCTTGCCTGCATGACACCAAGCCCGGAAAGATATAAGAAATTCTAATTCAAATACCGCGCGCTTGAGGGATTTTTACGGCGCCTGGCGGTAGCGTGCAGGGTCAGGCAAGCCGGCGGCCGCAAAACCGGCTAGGCGTAAACGGCAGGAATCACATTGGCCGCACGCCAAGCCGTCATCGCTTGCCTGGTAGCAGGAAACCGTCAGCGCGAAATCCACTCCCAGCGCCGCACCGCGGCGGATAATCTCAGCCTTGGAAAGCGCGATGAGAGGCGCATGAATGGAAAGCTTGCAGCCTTCGACTGCCGCTTTGGTGGCGAGATTCGCCAGCGTTTCGTAGGCGGCAATGTATTCAGGGCGGCAATCCGGGTAGCCGGAGTAATCCACCGCGTTGGCGCCGATGAAAATATCATTGCTTGCGAGCGTTTCCGCCCACGCCAGCGCGAGCGACAGCATGATGGTGTTGCGCGCCGGCACATAGGTCGGTGGAATTCCAGTTGAAGGCGCAAGCGGTACATCAATCCTTTTGTCAGTCAGCGCCGAGCCGCCGAACACGGTGAGATCAAGCGGGAATATGCGGTGCTCGACTGCCTGAAATGCCTTGGCAATGCGTTTGGCAGCGTTAAGCTCGGCGCGGTGCCGCTGACCGTAATCCACGGTGAGCGCATGGCACTGAAATCCCCGGTCTTTGGTGATAGCCAGCGTGGTGGCCGAATCCAGCCCGCCGGATAACAAAACGACGGCTTTTTTCATACGGGGCGTTAACGTCCTGGAATGTCACCCCACAGATTCTTATGCAACTGAATCTGCATTCGCACCGGAAGACGGTCGCGCAAAATCCAGTCCGCCAGTGTCCGTTCTGCGAGTTGCCGGTAAGCGGGAGAAAACAGCACTGGACAAATCACGGAAAGATTTCGCTTGCGCAGCTGTTCATCAGCCCAAAGATAATCCTGCTCATCGCATATCACAAATTTGATTTCATCCCGCGGCGTGAGATGCGCAAGATTGCTCCATAAATTCTTTTCCACTTCGCCTGAGCCGGGTGTCTTGATGTCCAGGATTTTAGATACGCGAGTATCTACTTCCGAAATATCCAGCGCGCCGCTGGTTTCGAGTGACACCGAATAGTCCGCGTTGCACAATTCGCGCAGAAGCAGGAGGCAATTTTTCTGCGCCAGGGGCTCGCCGCCGGTGACGGTCACATAATGCGCCTGATGTGCGGCGACCTGCGCCATGATTGCAGCGAGCGTCATGGACTCGCCCCCGTCAAACGCGTACTCGGTGTCGCAATAACCGCAGCGCAATGGACAACCGGTGAGGCGGACAAACACCGTAGGCAGTCCCACGCGACTGGTCTCGCCCTGCAGGGAATAGAAAATTTCGGTGATTCGCAACTGCTCGCGCAGACGTGTCTCTGAAATTGCGTTCATAATTTAACACTACTCGGAAACCGAATGCGAAACAAGAAGTTTGGCTTCAGGCAAGGCGCCGCGAAGTTTTGCGGCGGAACATACACGATAGTATGTGAGCAAGCGAAACAAGCGGCAACACAGCATCAAGGCAAAATTCGCAGTTTCGCAGAGGTTTCTATTTTATAACGCTGAGTCGCTTCTTAGCCTTTTCCGCGGCATCGCTCACTGGATATTTGGCAATCAGCTCATTGAGCATTTTTCGCGCAGCTGCAGTGTTCCCCAGCTCCTGCTGCGCGCTCGCTATATTCAGCATGGCGTCAGGCACCTTCGAGCTGTCCGGGTACGCTTCCAACAGTTTCTGTTGGCTGGCAATCGCGTTCTTGAAATCGCGCTGCGCAAAATAGGCATTGCCGATCCAGTACTGCGCGCTGGGCGCAAGATTGCTTGAAGGGTAAGTCTTGAGGAAATTCTGAAATGCTGCTACCGCCCCAGTATAATTTCCAGTCTTGAAAAGGTTGTAAGCGCTTTCATAGACGCGGTTTTCCGCTGCAGAATCGGCGCCGCCCGGTTTGCCGGTTGCGGCGCCTGCTGCGTCGGGCGCAGGCGCTAATGTCTGGGACGTTTGTTCCAGGCGGCGCAACCGCGTGTCCAGGTCAACATAAAAATCCTTCTGCCGCTTATCAAGGGAATCGAGATTGTTGCCCTGGACTTCGATTTGCCCCCTGAGCTTGCTGACATCGGCTTTCAGGGTTTCAACCTGGGTCAGGAGCTCGAGGAGGCCCTGGTTTTTCAGGGTCTCCTCAAGCTTCATGGTACGCGCTTCTAAAGCATGGTTCTGAGTCTGCAGCTCCAGAATCTTCTGCTGTTGCTGAGCGATTTTCCTGCGTGCCTCGTCATCGCTCATCATGCCTGCACAGCCGGCTGTGGCCGCAACCAGCAGGACACATGGAATCAGCGCGCGCAAAACAGGTTACTCGCCTTGATAGACGATGTCGGCGCGGCGGTTCTGCGACCAGCATGACTCGTTATGCTCCGTGCACCTGGGTTTCTCCTTGCCGAAGCTCACGGTCTCGATCTGGTTCTTTGAGACACCCAGCACCGTCAACGCATGCTTTTCGGAATCGGCGCGACGCTGGCCGAGCCCCAGATTGTACTCACGGCTGCCACGTTCGTCGCAATTGCCCTGGATTGTGATCCGGGCTGAGGAGTTATTGGTCAGATATTGCGCATGCGCTTTCACCAGCGGCTGGTACTGGTCCCTGATGATGGATTTATCAAAGTCAAAATAAACGCTGCGCTCTGCCGGCATGCGTTGGACCGGCATGCCTTGGGCGGTGGGCTGGGGTGCAGGTTTATCGCCAAAAGTCTGGGTTTGGCCTTTAGCAACGCCCATTTCTGGAGCAGTAGCTTGTTGCGATTCTTCTTTCGCTTCCTTGCTGGCGCAAGAGGCAAGCAAGCCCGCCAACAACATGCTCAATATGATTTTCTTCACTTTCGTTCTCCTTTCAATGATTTAATAATTTAATGATTTTATGTAATTGTGCTATTGCGCTTTCAAAAACGGGCCCCATGATGGTTCGCGTATATCGCCTGACTGCACGGTAAGCCGTTGTTTTACTTTACCATCACTTGAGACTGCTGCCAATATGCCGCGGTCGTTCTCTATTGTCGCATAAAGGATGATCTTACCGTTTGGAGCAAAAGTTGGCGATTCATTAAGCAGTGAATTGGTCATCACCTGCACCTGCCGCGTCGCCAAATCTTCCACCGCGATATTGAAGTTCCCGCCGGCGTCGCGCTGGAGGAAAACAAAACTCTTTCCATCCGGACTGAAGCGCGGGGAGACATTGTAAGTACCCTCAAAAGTGAGGCGCTCCGACTCGCCGCCGCTTGCCGGCATGCGGTAAATCTGCGGCGATCCGCCGCGATCCGATGTAAATATGATCCATTTGCCGTCCCTGGAAAAATTGGGTTCGGTATCAATCGCGCCGCTAAATGTGATCCGCTGCAAGGCGCTTCCGTCGGGGTTCACCAGATAGATTTGCGAGGAGCCGTCCTTGGAGAGCACGACGGCCATACGCTTGCCGTCCGGGGCCCACGCCGGCGCGCTGTTGCTGCCCGGATAATTCGCAAGCAATACACGTTGTCCCGTTGAAAGTGATTGTAAATAAACTACTGCTTTTTTGTGCTCGAACGACACATAAGCGAGCCGGGTCCCGTCAGGAGACCAGGAGGGCGATATGATGGACTCGTTTGAAGTGACTACGGTCCGAGAATTATAGCCGTCAGCATCGGCGATTTGCAGCTCGTACTTTTTGCCCAGCTTTACCACATAACAGATTTCGGTGCTGAATACGCCTGGATCTCCGGTGAGTTTCTCGTAAATTACGTCAGCGATCTTGTGCGCCGTCAGCCGCAATTGCGCAGGGGTGATGTTGTAGCTGAATCCCGCGATTCGCACCTGCTTGACCACATCCATAAGCAGGAATACCACTTCCAGCCTGCCATCTGCCTGCGGCCTGATCGAACCGATGACCAGCGCGTCAGCGTTGCGCGCCTTCCAGTCGGCATAATGGACATCGCCGGGTTCCACCGGCAGCGGATTGATGCCTGTGGTTCCCACCAGCTTGAACAGCCCGCTGCGGGTTAAATCCGCGCCCACCACCTGCGAAATGCTTTGCGGCAGCCCTTGCTCAGCGGCAAACGGAACAATCGCAATCGGAATTTGTGTTGCGCC
>JAHFRG010000052.1 GCA_023258935.1 Betaproteobacteria bacterium
GAGTAAGGGGCAGTAGCAGGCGAAAGTAACTGTTCTGTGAACCTTTGTCCATCTGACACCATATTTCTCCGCCGTGCCGTTCAGCCACGTCCTTCAGGGTCAAGAGGCTTCCTTTGCCTGCGGTGATAAGGGGTTCGTTTTCCCAAGTTAGCAAGGCCTCAATTTCAGCAAGTTTGCCCTTCCAGATCATATCGAAATGAGCATAGCGGCCGGCTTCCTCAAGCTTTAAAGTGATCTCCCTTATCCCAAACTCATCTTTAAGGCGACGCATGATATAAACAGCCGCCTGCACCAAAGAATAACTGTCGACTTTGAGCCACAGAGGGTGAGGTGCGGTTTGGGTTTTTACCGACACCCTCAATACCTGTTCCAGCTTTCTCTGAATGACTGAAAGCATGTCCGCCCCCAGCATGTTTTCAAGCGGCCAGCCCAGTTTCAGGGAATCGGCGTATTCGTCAACGGTGTGGTCCAGTTGGACACTGAGCTTCTCGGCTTCCTCTCCGATGATACGGGTAAAACGATTGCGTTTTTCCTGATCCAGATCCGGATATTCAAGCATGGTCTCCACAGCTGCGCGCATATTCGCGAGCGAAGCGCGGATGCCCTCGGTAAGAGCGCGCAGCAAAAAATCACGTCGGGTACCGCTTTCTATGCTGCGGGTGATGTCTTCCAAAGTCAGGACAAACCCTGTGATTTCGCGCTCCCGGCCCAGCACCGGCGCCATTTGCACCCTGATGAGTTGGCCCGCTTTGGCGGTAGTGACAAAATCCGCGACCGGCTCAACATTTTCCTCCCGCATGCGCCGCCCGATATTTTCCAGGGCGTGAACAATTAGGTTTTTTTCTATTACACCGAATATGGAGCGGCCCAATCCTATCAATGCGCCGCCTTGTTCAAGGTTCGGACTCAACAATTGCCGGGCACGGTGGTTGTAGAGGAGAATCCGGCCTTCAATATTACATACCAACACGCTTTGGGTAAGTTCCGACATTAACGCCGCAAGCCGGTTTTTTTCTTCTTCAGTATCCGATTTTGCGTCGCGGATTTTCGCTTCCACATCGGACATTTGTGCTTGATAAGCATCTGCCAATTGGTTTACTGCCATCGCCAGTTCTTTCAGCTCGAAAGAGCCACTGGCTTGAATGCGATGGCCGGGATTTGAAGTAAGCATCAGCTTGATTTCCTCAGCCAGTGCTTTAGGCGGAACAATGTATAACTTGAAGAGGTAATCTAGCAGTAAACCCAGAGCGAATGGCAACAAAAATGCAAAAATAAAAAACATGCCTTCGCGCCGCCGGTAAATCTCTATGATAAAGACCCGTTCCTTTTCATCCAGGTCGGGCCAAACTACAAAAAGGCCGGCGAGAATGGCGCTCACAGTGAATAAATAGAGCGCCCCTAAAAGTAAGGTGAATTTGAATTTACGGTTCATTCCTCATCCAAGAGTTTGCGCACCTGCTCCAGCAATTCCTTGGTACCAAAAGGCTTGGTGACATAGGCGTCGGCACCCAGAGCAAGGCCTTTGGCGACCTCGATGTCGCGGCCCTTGGCGGTGAGCATGATGATTTTGGTTGCTTGGAAAGCAATGTTTTCTCGGATTTTTCGACATACATCGAAGCCGTTTCTCAAGGGCAGCATGACATCCAGCAGAATCAGGTCTGGTTTGAAGGTTTCTACTTGTTGCAAGGCCTCGTTCCCGTTATGCACCACCCTGACTTCGTAGCCGCAGTGCTCCATCAGGAATTCCAGTGAAATGACGATATTGGGTTCGTCATCCGCTATGAGCACTTTCTTGGTCATGGTTTATAATGGCTCGTTATTCAATTTAGGATTCCAGGTTTAATTCGGAGCCGGGAACTCTGGAATCAGTCTCTGTTTTAAAGGCAGGGTAAAGGAAAAAGTGGCGCCTTTACCCATTTCACTTTCTACCCATAATTTCCCGTTGAAATGCCCGATAATGTGCCTGCTGATGGTTAAACCCAATCCTGTGCCCTGAGGTTTCTCCGTCATGGTGTCGCCGGCTTGGCGGAATTTTTCGAAGATAATGTGCTGATCTCCGAGACTGATGCCGGGCCCGTTATCGTGTACGTCAACGCGCAGCGATTGCTCATTACGTCGCAAACGGACGGAAACAAGTCCCGCCTGCCTGTCGCAAAATTTGACGGCGTTGGAGAGGATATTGATTACAACTTGCATCAGCCGATCCCGGTCAACGCGGATCATGGGGACGATCTCGGAAAGATTTAACTCAAGTTTGGCGTTATTCTCCTTAAATATTTGACTGGTTGCTGAGACCGCATCTTCAATCACACCTTTAACATCCACCTCAGTAATGTTCCATTCGACGCTTCCCGATTCGATCTTGGACAGATCGAGAACCTGGTTGATTAGACGAGTAAGCCTTTCGCTTTCCTTGATGATAATGTTCAGATACTTGCCGCGTTCTGAAATATTCAATTCTGGGTGACCATGTAATATCTCAGACAGTGCACGAATCGAAGTGAGCGGCGTGCGCAGTTCATGGGATACAGTCGAAACAAAATCATCTTTGAGTTTGTCCAGCTCCTTGAGACGCTCGTTGGCCGCCCTTAATTCTGCGGTGGCTGTTTCCAGTTCATGGGATTTCTGCTCCAGTTTGCGGCTGTAGGCGATGACCTGTGAAGTTTCATCGAGAATATTCATTACCTCGTCAATGCCTAGAGGTTCTTCTTCAACAACTGACGCCACCATCGCACGGGCTGAGGCGGCGCCGATAGCGCCCGCAAGCAAGGTTTCTGCGAAATTGACCAGGGCTGCATCCGCTTTAATTTCGTTGATAGACTCCGACCCGTGCTGCCGGGCATAGGATGCAAAGGCTTCATCAGCCCGTTCCAGCCCAAGAAACCTTCCCAGCAGAGCGTGTAACTCCGGAACCGAAGCGGTACCACGCCAGAAACGGGAGCCACCGCTTTCGCCAGTTTGCTTTAATACATCCACGAATAGCGTAGCCTGAGCTTGCTCAATCGCGCTGGGTCGGCTCTTGAGAGACACGCCCACATAGGCGCCGAAATTGCACAACATGCTCCAAATCATGGCATGGGTGATTTCGTCAAGACCGGCCAAGCCGAATAATTGATGTGGCTTCAGGAGCGCAATACCGAAAGGCCCCTGCTCAAGAAAACTGATGGGCAGCCAGCCAGATTTGGCGAATGCGGGAAGAAGCAGGGTATAACCCCATACCAGGAAGCCTATGCTCAATCCGGCGAGCGCTCCCATTCGCGTCCCGCCTTTCCAGAAAATCCCTCCCAGGATCACCGGAGCGAACTGTGCTACAGCGGCAAAAGAAACCAGTCCGATGGAAACCAGGGCATAAGCTTCCCCAGCCAAGCGGAAATAACCATATCCCAGCAGCAGCACCAGCACGATGGCCCCGCGTCGAATGCCAAGCAGCACACTACTCAATTCCCTGCGTTCTCTCAGGCGCAGCATTTTCATTCGCAGCAGCACCGGCATCACCAAATCGTTGCACAACATAGTGCTAAGCGCGATGGTTTCAACGATCACCATACCGGTAGCCGCAGACAAGCCGCCGATAAAAACCAGTAACGCCAGCCCTTGCTGCCGTTCCGCCATTGGTACCGTGAGCACAAAGGTATCGGCATCCACGGTACCTTGTGGAAAGTGCATCAATCCCCCGAAAGCCATGGGCAACACGAAAATATTGATGGCCAGCATGTAGAGGGGAAACAGCCATATTGCTTTGTTCAGGTGATTTTCGTTTACGTTTTCCACGACAGATACCTGGAATTGCCGTGGCAGGAACATGATCGCGAACATCGACAGTATTGTCAGCCAAACCCAGCTGCCGTAGCTTCCGGCAACTCCATCCAGAGGGGTGAGAAGTGGTAGTAATTTCGGATTGGCGGCGGCGCGCGCGAAAATATCAGCGAAGCCGTTATAAATACCAAAGGTGACGAAAAATCCTACTGCCAGAAAAGCCAGAAGCTTCACCAGCGATTCAAAAGCAATCGCTGCCACCATGCCTTCATGGCGTTCCGATGCATCCAGATGCCGAGTGCCAAACAGTATGGTGAATGCAGCCAGCAGTAAAGCCACATAAAGAGCGGTATCACTCAATACCGGCACCGCACCCAGTTTAATCGGCATGATGATTTGTGGGTACTGCAAAAGTATGGTGAAACTGGTGGATACCGCTTTAAGTTGCAATGAAATGTAAGGAACGATACCGACAACTGCGATAACTGAAGCAAGTCCCGCAAGCAACGCGCTTTTGCCATAGCGTGAGCCTATGAAATCGGCCAGCGATGTAATGCGGTTGACCTTGTTGATACGTATGATTTTGCGCAGCACCAGCCACCATAAGGCGATCATCAGAGTAGGGCCGAGATAAATCGGCAAAAAGCCTACGCCGTTGCTTGCTGCCCGGCCTACGCTGCCGTAGAAAGTCCAGGCGGTGGCGTAAACGCCAAGCGACAGGGAATACACATACGGATTGGCAATGATGCTGCGCCCGGCATCTGCGCGCTTGTCGCCGTAATAAGCGATAGCGAAAAGAATACCGAGATAGGTGAAAGAGGTAACGATGATGACCCAACCTGGCAGCATTGTTGCCCTCTCGGTCCTGGTCAGTCCTTGGAGTCCTTGCGGCCTGCGCGCTCCACCACCCAGGCCATCAAGCTGATCAGCAGTGCCCAGGCGGCAAAGATGTAGGCGTAGAGCAGGGGGATGCCGAAGATCTGGCTCTTGCTGTTAAAGATATAAAGTAAAGGATAGTTGAAGAGCAGGCACCCCAGAAGGAAAAGCGCTATTAAGCGTTGTCCCCTAATCAATGAAGAGATCATGGCGTCCTCTCGCAAACAAACAAGTCATAGAAGTATTATAGCGGGCAGCGTAGCTGTAAAAACGAAAAAGGGCGCAATCCCGCGCCCTTTGTTACGGTGCTGCCCGCTTGCTTTTATTTAACAGCTTCTTTTAGTTGTTGCAGGATGGCCGGATTTTCCAGTGTCGAAATATCCTGGGTGATTTCCTCGCCCTTGGCGATCGAGCGCAGCAAGCGCCGCATGATTTTCCCGGAACGGGTCTTGGGCAGGTTATCGCCAAAGCGGATATCTTTCGGTTTGGCGATCGGCCCGATCTCTTTGCCTACCCAGTCGCGCAATTCTTTTGCGATTCTCAGGGCATCTTCGCCATTTGGGCGTGCTCCTTTCAGTACCACGAATGCAACGACGGCCTCGCCGGTCATTTCATCTGGACGCCCAACAACCGCAGCCTCTGCCACCAATTTGGTGTTCGCTACCAACGCCGATTCGATTTCCATGGTGCCAAGACGATGGCCTGATACGTTCAGCACGTCATCAATCCGGCCTATGATCCGAAAATAACCTTCTTCATCGCGGCTAGCGCCGTCACCAGCAAGGTAATATTTGCCCTTGAAGTCTTCAGGATAATAGGATTTTTTATAGCGGTCGGGGTCGCCCCATATGGTACGGATCATCGCAGGCCAAGGCCGCTTGATAACTAGAATACCGCCTTTGCCTCTTTCCACAGAGTGTCCGACTTCATCCACGATGTCAGCCATTATGCCCGGCAAAGGAAAAGTGCAGGAGCCTGGTTTGAGCGGTGTTGCTCCAGGGAGCGGTGTGATCAGATGTCCGCCGGTCTCGGTCTGCCACCAGGTATCCACGATGGGACAGCGTTTCTGTCCCACGGTTTCGTAATACCACATCCACGCTTCAGGGTTGATTGGTTCCCCCACGGTACCAAGGATGCGCAAGCTGGCAAGGTTGTATTTCTTCGGCAGATCACCGCCTGCCTTAATCAGGGAGCGGATGGCGGTGGGCGCAGTGTAGAACACCGTGACTTTGTGATCCTGGATGATTTTCCAGAATCGTCCGGCATCCGGATAAGTCGGGATACCTTCGAACATGATTTCGGTTGCGCCAACTGCCAGCGGTCCGTAGGTGATATACGTATGGCCGGTTACCCAGCCTACATCCGCCGTACACCAAAAGACATCCGTGGGTTTGTAGTCGAATACCCATTTCATGGTCAGCATCGCGAACAGGAGGTATCCGCCGGTGCAATGCTGTACACCCTTGGGTTTGCCGGTGGAACCCGAAGTGTAAAGGATGAACAAGGGGTGTTCGGCGTTTACCCAGGTTGGCTCGCAGGTGTCGGCCTGTCCTTTGATGACCTCGTCCCACCACTTGTCGCGTGGCCCCTGCATGTTGATTTTGCTGCCGCTGCGCCGGTACACGACGACGTTTTTAATCTTGTCGCAGCCGCTCATGCCGAGGGCTTCGTCCACAGTGGGTTTTAACGGAATTTCCTTCCCGCCGCGCATCTGGCCGTCGGCGGTAATCACCGCAACTGCGCCGGCGTCAATAATCCGTTCCTGCAGGCTCTTCGCGGAAAAGCCGCCAAATACCACCGAATGTGTCGCGCCAATGCGCGCACAAGCTTGCATCGCAATCACCACTTCAATGCTCATCGGCATGTAAATTATGACGCGCTCGCCTTTCTTAATGCCGAGCGACTTCAGGCCGTTGGCGAATTGGCAGACTTTGTGGTAAAGCTGCTGGTAAGTAATTTTGGTAACTTTGCCGTCGTCGGCTTCGAAAATAATCGCGACTTTATCAGGCTGGGTCTTTAAATGCCGCTCGAGGCAGTTATAGGATATGTTGAGCTCGCCGTCCTCATACCATTTAAAGAAGGGGGCATTGCTTTCATTCAAGACCTTGGTAAAAGGCTTGTGCCAGAGCACGTGCTCTTTAGCGAGCCGGCCCCAAAATCCTTCGAAATCGCGCTCGGCCTCGGCGCAAAGCTTGTGATAAGCTTCCATGCCGGAAACATTGGCTTGTTTGACAAAAGCGGGGGATGGTGGAAATACACGTGATTCAACCAGGACCGATTCAATCGTCGACATGAGTACTCCTCCGTATAGCTGGGGTCAGGGCAAAATTAATTTGGTTTTTTTAAGACGGTTTCATTTTGAAATTCTAACATCAGCATACACCTCAGAGATACCGTGTCATTGAGTCAGTTTCAATGTTAATACATTACATCAGTGCGTTACGTTATTATATTACAGTAATACATTAGATATAAAATACTATTGAATTTAATGAATAATGCAGCTTGGCATATTACATTTCATTAATATTATAAACACTGGTGGCGCTCAAACTTGGCGTTGCGAGTTGTAACGCGTCTTCGCTCACAGTCCACAGTCAGTAAACGCGGCTTGTCGTGGCCATGACACAGATCTTGACCGAACAAAAAGAATGTCCGTATCTAGGGTGTAATCTCGCAGCACGATCATTTCCGGCGAGTGTGTATAGGATTTGTTAAAATGCTATATCTCGGCTTGATGCCGTTGGTAATCACACTACTGCAGCCATAATGATCTTCACGGATGACAGATTCAGATAACCGCGGACAAGCGGTTCCAGCAAGGCAAAAGATCGCAAGCAAAGCAGAATTGTATAAGGCCGGATATGATGCATTTACGAGAGGTTGTGAATGCAGCTGGAGATGCTGAAGTAGTGTTTTAATGGTTACGGCGGGCCTCCCCGCATTGCGTGATAGTTAACCTGGTCAGGTCCGGAAGGAAGCAGCCACAGCTATTTTTTGCAAGTGCCGGGGGCAAGGCTCGCCTCCCTAATGTTTTTGCTTTATGATGCCCACAGAATTACTGAACCCTGAGGATCAACGCAGAGTGAAAAAAATCAGTACTTCTATTTTGATATCTCTCATAAGCGCGAGTTTTAATGCAAGTGCGATCGACAGTGTGTCTATAGAAGGAGGCCATGGAGACGGGATAGATGTGGGACGTGTCGGGCTGCAATGGAATTGGGATAAACAATGGTTCGCCGCGCATGGCTGGCATCTTGGCGGATACTGGGATACTTCGGCCGGAGTTTTACATGGACGCAGCGGTGGGCCAGTCAACAACAATGTTGGGGATTTCAGTGTGACCCCGACTTTTCGTTACCAGCAAACCGACCTTACGACTATCGCGCCTTATTTTGATGCCGGGGTGGGGGCGCACCTGTGGACGCGCACCACCATCACCGAGAGCATAAGATCAGGCACCGCTTTCCAGTTCGGCGAACATGTGGGAGTTGGTTTCCGATTCGGAGATCGTGGCATATATGATCTCAGTTACCGTTTTCAGCACATGTCCAATGCCTCGATCAAGGACCCCAACCCAGGGGTAAACCTCCAATTGGTTCGTTTTCAAATACACCTCAATTAACAGCAGTGTCTGTAAACCACGTTCTCGCGCGCAAGTGGCGACCTAAAACTTTTACTGAGTTAGTCGGGCAGGAACATGTCGTCAAGGCATTAACGAATGCCTTAAGTCAGCAACGCCTTCACCATGCTTATCTTTTCACCGGTACGCGCGGCGTCGGCAAAACCACGCTGGCGCGCATTCTAGCCAAGTCTCTTAACTGCGAAAACGGAATCACCCCGGTGCCCTGCGGGCAATGCTCAGCATGCCGCGAAATTGATTCAGGGCGTTTTATTGATTTGCTGGAGCTCGATGCCGCTTCCAATACCGGCATAGACAACATGCGCGAGGTTTTGGACAACGCGCAATATGCGCCTACACGGGGGCGCTTCAAGATCTACATCATTGACGAAGTGCACATGCTTTCCGCCAAGGCATTCAATTCCATGCTGAAGACTCTGGAAGAGCCGCCCGAGCATGTCAAATTTATCCTTGCCACCACCGATCCGCAAAAAATACCGGTCACGGTGCTTTCACGCTGCCTGCAGTTCAATTTAAAACGGATACCCTTCACGGTGATTACCGGCTATCTGCAACAGGTGCTGGAAAAAGAGAAAATCTCCGGCGAGTCTTCGGCGCTGCAGCTCCTGTCGCGCGCGGCGCAAGGCAGCATGCGCGATGCCTTAAGCTTGCTTGACCAGGCAATCGCACATGATGCAGGCAAGGTAACCGAATCCGGTGTGCGCGAGATGCTAGGCGCAATTGACCAGACATACTTGTTCGAGATTTTGCGGGCGCTGCTGAAACGCGATGGGGTTGCACTTATTGAACAAGTAGAACAAATGACAAGCCGCAGCCTTTCGTTGGAAGCAGCATTGCAGGATTTGGCTACGCTATTACAACACATCGCTTTGGCGCAAACCGTGCCCGAGGCCATCGGGGTGGATATGCAGGAAAGGGCGCAGATTCTTGAACTGGCCCGTGCTTTTAATCCTGAAGATGTGCAGTTGTTTTACGATATTGCGCTGCGCGGACGCAATGAGATTGATCTTGCTCCTGATGAGCAAGCCGGCTTCAGTATGACTTTATTGCGCATGCTTGCGTTCATGCCGGCAGATAGCCCAGCAGCAAGTGCTGATGAAAAAAAGTTCGCTAAGGCAATGCCGCAGCAACCTTCGCTGCTTGAAGGGGGGGGTGGTAGCGCGCCGGTCAAGACTGTAAACGACAACAAATTAAAAAAAAACCGCTTTGACGGAGATTGGGCAGTCCTGGTAGCTCAACTAAAACTGGGAGGCATGGCTAAGATGCTGGCGCAGCATTGTGAGTTAGCGGGTTACGGTAACGACGGCCTTGAGCTGCGCGTCCCTGAGCCACATAAACACTTGCTGGAAAAATCATATCAGGAAAAATTGAAACTCGCACTGAACGATTATTTTGGTAAGCATATGGCCGTCACTTTTGCCCTTGGCAGCAGCAGCAGCGGGAACACACCCGCTGAAAAGGAACACCGCGAGAAACAGGATCGCCAAATGCGTGCAATCGAGGCAATCGAAAAAGACCCTTTCGTGCATGAGCTGGTGGAAAACTTCGACGCCAAGGTAATAGATTCCTCTATAAAACCGATACAGTGATAATCGTGATGATATGAGATCTCTGCGAAGCAAGTATTTTGCGCCAAGACAAGGCGCGAGTTTTTTTACGAGCGGAGCATACGCAGTAGTATGTGAGCATCGTAAAAAGCCGAGCAACACAGTATTGGTGCAAAAGACGCAGCTTATCGGAGGTCTCATATGATGAAAGGTGGTTTGGGCGACCTGATGAAACAAGCCCAGCAAATGCAGGAAAACATGAAAATAATGCAGGAGCAATTGGCTGATGTTGAGGTTGAGGGGCAATCAGGGGCCGGCAGGGTGAAAGTGACCATGACCTGCCGCCATGATGTGAAGAGTGTTTCCATAAATCAAAGCTTGCTGGGAGAGGATAAGGAAATGCTGGAAGACATGATCGCCGCTGCGATGAACGATGCGGTAAGAAAAGTTGAAACGATGATTAAGGAAAAAATGAGCGGGCTTGCTGCAGGCATGGGCCTGCCGCCCGGTTTCAAACTGCCTTTTTGAATGCTACGCACCAAAGCATCACCACGAACGCAGTAATGAAATCTCCTTCCAGTCTTGAACAACTCATCGAGTCGCTGCACTGCCTGCCGGGAGTGGGGCCCAAATCGGCGCAACGCATGGCCTACCATCTGCTTCAGCGCGACCAAGCTGGCGCATCGCAGCTGGCGGACGCTTTGCACAGGGCGCTGGAAAACATCAGGCACTGCGAGAAATGCAACAGTTTCGCCGAGCAAGAAATATGCAGTCTTTGCATTTCGTCAAAGAGAGATGCGCACCTGTTATGTGTAGTGGAAACCCCCGCCGATTTACTGATGATGGAACAGACTCAGTGCTACCAGGGCTTGTATTTCGTGCTGATGGGGCGTTTGTCACCACTTGACGGCATAGGGCCGAAACAAATTCATCTTGAAAAGCTGCTTAAGCGTGCACAGGACGGGATTGTAAAAGAAGTGGTGCTGGCGACTAATTTCACAGTCGAAGGTGAAGCGACAGCGCACTATATTAGCGAATTGCTCAAGCCCCGCGGCATGAAAGTGAGCCGCATTGCGAGCGGGCTGCCGGCGGGTGGCGAGCTTGAACATGTGGACAGCGGCACGCTGGCGCAGGCCGTACTCGAGCGCAGGC
>JAHFRG010000053.1 GCA_023258935.1 Betaproteobacteria bacterium
CCCTTCAAACTCGCACAGCGCAACTACGCTGTGGCCGAGCTTCTCCAACCGCTTGCGCCCGCCCAAATCGGGCAAATCAACCACAAATGCGCAGCCGACAATCCGGCCGCCGGTTTTCCCGATCAGCTTTACAGTGGCTACAGCTGTGCCGCCTGTGGCAATCAAATCGTCTACCAATAAAACTTTTTCCCCTTTTAGAATCGCATCGGTATGGATTTCCAGCCGGTCGGTTCCGTATTCCAGTTCATAGTCGTGCCCGAAATTTTCGCCCGGAAGTTTCCCTTTCTTGCGGACCGGCACGAAGCCGGCTTTAAGGTGATAGGCAAGCACCGCGCCTATGATGAAACCACGCGATTCGATTCCTGCAACTTTATCTATCTTCACGCCGCGGTATTTGCCGACCAATTGGTCTATGGTGCTGCGAAACCCTTCGGTATCCTTGAGCAGCGTTGTAATATCCCGAAACATAACCCCGTGCTTGGGAAAATCGGGAATGGTGCGAATCAGTGATTTGATATCCATCATTTTATTCTCCAAGATAAGCTTCGCGTACCCGCGGATTGCCCAGCAATTCGCGCGCAGGGCCGCTTAAGATAATCAGCCCGCCATCCATGACGTAAGCCTTGTGGCATGCTTCCAGCGCAAGCTTGGCGTTTTGCTCGACCAGCAGCAGTGTCACCCCTTCCCTGGCGATGCTCAAAATCGTCTCGAAAATTTTACTCACCATGAGGGGCGCCAACCCCATGCTGGGTTCGTCAAGCAGCAACAATTTCGGACGGCTCATCAGTCCGCGGCCGATTGCCAGCATCTGCTGCTCACCGCCGGAGAGCGTGCCCGCGGTTTGGACGCGCCGCTCCTTGAGGCGCGGGAACAATCCGTAAACGTGCTCCAACTCGTTTTTGTAAGAGGCACGGCAGTATGCGCCCATCTCGAGATTCTCTTCCACAGTGAGCCTGCCGAAAATGCCGCGCCCTTCGGGAATGAGCGCCATACCCCGGCGCACCAGTTGATAAGAAGGCAGGCGCTTGATTGAATTGCCCTGGTAGCGCACTTCGCCTCCAACGTGAAGCAGCAGCCCGCAAATCGCTTTCAGCGTGGTGCTTTTGCCCGCGCCATTGGAACCAATCAAAGCGACGAGTTCGCCTTCGCCGACATCGAGATCAATGCCTTTAACCGCGTTAATGCCGCCGTAGGATACTTTCAAATCGCGCACTTCGAGCAGGTTCACACCCCTCCCAAATAAGCTTCAATCACCGCCGGATCGCGCTGCACCTGCTGCGGAGAACCTTCCGCTATTTTCTTGCCGTAATCCAGCACTGCAACGCGGTCGCACAATCCCATCACCAGTTTCACGTCATGCTCAATCAACAAAATCGTCACGCCATCGCCACGGATAATTTCCAGCAATTTTTTCAAGCCCGCGGTTTCGGTAGCGTTCATTCCTGCTGCGGGCTCATCGAGCGCTAGCAGTTTGGGTTCGGTAGCAAGCGCACGCGCAATTTCCAATCTGCGCTGGTCGCCGTAACTCAAATGGCTCGACAGATTGTTAGCGTATTCCGCAATCCCGACATATTGCAGGAGCGCAAATGCCCGCGAACGAATCCCATCTTCCTCTTCCCGCGTACGCGCATCGCGCAGCACCGCTCCAATCACTCCTGCGCGGGTGCGCACATGTCGCCCTACCATGACGTTTTCCAGCGCGCTCATGTTTCCAAACAAGCGGATATTCTGGAACGTGCGTGCTATGCCGCGCTCGGCAATCATGTGCGGCTTGGTGGCGATGAGCTTTTCACCATTGAAGAAAAACTCGCCATGGTCGGGAGAATAAAGGCCGGTGAGCACGTTGAACAGAGTAGTTTTCCCTGCGCCGTTGGGGCCGATCAGACCGTAAATCTCGCCATTTTGCAGGGACAGGTTGACCTCATCGAGCGCCAGCAGTCCGCCGAAGTGTTTGCTGACACTGCGCGCTTCGAGTAGAGTCATGCGCGTGCTCCGTTTTGGGCTTCAACTTCATCTTCGGCTTCGAATTCGCGCTTGCGTATGGTGGAAGGCAACAAACCGGCGGGTCGGAACAACATGACCAAAATCAATGCCAGTCCGAATATCAGCATGCGCAAATCAGCAGGATCGACAATGACGCGCCCGAACAGCGCCTGTTCGAATGGCCCGATGTAGCGCAGTGCCTCCGGCAGCACCACCAGCAATACCACGCCCAGGACCACGCCGGCGATATTGCCCATGCCGCCCAGCACCACCATGCACAAGATCATGATGGATTCGATGAGAGTGAAACTTTCCGGGCTGATGAAGCCCTGAAACCCGGCGAACAGTCCTCCGCCCACGCCGCCGAAGCTCGCGCCCATGGCAAAGGCAAGCAGCTTGATGTTGCGCGTATTGATACCCATGGCTTTCGCCGCCACTTCATCTTCGCGTACCGCCACCCAGGCGCGGCCGATGCGCGAATCCTGCAAGCGCATGGAAATGAAAATCACCAATATGGTCAGGGCGAGGAACAGGTAATAGTAGTTATGCACGGAGGGAAAATTGATGTCGAACAGCTGGTGTGACTGATTCAGCGAAAATCCACCGAAACTTACCGGATCGATCTTGTTCACGCCTTGCGGGCCGTTGGTGATATTGATCGGCGCATTCAAGTTGTTGAGGAAGATGCGGATGATTTCGCCGAAACCCAGTGTGACGATGGCGAGGTAATCGCCGCGCAGCCTGAGCGTGGGCGCTCCGAGCAGCACGCCAAAAATACAGGTCACGCCGGCGCCCAAGGGCAGTAACGCCCAGAAAGGCAGATGAATGCCGAAATGCGGCGAGGCGAGCAGCGCATACAGATAAGCGCCTACTGCGAAAAACGCGACATAGCCCAAATCCAGCAGCCCGGCGAAGCCGACGACGATGTTGAGCCCCAGCGCCAGGATGATATAGAGCAGTACGAAATCGATGATGCGCACCCAGCTGCGGCTGAGGAGAGTGTCAGCAAGGAAGGGCAGTACCGCGAGCAATACCGCAATCAGGATGAACGCAGCCCAGGCGGCGCGCGGATTGCGTTTCAGTTTTTCCCAGCGGCTCATGCCCGTTCCGCGATTCGCTCGCCAAGCAAGCCCGAGGGACGGAACACCAATACCAGAATCAGCACAAAGAACGCGAACACATCCTGGTAGTTGCTGCCTAGAAATCCGCCGGTAAGCTGCCCGATATAACCTGCGCCCAGGCTTTCGATGATGCCAAGCAACAGCCCGCCCAGCATGGCTCCGCCGAGATTGCCTATGCCGCCCAGCACCGCCGCGGTAAACGCCTTGAGCCCGAGCGAAAAACCCATGTAATAGTGTGCCAGGCCGTAATAGCCACTCACCATCAAGCCCGCCACCGCAGCCAGCGCCGAGCCGACTATAAAAGTAATCGAGATGATGGTGTTGATGTTAACTCCCATCAACCCCGCGACTTCGGCGTTCTGAGCGGTGGCGCGCATGGCCCGCCCCAGGCGAGTGCGGTGAACCAAAAACAGCAGCCCGACCATGATTAAAGCGGCAAGCAGCACGATGAAAATCTGCAAATCGGAAATTGCGGCGCCGGCGACGAAGTGAGGCTTGGAGGGAAGCAGCGGGGGAAAGGTAATGTATTGGCGCCCCCAGATAATCATCGCGCTGTTTTGCAGCACGATGGAAACGCCGATGGCGGTAATCAGGGCCGCAAGCCGCGGTGCGTGGCGCAGCGGCCGGTAAGCGATGCGCTCAATGCCGTAGCCCAATGCCATGCAGGTCGGCATGGCGACCATCAATCCCAGCAAAACAATCACCGGGCCGGGAAGTGCGGTACCGCTCAAAGCGTTAATCACGGCGAGCGCCACCATTGCACCTATCATCACTACTTCGCCGTGCGCGAAGTTGATGAGGCCGAGGATGCCGTAGACCATGGTGTAGCCCAACGCCACCAAGGCATAGACACTGCCCAGCACGATGCCGTTGATGATTTGCTGGAGAAAAATATCCACGAGGAACGGCTCCACCCAATAGCAACACGGCACCCGAAGGTGCCGTGCCGTGTCTGAAAAATGCGTAGCGGGCTAGTACCCCGCGGAAAACGGGGACTTGCCGTCTGCGGCCGGCGATGCGTCCGCTGCAGGTGGTGCTTCTTGTCCCATCGTCTGCAGCGGCACCCAGTTTCCGCCTTTGACTTGGTATAGAGTCACCGCGCCGCCTTTGACGTCGCCTTTGGCATCGAAAGCGATGGGCCCGGTCACGCCATTGCGCCGAATTTGCGCAAGCACCGGCAGATATTTAGCTGGATCCACCGAATCGGCTTTTTTCATCGCGTCGACCAGCGTCATGGCCGCGTCATACGCGTAAGGCGCGTAAATCTGGATTTTGCCGTATTTCGATTCAAATTTTTTCAGGAAACCGCTCCCACCCGGCATTTTCTCCATCGGCAATCCGGGCGTGGAAGCGGTCACGCCTTCAGCGTCTGCGCCGGCGATCTTGATGAATTCCCTGCTTTGCGTGCCGTCGCCGCCGAGGAATTTAGCGTTCAGTCCCAGCGATCTCATCTGCTTCACCATCGGTCCTGCTTGCGCGTCCATGCCGCCATAGAAAACAACGTCCGGCTGCCCGCCTTTGATGGTAGTGAGTATCGCCAGAAAATCGGTCGCCCGGTCGGTGGTGTATTCGCGCGCCAGAATTTCCGCGCCGCCGGCCTTTGCCGCTTTCTCGAACTGGTCGGCCAGCCCCTGGCCGTAAGCGGTGCGGTCGTCAATGATGGCAATTTTTTTCGCAGCCATTTGCTTCACCGCGAATTCACCGAGCACTTTGCCTTGTTGTTCATCATTGGTCATGACGCGGAACGCATTCTTGAAGCCTTGCTGCGTATAGGGAATAGCGGTGGCGGAGGGTGAAATCTGCACCACGCCCGCGTCGTGGTAAATCTTGGAAGCGGGTATGGTCGCACCGGAGTTAAGATGCCCGATCACCGCGTTGACTTTTTGGTCCACCAGTTTCTGCGCGACAATGGTGGCGGTTTTCGGATCGGCCTGGTCATCTTCGCTGATGAGCTCAAAGTGGACTTTCTTGCCGCCAATCACCAAGTTTTGCGCGTTGACTTCCTCAATGGCTAGGCGCGCACCGTTGTCGTTATCTTTTCCGAGATGTGCTTGCGGTCCGGTGAGCGGCGCGACAGAGCCGATTTTGACGACGAGCCCCGACGAAGTTGTCTGCTCTTTGCCGCAGCCCTGGAGCCCTAGAGTTGCCGCCAGGATGGTCAATGCAAAAGCGTGGCTTAATTTCATGTTCACTCCTGACATATGAAACCTCTGATTAAGTCCTCATCAGAGGTTCCTTAGCTTCATGAAATGCAATCGATTATCCGCAGTCGCTTAAACCTTGTCAATTTTCGGTGATGGCTTGCGACGTAAACAAAAAAGCCGGCGCAAAACCGGCTTTTCCGATAACCCGCAAGGGAAGACTAAAGTGACAGAATCCACTGTACGATGGTCTTGATGTCCTCGTCTTTCACCTGGGGAGAATTGGGAGGCATCGGAATCTGACCCCACACGCCGGAGCCGCCTTTTTTGACTTTTTCAATCAGCTTGGCTTCAGCGCTTTTGTCGCTCTTGTACTTCGCGGCGACTTCCTTGTAAGCGGGCCCCACCAGCTTACTGTCCACCGTGTGACAGGCGAAGCAGTTGTCTTTCTTTGCCAACGCCTGTCCTGCCTTTGCATCAGCCAGCGCATTAGCGCTCGCCATGGCCATGCCCGAAAGTAATCCTATCAATAGCGCCCTCATGTTTGCACCTTGTTTGAAAATTCATCCAATTTTAACCAACCCCACCGGCTTTGCACACCTGTTTTAGCTGTTGCAGATTATCAATGGGTGGCAAACATTTAACGCCCTGGCACACCCAGGCGTTGACTGGCCCGACCGCCTTCCGGTCGAGACTTTGCGGCAAACCCCCAAGGTTTTCCGGCAAAGCCAGCACCAGGGTATGGGGAAGGTAGTCCCGCTGCAATTCACGCTGCCATCCGGTTAAAGCGTTTTTTTCACCACGCAGGATGATAATTTGCGGAGGAGAGAGAAATTCCTCCAGGGCCATCATCATACTGGTGTAGCCGCCGGGCCTGCCGCTCAACTCCGGATAGTAGAGTTTCAATGCACGCTCAGCGGCTTCAAGATATTCATGTTCGCCCAGAATATGTCCCAACCTCAGCAAGGCTGAAGCGGCGATGCCGTTGCCCGCAGGCGTGGCGTTGTCATGACCGGGCTTGGGGCGATGAATAAGTTTTTCATGATCGTGGCTGGTGAAGAAAAAACCGCCGAGCTGCCGGTCCTGAAATTGCTCCAGCATGACTTGTGCCAACTCTTTTGCGAAATCCAGATCGCTTTTGCGGAATTCCGCCTGCATCAGCTCCAGCAACGCATCTAGCATGAACGCGTAATCGTCGAGGTAGGCGTTAAGATGCGCCTTGCCGGCGCCTCCTTTCGCCGACACGCCGGGGAGTTGAGATGTCGCGTCGCCGCCCTGCGCCCTTTCCCGCTCCACGCTGCGCGAGTCCGAGTCCGGGGCGCTCTTATACGTAGCGAGCAAGCGACGGTTTCTCCACAAGGAGTTACGGATAAAGTCGCAAGCCAGCTGCGCCGAGGAAAGCCAGTCTTGGTTGCCGAAAATGCGCGCGGCATGTGCCATGCCTTTAATCATAAGGGCGTTCCAGCTCACCAGGACTTTTTCATCGCGCCCGGGATGCACACGCTTTTCCCGCGCCGTAAACAGTTTGCTTCTTGCCGAGGCCAGCCGTTGTTGTGCTTCTTCTTGAGGAATAGATAGTGTGCTGGCAATCTCGTCGAGGCTTTTAGAGACATTCAAGTGCCAGAGCTTGCCCTCAAAATTCGGTAGGCGACCCAGGCCGTAATACGCTGCCGCCACTGCGTATTCTTGCGCGTCGAGGAGCGATGCCGCTTGTTCTCGCGTCCAGGTGTAAAACTTGCCTTCTTCGTGATCAGAGTCTGCATCCAGAGTGGAGTAGTAACCGCCTTCGGGAGATTGCATTTCACGCATCACCCAGCCCGCGGTTTGTTCCGCAACCGTCTTGAACAGGGGATTGTCGCTCGCCAGCCAGGCATCGGCATAAAGCCGCAGCAGCGGACCGTTGTCGTAGAGCATTTTCTCGAAATGCGGAATCATCCAGTACTGATCCACACTGTAGCGGCAGAAACCACCGCCCAGCTGGTCGTAAATCCCGCCCTTGGCCATTTTCTCCAGCGTAAAGCCAGCAATTCGCAGTGTGCTGCTGTCGCCGGTTGCTGCAAAACTCCGTAGGCAAAACTCAATTTCGGCGGGATGAGGAAATTTCGGAGCATCGCCAAATCCGCCATGCAATGGATCAAAGCTGTTTTGCAGTTGTGCCAGAAGGCGCTGCAAGGGCTCCGTACTCAGCGCTTGTGTAGTTTTTTCAGGCCGCGTGCGATCCAAGGCGGCAAGCAGCGATTCGTTCTGCTGTTCGATTTCGTTCCGGTGCTCATGGTAGAAACCCGCGACGCGCATCAACAGATCGCCGAATCCGGGAAGGTTGTATCGCGGCTGTTTGGGAAAATAAGTGCCGCCGAAAAACGGTTTCTGCTCGGGAGTGAGGATCATGGTGAGCGGCCAGCCGCCGCTACGCTGGGTGAGCATGTATTGCGCCGTCTGGTAAATCTGGTCCAGATCCGGGCGCTCCTCACGGTCCACCTTGATGTTGATGAAATGCCGGTTCATGATCGCAGCTACTTCTTCGTCCTCGAACGATTCGTGCGCCATCACGTGGCACCAGTGGCACGCGGAGTAACCAATTGAGAGCAGGATCGGCTTGTTTTGCTCGCGGGAGAGTTTCAGCGCCTCCTCGCCCCACGGATACCATTCCACCGGATTGTCGGCGTGCTGAAGGAGATAAGGGCTGGTTTCGCCGGCGAGGTGGTTGGGCATGATTCAGGAGAAAATATTGGCAACGGTTTGAAGCACGCTAGATTTTTTCCACACGCACCCGATCGCCGGCCTTGACCGTCTTGAGTTTCTTCGCATCGAAGTCAATCTTGCCGAGAATGTTGACGCGGGCCACCAGCCGGCATTCATCGCCTTCGGAAACCGGCGTCGGACCGAAAGGCAAAGCCAACGACCGGCCTTCGACCCAGAAACACACCGTGCCGGGTTCAACGACTTGTCTTGCGTCTTTTTCAAGCGCGGAGTTTACTGGAACGGAAAAATACACCTCGTCACCCCAGGTCTGGGCAAGGGACTCGCACGGAAGTGCCGCGAGCAGGTTTTTCACGGTCGGCGTATCCCGAAGCGTGGCAGCGAGTTCGTCCTGAGGCCAGGAAATGCGAATGCGTGTGTTCAATCGGTGACTGCGCCCAATCTGGCAGAAGACACCAGTTTTGCATACTTTGCCAAGACACCCCGGGTGTAACGCGGCTTCGGCGGCTGCCAGGCGGTTTTGCGGCGCGCAAGTTCCGCGTCGCTAACGTTGAGCTGCAGCAGCAGCTTGTGTGCGTCTATGGTAATCGAGTCGCCTTCCTTGATGAGCGCAATCGCCCCGCCGACAAAGGCCTCGGGCGCGACATGGCCCACCACCATGCCCCAGGTGCCACCGGAGAAACGGCCGTCGGTAATCAGCCCGACCTTATCGCCCAGACCTTTGCCGATGATGGCCGAGGTCGGGGCGAGCATTTCACGCATTCCGGGACCGCCCTTTGGGCCTTCGTAGCGGATCACGAGCACGTCGCCCGGCTTGATTTTGTCGCCGAGGATGGCCTGTAACGCCGCTTCTTCCGATTCAAACACGCGAGCCGGGCCGGTGATCGCCGGATTTTTCAAGCCGGTAATTTTGGCGACGCAGCCTTCGGTGGCAAGATTGCCCTTCAGAATCGCCAGATGGCCGTGCGGATAAAGCGGGTTGTCCCATTGCCGGATGACGTCCTGATCTTTTGCCGGGTTATCGGGAACATCCTTGAGGTTTTCCGTAACCGTTTTGCCGGTGATGGTGAGGCAATCGCCGTGAATCAAACCCTGGTTGAGCAGCATTTTCATCACCTGCGGCACGCCGCCCGCCCTGTGCAAGTCGGTGGCGACATAGCGGCCCGAAGGCTTCATATCGCACAGCACCGGCACGCGGGTACGAATGCGCTCGAAGTCATCAAGCGTCCATTCAACCTGCGCGGCGTGGGCAATGGCAAGCCAATGCAGAACGGCATTGGTCGAGCCCCCGGTAGCCATGACCACCGCAATCGCGTTCTCGATGGATTTGCGGTTAATGATTTGCCGCGGGAGGATTTGCTTTTTAATCGCCTCGACCAGTATGCGTGCTGATTGCGCAGCGCTATCTGTTTTTTCCGCGTCTTCCGCTGCCATAGTGGAAGAATAAGGCAGGCTCATGCCGACCGCTTCGATGCTGGTGGACATGGTATTGGCGGTGTACATGCCGCCGCAGGAGCCCGCGCCCGGGCAGGAGCGGTGCTCGATTTCCCTGAAGTCCTCGCGGCTCATACGGCCGGCGGTGAATTCGCCCACCGCCTCGAAGGCGGAAACGATGGTCAGGTCTTTGCCTTTGTAGTGGCCGGGCTTGATGGTGCCGCCGTAGACGAAAATCGCAGGGATGTTCATGCGCGCCATCGCCATCAAAGCCCCCGGCATGTTCTTGTCGCATCCGCCGACGGCCAGCACGCCATCCATCCATTCAGCCTGCACCGCGGTCTCAATCGAGTCGGCGATCACCTCGCGCGACACCAGCGAATATTTCATGCCTTCGGTTCCCATGGAAATGCCATCGGATACGGTGATGGTGCCGAATATCTGCGGATTGGCGCCGACCGCCCTGAGCTCTGCTTCGGCGCGAGTGGCCAGAACATTCAAGCCGGCGTTGCAGGGCGTGATGGTGCTGTAGGCGTTGGCCACGCCGACCATGGGTTTGCCGAAATCCTCGTCGCGATAACCCATCGCGTAGTACATCGAGCGGTTCGGCGCGCGCGCGTCGCCTTCGGTAACGGTTTTGCTGCGTTGGTTGTAAGGCATAGGAGTCTCTCGAAAAGCGGTCGGAAAGGAGGTGTATTTACGTATAATTCTAATTTTAGCGGAAATACCTGGAACAACCTATTACATAACAATGCTCGTCCATCCGCAATTTGATCCGGTCGCGCTGCATTTCGGGCCATTGGCCATCCGCTGGTACGGCTTAATGTACCTCCTGGGGTTTGCTCTGGGCATGCTATTGGGGCGCTACCGCATTAAAACCCAACCCAATTGCGGATGGAACTACAGTGAAATCGATGATGTACTGTTTTACATCGTGTTGGGAGTGATTCTCGGCGGACGCCTTGGCTATGTGCTGTTTTACAAGTTTTCCGACTACCTGCATGAACCGCTCAAAATATTTTACATCTGGGAAGGCGGCATGTCTTTTCATGGCGGTTTTCTCGGCGCGATCTTCGCGATATGGCTGTTTTCCCGCAAACACCAGAAACACTGGTTAGCCGTAACTGATTTCACCGCACCGCTGGTGTCCTTGGGGCTGGGTGCGGGACGCATCGGCAATTTTATCAACGGTGAATTATGGGGGCGGCCCACCGATGTTGCATGGGGCATGATCTTTCCCGGCGTGGAC
>JAHFRG010000111.1 GCA_023258935.1 Betaproteobacteria bacterium
GCCCACCGCGTCGTAAATGGGTTTCAGCGCCACTACCATCTGGATAGTAGAGCAATTGGGATTGGCGATGATGCCGCGGTTTTTGTATTGCGCAATGGCGTGAGGATTCACTTCCGGCACCACCAGGGGGATATCCTTTTCGTAGCGGAACTGCGCGGTATTGTCTATCACCACGCAACCCGCAGCCGCGGCTTGCGGCGCGTATTCCGCTGAAACACTGCTGCCAGCCGAAAACAGCCCGATTTGCGCTTTCGAAAAATCAAAACCGGAAACATCCTCGACCTTCACATCACGGCCCTTGAACTGCACCGTGGTACCGGCTGAACGCGAAGAAGCCAGCGGATAAATTTTACCCACCGGGAAATCGCGCTCTTCCAGAATGGAGATCATCGCCTCGCCTACCGCTCCGGTCGCGCCCAACACACAAACATCGTATTTCTTTCTCATTCACTCACTCTCAATTTATTCAAGCTTACAGTGCGTCAACCACAGCATCACCCATTTCTTCGGTGCCCACCTTGCGCGTCCCTTCCTGGAAAATATCCGCAGTGCGCAAGCCTTTCGCCAGCACTTTTTTCACCGCCTGTTCGATGCGCTGCGCTGTTTCTTCAAGATTGCAAGTATAACGCAGCATCATCGCAGCCGAGAGTATAGTCGCCAGCGGATTGGCGATATTCTTTCCCGCGATATCGGGCGCAGAACCGTGGATCGGCTCAAACAGTCCTTTGCTGCGCTCATCCAGCGAAGCCGAGGGCAGCATGCCGATGGATCCTGTGAGCATCGAGGCCTGATCAGATAGAATGTCGCCGAACAGATTCCCGGTCAAAATCACATCGAACTGTTTCGGATTGCGCACCAACTGCATCGCCGCATTGTCCACATACATGTGGCTAAGTGCAATATCCGGGTATTCCTTCCCTACCTCGCTCACCACTTCGCGCCACAACTGGCTAGTCTCCAGCACATTGGCCTTGTCCACCGAGCAAAGCTTGCGGTGGCGTTTTCTGGCGATGTCAAATCCCACCCGCGCGATGCGGCGGATTTCGGATTCCGAATACAGCATGGTGTCGAAACCTTCGCGCTCGCCTTTGGCATTGGTTCGGCGCCCGCGCGGCTCGCCGAAGTAAATGTCGCCGGTGAGCTCGCGCAAAATCATGATATCGAGCCCCGCCACCACTTCCGGTTTCAAGGTCGTTGCGTGGGCAAGTTCAGCATAAACCAGCGCCGGGCGCAAGTTGGCGAACACCCCGAGTTCCTTGCGGATTCGCAACAAGCCCCGCTCAGGGCGCTGCTGGCGCGGCAGCTTGTCGTATCGATAGCCTCCCACCGCGCCCAACAGCACCGCATCCGCCTGTCGCGCAAGCTTGAGCGTGGCTTCAGGCAAAGGGTCGCCGCACGCGTCAAACCCCGCACCGCCTATGGGCGCGTATTCCAGCTCGAACTTCAGGCCGTCGCGTACCAGCCGCTGCAATACTTTTACTGCCTGGGCCATGATTTCGGGGCCTATGCCATCGCCAGGCAAAACTGCAATTTTCATAATTCAGCGAGGAGTAAGAAGTTAGGGGTAAGGAGTATTTTTACCCCTCACTCCTGACACCTCATTCCTTACTTGGAAAACAGCCAGGGTTGGCGCTCGCGATGCTGCGCCTCGAACATCCTGATCTTGTCTGCGTTCTGCAAAGTCAACGTGATTTCATCGAGTCCGCTGAGGAGACGGTGTTTTTGAAGCGGGTCGATATGGAAATTAAACACCTGCTTAGTCGGCGTGGTGACGGTTTGTGCCGGCAAATCCACTTTTATCCGGTAGCCGGGCTGTTCGGCGACTTCGCTGAACAACTGCGCGACCGCGCCCGCGTCAAGCTCCACCGGCAACAAGCCGTTTTTGCAACTGTTGTTGTAAAAAATTTCGGCAAAACCGGGCGCGATCAGCGCGCGGAAACCGTAGTCAAGCAAAGCCCACGGCGCGTGCTCGCGACTTGAGCCGCAGCCGAAATTCTCGCGAGCAAGCAGGATTTGGGCACCTGTGTAACGCGGCTGGTTAAGCACGAAATCCGGATTCAACGGGCGGCCGCGGTTGTCCTTGCCCGGCTCCCCGTGATCCAGGTAACGCCAGCTATCAAACAGGTTGGGGCCAAAGCCGCTGCGCTTGATGGATTTAAGAAATTGCTTGGGGATGATGGTGTCGGTGTCCACGTTAGCGCGATCCATGGGTGCCACCAACCCGTCAAGCTGGGTAAATTTTTCCATCAGTAGCTCTTATCTTCGTCGGCTTTGTTATCAATTCCGTAGGGCGCGGAAAGATTATTACACGGGCCCGCCACGGTATTGCACCCGGCCAGCGGCCAAGCCAGCAAACCAAGCAACATAATAACCATGAACCTTTTCAATTTTTTTCCTAAGTTAAGCAAAATTGCCGCGCACATCCACAAAATGCCCGGCAATGGCCGCAGCGGCTGCCATCTGCGGACTCACCAAATGAGTCCTGCCACCTGCGCCCTGGCGTCCTTCAAAATTACGGTTGGAAGTCGAGGCGCAGCGCTCCCCCGGTTGCAGCCGGTCATCATTCATGCCCAAACACATCGAACAGCCCGGCTCGCGCCACTCAAAACCGGCGTCAACGAAAACTTTGTCCAGGCCCTCCGCTTCGGCCTGGCGCTTGACCAGCCCTGAACCCGGCACCACCAGCGCCAGCTTGATATTGGACGCGATATGCCTGCCGCGCACGACCTGCGCCGCTGCGCGCAAATCCTCGATGCGTGAATTGGTGCACGAGCCGATGAATATTTTATCGAGCTTTATGTCCTTGATCGGCGTATTCGGAGCGAGCCCCATATAAGTCAGCGCCCGTTCCATGGCTTGGCGCTTATCAGGATTGGTCTCGCACGCGGGATCGGGAACGCGGTCATCCACGGTGCCCACCATTTCCGGCGAAGTGCCCCAGGTCACCTGGGGTTTAATTTCCGCCGCGGAAAGCCTCACCACTTTGTCAAAACGCGCATCCTCGTCGCTTTTGAGCGTCTTCCAATAGGCCGTCGCCTGCTCCCACATTGCTCCCTTGGGCGTAAACGGCCGGCCCTTGACATATGCGAGGGTAGTATCATCCACCGCCACCATACCAGCGCGCGCGCCGGCTTCAATCGACATATTACAAATGGTCATCCGCGCTTCCATGCTTAAAGAGCGTATGGTGCCGCCGGCGTATTCAATGGCATAACCTGTACCACCGGCGGTGCCGATTTTGCCGATGATGGCGAGTACAACGTCTTTTGCCGTGACACCCTTGCTTAATTCGCCTTCCACCAAGACCTGCATTGCCTTGGATTTTTTGAGCGGAAGACATTGCGTAGCCAGCACATGCTCGACTTCGGAAGTGCCGATGCCG
>JAHFRG010000054.1 GCA_023258935.1 Betaproteobacteria bacterium
TATCAGCCCCGGCTCCAGCACCAGTCCCGGCTGCGTTTCCAGCGCAATTGCAATCCCCATGGCCTGGAACATCGCCAGGAACACCGTGCCATAGCGGGTGTACTGGGTAATCTTGCGGCGGCCTGATTCGCCCTCCTTTTTCAAAGCCTCAAGCGTAGGCGACACCGCCGTCATCAGCTGCATGATGATGGACGAAGAGATGTAAGGCAGTATGCCCAGCGCAAAAATGGTAAAGCGCAAAAGCGCTCCGCCCGAAAACACGTTGAACATGCCGAGTATTCCTCCCTGCTGCGAGCGGAACAAATCTGCAAGATGCACCGGATCTATGCCAGGTACCGGAATATGCGCGCCGATGCGGTACACCACCAGGGCACACAGCAAGAACACGAGGCGTTTCTTGAGGTCCCCCATCTTGCCGTACATCCCGAGCAGTGAATTATTGGTGGCCATCTATACTTTCTCTACTTTCTCTGCTTTCTCTGCCTTCTCTACTTTTTTCTCTTTCGGAGTTTCAATACTGCCGCCGACAGCTTCGATGGCGGCGCGGGCGCCCTTGCTCACCCGCAAGCCTTTAATTTTGATAGCGCGGGTGATCTTGCCGGAAAGCATAACTTTGGCTGATAGCGTCCTTATCGGCACAATACCCGCTTGTTTCAGCGCCTGGATGTCAATATCTTTGGCCTCCAGCGTGTTCAATTCGGAAAGACGCACTTCCGCAGTGTATTTTTTGCCTGGCGAGACAAAGCCTCGCTTGGGCAGGCGGCGCTGCAATGGCATTTGCCCGCCCTCAAATCCGAGTTTGTGAAAACCGCCGGAGCGCGCTTTTTGTCCCTTGTGGCCGCGCCCTGCGGTCTTGCCCAGCCCCGAGCCCGGTCCACGCCCGACGCGGCGTTTTCCGCGTTTGCTGCCTAGAGCGGGTTTTATGCGGTTAAGTTCCATTTACACTTCACACTTGAGAAGGTAGCCCACTTTGTTGATCATGCCACGCACCGCCGGAGTGTCTTCGAGCTCCACTGAGTGGTAGAGGCGGCGCAATCCCAAACCGCGCACAGTGGCACGGTGCGATTCGCTGGTGTTGATGATGCTTTTCGTTAGAGTTACTTTTATTTTCGCGTGCTGTTTTTTCTTGGCGGTGTTTACTCCAGAATCTATTCCACGCTTTTGCCGCTTTATTTTCGCCGTCTGCTTTTTCTCGGTCATGTTTACTCCAGAATCTGTTCCACGCTTTTGCCGCGCTTCGCCGCAATCTCCGAAGGCATGTTCATCGCCTGCAAACCCTTGAGCGTGGCTCGCACCACGTTGTAGGGATTAGTCGAGCCGATGCATTTGGCGAGCACATTGCTCACTCCCATCACTTCAAAAATCGCCCGCATCGGTCCGCCGGCAATGATGCCTGTGCCTTCGCAGGCAGGTTGCATGTATACCGTCGCCGCGCCGTGCTTGCCGATCACGGAGTGATGCAGCGTGCCGTTCTTAAGGTTGACCTTGATCATTTTGCGCCGCGCTTCGTCCATGGCTTTTTGCACCGCCACCGGCACTTCTCGCGCCTTGCCCTTGCCCATTCCGACACCGCCATCGCCATCGCCCACCACGGTGAGCGCGGCAAAGCCGAGAACGCGGCCGCCTTTTACCACTTTGGTAACGCGGTTCACCGCGACCATTTTTTCCCTGAGGCCGTCGCTGCGCTGCTGCGACTGTTGCATTTTTGCCATCTTTTACTCCGCTAGAATTTCAGACCGTGCTCGCGCGCGGCCTCAGCCAAGGCTTTGACACGGCCGTGATACTTGAATCCGGAACGATCAAAGGCTACGCTTACGATGCCGTGTTTCTTGGCTTTTTCAGCAAGACGCTTGCCCACCATTGAAGCCGCCTTCACGTTGCCGCCATATTTAAGTTTCTTGCGTACTTCAGGCTCCAACGTGGAAGCCTCCACCAGGATTTTGCCGCCATTGGGATCGGCCACCTGGGCATAAATATGGTGGTTGGTACGGTGCACCATCAGGCGCAATACCTTGAGCTCGGCAATTTTATTGCGGGTTTTGCGCGAGCGGCGCAGCCGCGCCTGTTTTTTCTCATCCATAGTTTCGCTTATTTTTTCTTGGTCTCTTTCAATATCACCACTTCATCGGCATAGCGCACGCCTTTGCCCTTATACGGCTCCGGCCTGCGATAAGCGCGCACTTCCGCCGCCATCTGTCCCACCAGCTGCTTGTCTGTACCTTTGATTACGATGTCGGTCTGAGAGGGCGTTTCGACCTTGATGCCTTTGGGCATCTGATGCACCACCGGGTGTGCATACCCGACTGTCAAATTGAGCTTATCGCCCTGTGCCTGAGCGCGGAAACCCACACCTACCAAGGTAAGCTTTTTCTCAAAACCCTTGGTCACTCCTTGAATCATGTTGGCAAATAACGCGCGCAGCGTGCCGGACATAATATAGGCCTGCGGCGTTTCGTTGGCCGCCTTGAATTTCAGTTTATCGCCCTCGCGCTCAACAGCCACGTCTCCTTTGAGGCGTTGCTTGAGGCTTCCTAGCGGGCCTTTCACCACGACTTCACCAGGGGACAATGTGACTTCGACGCCTGCCGGCACCACTACGGGATTATTGCCTATTCGCGACATATGTACCTCGATCTATTCCGTTACGCGACAATACACAACACTTCGCCGCCCATTCCGGTGGCACGCGCCTTGCGGTCGGTCATTACCCCTTTGGGCGTAGAGATAATGGCAATCCCCATGCCATTCATCACCTTGGGAATGTCACGGTTAGCTTTGTATATGCGCAAGCCCGGCCGGCTCACGCGCTCGATTTTCTCAATCACCGGACGACCGGCGTAGTATTTGAGGGCGATTTCGAGCAGTGCTTTGTCTTGCGGCTCACGCACCGCAAAATCTTCAATATATCCTTCGTCCTTGAGCACCTGGGCGATTGCTACTTTGAGCCCGGAGGAGGGGATTATCACGGTTGTTTTTTCCGCAAGCTGCGCATTGCGGATGCGTGTCAACATATCGGAGATAGGGTCGCTCATGCTCATATGATTTCTCCTTCTACCAACTGGCCTTGATGATGCCCGGAATCTCTCCGCGCATGGCGATTTCGCGCAGCTTGCTGCGGCCCAGCCCGAATTTGCGGTATACGCCGCGCGGCCGCCCGGTTAGTGCGCAACGGTTCCTGAGCCGCACCGGGCTGGCGTTGCGCGGGAGCTGTTGCAGTTTCATCCTCGCCTCATGCCGATCATCTTCGCTCAACTTGGTGTTGCGGATGACGGCCAGCAATTCGGCACGCTTCACGGCAAATTTCTTGACCACGGCGCGGCGTTTTTGGTCACGGTTAATCACTGCTGTTTTTGCCATGCCGACCTCAGCTCTTGAACGGGAAATTAAATGCAACGAGAAGCGCGCGCGCTTCTTCATCTGTTTTGGCGGTAGTGTTAATCGTGATGTTCAATCCACGCAGGGCGTCAATCTTGTCGTACTCAATCTCGGGGAAAATAATCTGTTCCTTGACACCCATATTGTAGTTGCCGCGGCCGTCGAAAGATTTGGCGGAGAGTCCGCGAAAGTCGCGAATGCGCGGAATAGCGATGGATACCAGGCGGTCGAGAAACTCATACATACGCTTGTCGCGCAGCGTGACCATGCAGCCGATGGGGTAGCCCCTGCGGATCTTGAACACGGCAATGGATTTGCGGGATTTGGTGACGACCGGTTTTTGCCCGGCTATTTTCTGCAGGTCGGCCACCGCATTGTCCATGATTTTCTTGTCCGCCGTCGCTTCGCCAACTCCCATGTTGAGCGTGATTTTGCTGACGCGAGGCACCTGCATCGCCGTTTTGTAGCCAAACTGTTTCATCAACTGTTTGACCGCTGTGTTTCTATATAGAGTTTGTAAACGTGGCATATATTGTCTATTTTCAGGCGTCCACCATTTCGCCGTTGGACTTGAAATAACGTACTCTGCGCCCGTCATCCAGCACTTTGACGCCGACGCGGTCGGCCTTTTGCGTGGTGGGATTGAATAGCATCACTTTGGATATATGGATAGGCATTTCCTTATCAATAATGCCGCCGGTATTGTTTTTCATGGGATTGGGTTTCTGATGCTTCTTTACCTTGTTTACACCTTCCACCAGCACGTGCTCGGCATCCACCAGGCGCAGCACTGAGCCGCGCCTGCCTTTGTCCTTGCCGGTGGTCACAATAACGTTATCGCCTTTTTTGATTCTACGCATGAGTTAGTTCCTTACAGCACTTCCGGCGCTAATGACACAATCTTCATGAAGCGCTCGGTGCGCAACTCGCGCGTCACCGGGCCGAAAATACGCGTGCCAATCGGCTCCAGCTTGGGATTCAGCAGCACTGCTGCGTTGCCGTCAAACTTAATCAGCGATCCGTCCACCCGGCGAATCCCCTTGGCGGTGCGTACCACCACCGCATGATAAATTTCGCCCTTCTTGACGCGGCCGCGCGGTACAGCATCCTTGACACTCACTTTGATAACGTCACCAATGCCGGCATAGCGGCGCTTCGAGCCGCCCAGCACCTTGATGCACATCACGGAACGCGCGCCGGTGTTATCCGCGACATCGAGCACTGTCTGCATTTGAATCATTTTGGTTCATATCTCCAACTTAAACCGCCACCGCTTACGCGGGTTGACGGTCAGTCTTGGATCCCGTCAGGCGAGAAACGCTAAGCTTAAACAGATCCTATCGCAAGAGCGTGAATTGTAAAGATTATGCCGTATGAAGGCAAGAAAAACCTTTGATTAAATGCTTCGCGGGTTGCATCAGTGGCAAAACGCCGGGTCTCCTTTAAATACTGCGCGCTTTTTCAATCAGCTTGCTTACCCGCCAGGCCTTGGTTTTGGCAATCGGCCGGCATTCCTCGATCAGCACCACATCGCCCTCATGAAACTCGTTTTTTTCATCATGCGCATGGTATTTCTTGGAACGGGTCATAATTTTGCCATACATGGGATGCCGCACCTTGCGCTCGACCAGCACGGTTACAGTCTTGTCCATTTTGTCGCTCACCACACGGCCACTCAAGGTGCGCTTGGATGCTTCGCTCATGGTTGTTTCGCCTTCTCGGTAAGCACGGTGCGCAGTCGCGCAATATCCTTGCGCACTTTGCGCAATTGACTGAAATTGACAAGCTGTTGTGTCGCTTTTTGCATGCGCAGGCCGAACTGCGCCTTGAGCAGTGCCGCAAGCTCCTGCTTCAGTTCCGTATCCGGCTTGGCCCTCAATTCGCTCGTCTTCACGCGCTACCCCATCTGTCGTAGTACAAATGTCGTCAGTATCGGCAGCTTGGCCGCGGCCAGACGGAAAGCCTCGCGCGCCGATTCCTCGTTCACCCCGTCCATTTCATACAATACCTTGCCGGGCTGAATTTCAGCGACAAAGTATTCGGGATTGCCCTTGCCGTTACCCATGCGCACTTCAGCCGGCTTTTGCGAAACCGGCTTGTCGGGAAAAATGCGTATCCAGATGCGCCCGCCGCGCTTGATGTAGTGGGTCATGGCGCGGCGCGCCGATTCTATCTGACGCGAAGTCAACCGGCCGCGCGTTATTGCTTTCAGGCCAAATTCGCCGAAGCTTACTTTATTGCCTCGCGTGGCTACCCCTGTGTTGCGACCTTTCTGTTGTTTGCGGTACTTAGTCCTTGCTGGTTGCAGCATGTTTTGCTCCTGACTTCACTTTTTTGCTTTGCCTCCACCGCGCTGAGGTTTGGCTTTGGCCACAGTTGAGGTGCTTGTCGCTTTGGCTTTGAGCTTGCCGCGGGGCTTGGTTTTAGATTTGATTTCCACCTCAACCTTTCTCTTGGCTTCACCTTCACGCTTGGGCTTGGCTTTGGTTCTGGGGATTTCCACAGGTATGGCTTTGGTTTCACCCTGCTTAACCTTGGGTTTGCGTGCAGCTTCGCGTTGGGTCTCCATTACGACGCGCTGAGGTTTGGCTTTCTTTTCCATCTCGACGGGCGGCGCTACCTGCGGCTGTTCGGTTTGCCCCAACACTTCGCCCTTGAATACCCATACCTTGATGCCGATTACCCCGTAGGTAGTTTTCGCCTCTGCAAAACCATAATCAATGTCAGCGCGCAAGGTATGCAGCGGCACCCGGCCTTCGCGGTACCATTCGCAACGGGCGATTTCGACCCCATTCAGGCGCCCCGAGCTCATGATCTTGATGCCCTGCGCCCCCAAGCGCATGGCATTGGTGATGGCGCGCTTCATGGCGCGTCGGAACATGATGCGCTTTTGCAGTTGCTGGGCAATGCTCTCGGCAATTAGTTGCGCGTCGAGCTCAGGCTTGCGGATTTCCTCAATGTTAACGTGCACCGGGATGTTCATCAGTTTTTGCAGCTCAATTTTCAGAGACTCAATGTCCTCACCCTTTTTGCCGATGACCACACCGGGCCTCGCGCTGTAAACGGTGATCCTGGCGTTCTTCGCAGGGCGCTCGATGATCACTTTACCCACGGCGGCATGGCTGAGCTTGTTCCTCAGGAACTCGCGTACCTTGATGTCTTCGTTCAGCATTCCCGGGAAATGCTTGCTGTTCGCGTACCAGCGCGAACTCCAGTTGCGCAGCACGGAGAGGCGAAAACCGGTTGGATGTATCTTCTGTCCCATGGTGTTCCCTTATTCGTCGCCAACCGTCACATAAATGTGGCAGGTGGGTTTGGTAATGCGGTTGCCGCGGCCTTTGGCTCGCGCGGTGAAACGCTTCAAGCTGGTTCCGCGCTCAACATAGATAGTGGCTACTTTGAGTTCGTCAATGTCTGCGCCGTCGTTATGCTCAGCATTGGCAATCGCCGATTCCAGCACTTTTTTGATGATCACCGCGCCTCTTTTCGGACTGAACGTGAGGATGTTAAGCGCCTTATCCACCGGCAAGCCGCGGATCTGGTCCGCCACGAGCCGGCCTTTTTGCGCCGACAAACGCACACCTCGCAATATGGCTGATGTTTTCATCACATTCGCCTACTTTTTCTCCGCTTCTTTACCTGCTTCTTTCGCAACTTCTTTCCCAACTTCTTTCCCCGCTCCTTCAAGCTCAGGGGTTTTCCTCTCGGCTGAATGTCCCTTGAAAGTGCGGGTGTGGGAAAACTCGCCGAGCTTGTGCCCTACCATGTTTTCAGTCACGTACACCGGAATATGCTGCTTGCCGTTATGCACCGCGAAAGTGAGCCCTACGAAATCCGGTAGCACAGTGGAGCGCCGCGACCAGGTTTTAATTGGTCGCTTGTCTTTGGAGGCATGCGCCGCTTCCACCTTCTTCATCAGGTGATGGTCTACAAACGGTCCCTTTTTTACCGAGCGCGCCATTGGCTTCAGCCTTTTATCTTATGACGGCGGTGCACAATCATTGCCGCAGTGCGCTTGTTGCGACGGGTCTTGAAACCCTTGCATTGCACGCCCCACGGACTGACCGGGGGCCGTTTCGATGCGGTTTTGCCTTCACCCCCGCCATGCGGGTGATCAACCGGGTTCATCGCCACACCACGCACCGTTGGCCGTATGCCGCGCCAGCGCTGCGCACCTGCCTTGCCGATGGAACGCAAAGAATTTTCCTCGTTACCGACTTCGCCGATAGCGGCACGGCATTCGATGTGCACTTTGCGAATTTCCCCCGAGCGCAGGCGCAGCTGCGCGTAACTGCCTTCGCGCGCGAGCAACTGCGCCGATGTGCCGGCCGAGCGCGCAAGTTGCGCGCCCTTGCCTGGCAGCATTTCCACGCAATGTACAATAGTGCCAACCGGAATATTTCTGAGCGGCAGCGCATTGCCCGTCTTGATCGGCGCTTCCGGCCCGTTCACCAGTTGCGTCCCCACTGTCAGCCCCTTGGGCGCGATGATGTAACGGCGCTCGCCATCGGCGTAGCAAAGCAGCGCCAGGTGCGCGCTGCGGTTAGGGTCGTATTCCAGCCGCTCCACTATGGCCGCAATGCCGTCCTTGTTGCGGCGGAAATCTACCACGCGGTAGTGCTGCTTGTGGCCGCCGCCTTGATGACGGGTGGTGATATGGCCGCGGTTATTGCGCCCGGCGCGTTTCGCTTGCCGCTCAACCAGAGGCGCATACGGCGCGCCCTTGTGCAATTCAGGGCTTACCAGTTTGACTAAACTGCGGCGCCCCGGAGAGGTGGGTTTTACCTTGATAAGAGCCATTATTTATTCTCCGCCTCGGCGAAATTGATTTCCTGACCAGGCTTCAGGGATACATAGGCTTTTTTCCAGTTTTTGCGACATCCTGGGTATTTGCCGATGCGCTTGCTCTTGCCTCTCATGTTTGCCACTTGCACCGAGAGCACTTCTATTTTCTTGTCCTTGGTGCCGAATAAAAGCTCGATCGCGGCCTTGATTTCCGGCTTGGTGGCGTCCACCGCCACGCGCAATACCACTTGCCCATGTTTGTCTCCCACCCAGGTGCTTTTTTCCGAGACCTGCGGTGCGAGGATGACCTGCATCAGACGTTCCGGGTTGAGAGTGCTCATGTCAGCATCTCCTCGATTTTTTGCACCGCGCCCTTGGTCATCAACACGTTGCTGAAGCGGATCAGGCTCACCGGATCGGCTTGACCGGGCTTGACCACGCATACATTGGGCAGGTTGCGAGAAGAGAGATAAAGGTTTTCATCCAGGTTGTCGGTAATGATCATCACGTCGTCAAATCCCATACCTTTCAGTTTCTGCACCAGGAGCTTGGTCTTCGGCGCCTCCAAGTTAAAACTCTCCACCACCGAAAGACGGCCTTCGCGCACCAGTTGCGAGAGAATCGAGCACATCCCGGCGCGGTACATTTTTTTGTTCACTTTCTGGCTGAAATTTTCTTCAGGCAGATTGGGGAATATCTTGCCGCCACCACGCCACAAGGGACTGGATGCCATTCCAGCGCGGGCACGCCCGGTACCTTTCTGGCGCCAAGGTTTGCGTGTGGACTTGGCGATATCGCTACGCCCTTTCTGGGCCCGCGTACCAGATCTGGCGTTGGCAAGGTAAGCGGTCACCACTTGGTGCACCAGCGCCTCGTTGTATTCACGCCCGAACAAGAGGTCTGAAGCTTTGATGGTGGAAAGCTTGCCTTTTTCTAAAATCAGTTTAAGTTCCATCATTTCACCGCTTTCACTGAGGGACGTACAATCACGTCGCCGCCCGTGGCTCCTGGTAGTGCGCCCTTGACCAGGAGCAGTTGACGTTCTGCATCAATGCGTAGCACTTCCAGACTGAGCGCAGTGCGTTTCACATTGCCCAATTGTCCGGGCATGCGCTTTCCCGGAAATACGCGGCCAGGATCTTGCCTCTGACCGGTTGAACCCGGTTTGTTGTGGGACAGTGAGTTGCCATGACTTGCGCGGTTGGATTTGAAGTGATGCCGCTTGATCACCCCGGCAAAACCCTTGCCTCGACTTGTGCCGGTGACATCCACTTTCTGTCCCACCTTGAAAATATCCACGCCGATGGCAGCGCCAACCTTGAGGTTGGCAATCTCTTCTTGAGCGACCCTAAATTCCCTGAGGACACAGCCTGCTTCTACTGCAGCTTTGGCAAAATGCCCGGCAGCGGCTTTATTAACACGGCTCGCGCGGCGCCTGCCGTAAGTGACCTGCACTGCGGCATAGCCGTCATTATCGAGAGTCTTGATCTGGGTAACGCGGTTGTTGGACACATCCAGCACCGTGACCGGCAAAGCATCGCCGTCATCGGTAAAAAAGCGGGTCATGCCAATCTTGCGACCGACAAGTCCTAAACTCATTTTCTTCACCTTATTTTAAGGCGCCGGTTGCAATTGACCGGCAGTTCTTTAATTGTGAAACGACGCTTATCTTACACGTTTCACTTTTCACATTTCACGTTTTACAACTTAATCTCCACATCCACGCCTGCGGGCAAATCCAGTTTCATCAGCGCATCCACGGTTTTGTCTGTAGGGTCAAGGATGTCCATCAAGCGCAAATGTGTGCGGATTTCGAATTGGTCGCGGGATGTCTTGTCGGCATGCGGGGAACGCAGCACGTCAAAGCGTTCAATGCGCGTGGGCAGCGGCACGGGTCCTTTCACTACCGCCCCCGTGCGTTTCGCGGTCTCGACGATTTCCAGCGCCGACTGGTCAATCAGGCGGTAATCAAAGGCTTTCAGGCGAATTCGAATTTTTTGGTTTTGCATGACGTTACTCAAGTATCTTTGCGACCACGCCGGCGCCCACGGTGCGGCCGCCTTCGCGGATGGCGAAGCGCAAGCCCTCTTCCATGGCAATCGGGGCAATCAGAGCCACTGTCACCGTCACATTG
>JAHFRG010000055.1 GCA_023258935.1 Betaproteobacteria bacterium
GCGCCCCTACCAAGTCGGTGCCGGAATCAGTGAGTGCGAAACCCCGACGGCGGCGCAAGTGTTTTTCGTCGAGTGAATAAGCGGTATAGCCTTTGCTGTCATCCGTAACCACCGACACGAGTCGCATATAGTTGAGTTTGGATGGTGCTTTGAACAATACGCCGCGGCGGTGGCGTTCGCGTCCCGCCGGCGTCAATGCCGCCCATGCGGCATACAGCAGGGCAAGTTGCAGCTTGTCGTCATTTGTTGTTTCATCTTTTTGCCATTCGGTGATGTGCCGCGCGAAGGCGAGTTCTGAAAACGGTTCGCCAAAAAGTTTTGCAAGCTGTTTCTCAACCACGGGACCGTCCACTGCTGCTGCTGTTTCGGGTTTTACCTTGTTCCTCGCCTTGCGCTGCACGAACAGGCGCTTGCAACTATAAAGCGGGGCAAGCTCATGGTGACGCGCTGAAAGCTTGCTCACCTCTTCCTGAATGCCGAACAAATCGGCGACGAAGTCATCGAGGTGAGGGCTCAGCGCGATCAGCAGTTCCGATTCTTCTTTTTTTGCCAGCGCTACAGGGTTGGCGCGGCCGGCTTCAACGCGATGGCGCAGCTCAGCATCTGCCTCACTGAGAAAATTCAGAAACACAGCGTCTAGACGCAGCAAGCCATCCCGGAGGTAAAGGTCTTCAAAAGAAAGCCCGTGACGCAGCTTGAGTGCCGTTTCCTGATGCGTAGTCATGCAGCGCTTGAAGGAATCCGTTTAAAAGCGTGCATTATCGCTTGTTGATAAACGTCGTTCAACCGCTGTGGAGTTATATGCATAGATGTTTGGATTATATGTGCGGGAAAAGATTCAATTCGCACACTAAGCCAATGCCTGTTCCGGGGAGACATAAGGTTTGCCCATATCTTCGGCGAGGTTTTTATAGGTGATATGGCCAGCATGTATTTGTAACCCGTTTTTAAGTCCTGGATCGGTGAAGACCGCAGCTTTTAGTCCGCGTTTGGCGAGCGCGCGCGCATAGGGCAGAGTGGCTTGAGTCAATGCAAGTGTCGCCGTGCGCGCTACAGCGGAAGGCATGTTGGCGACACAGTAATGCACTACGCCTTCCTCCAAGTAAAGCGGGTTGGAATGTGTTGTCGGACGCGAGGTCTCGGCGATGCCGCCCTGGTCTATCGACACATCCACCAGTACCGAACCCGGCCGCATTTTTCTCAGGAGCTCCCGGGAAATCAGTTTGGGCGGCTGTTTGCCCGTAATCGACACCGCGCCAATGACAAGATCTGCATCGGCAACATGTTCGGCGAGAATCAACGGCTCAGAAAGTCGGGCTTTTATTTTGCCTGGGTAAGCTCGTTCAAGCTGCGTAAGCCGCGGCGCATTCAAGGCAAGGACAGTCACGTCTGCGCCCATGCCCACCGCAACATGCGCAGCATTTGCTCCTACCGTGCCAGCACCGATGATAACAACCTTACCGGGAGCGACACTCGGAATGCCGGAAAGCAGCACCCCGCTGCCGCCGTTTGCCATCTGCAAGGCCCAGGCGCCTACCTGGATCGAAAGCCTTCCTGCGATTTGCGACATGGGCGCAAGCAGAGGTAATTCGCCCGCAGTATCGGTCACGGTTTCATACGCAACGCAGGAGACTTTTGCTTCCAGCATGCGCTCAAGCAGAATGCGATTGGGCGCAAAATGCTGGTAACAGAACAGCGTTTGCCCGGGGCGAACCAGTTTAAATTCCGCGGGCTGTGGTTCCTTAACTTTTACCACCAGTTCGCAGTCATAAATATTGGCAGGGCTGTTGCCGATGCAAGCGCCGGCATCGCGATAGGCCGAATCAGGGAAACCGATCCGCAAGGCAGCGTTGGTTTCGATCCATACCTCGTGGCCTTCGCTGCAAAGCAGCTTCACACCTTCGGGTGTCAGTCCGACCCGGTATTCGTGGTCTTTGATTTCCCTGGGTACACCGATGCGCATGATTTGCTTGGCTCCAGATTGACGCGAAACCCGCAGACGGGTCTAAAGCGCCTCAACCAATTCGCTCACTAATTTCGGTCCGCGGTAAATGAGTCCGCTGTAAATCTGTACCAGGCTCGCTCCGGCTTGCAGCTTTTCCAATGCATCCGCACTGCTCATGATGCCGCCCACGCCTATTATAGTCAGCTGCCCTTGCAGTGCTGCTGTCAGCTGACGGATTACGGCGGTGGATTTTTGATTAAGCGGTGCGCCGCTCACGCCCCCGCTTTCCTGGCTTAAGTCCTCGATTCCGGCACGCGAAACCGTGGTGTTGGTGGCTATCACCGCATCAATCTTGTGCGCGAGCAGCAAAGAGGCGATCTCCCCGATTTCCTGAGGTGCAAGATCGGGAGAGATTTTCAGCGCCAGCGGTACATGTTTCCCAAACAGCTTGGCAAGCTTCTTTTGCTCTTCTTTCAACACGCCGAGCAACTGGTCGAGTTCCTGTTTTTGCTGCAGTTCGCGCAAGCCGGGCGTGTTCGGCGAGGAAATGTTGATAGTGACATAACTTGCAAATGGGTACACTTTGCGCAGACAGGCGATGTAATCGTCAACTGCGTTTTCCATCGGAGTATCGGCGTTCTTGCCGATATTGATTCCCAGTATCCCCTTGTAGTGGGCACGGCGGATATTTTCTAACAACTTGTCAACACCGTGATTGTTGATTCCCATGCGGTTGATGATGGCTTGAGCTTGCGGAACCCTGAACAAGCGCGGGCGTGGATTTCCCGGCTGAGGGCGGGGCGTCACGGTTCCGACTTCGATGAAACCGAAACCCAATGCAGCAAGCGCGTTTATGTATTCGCCGTTTTTGTCCAGTCCCGCTGCTAGTCCCACGGGGTTGGGAAAATCCAGTCCCAAGACATGACGAGGCTTACCATCAGTCTGTTTACCGAAAAATCGCAGGCCCAGAGCATGACCAAGATGCAGGGAAGCGAGCGTTAAATCATGGGAAGTTTCGGCATCGAGCTTGAACAGCAGGGGTCGCAACAGGGAATAAAACATGGCGTGATTTTAACCGTTTCCGTTGCCGCGTAAAAATTTTATAAGGCCAGTGAAGCGGATTCCTTTTCGGGGGTAGGCTGGCGTCGCAACAACAATTCGTACAGGGCCAGCAACGATAAGATCAAACGCGTGGCAGCGGAAATGGCCAGATAAATCGCGGCTGCTGGATAAAGCGCGCCAAACCGGCTGGATTCAAAAACGCGTCGTATGGGGTGTCTGCTGAAATGTAAACTCATCAATACGCTATCACGGGGCCGCAACATGGCCGGACAGCGGCTGCCAACAGTCATTAATCAGCCCCTGCATAGGCTGGAACTTGGCTTTGTAGGCCATTTTGCGGCTCTCTGCGATCCAGTAGCCGAGGTACAGATAGGGCAGCCCGAGGGTGCGGCACAATTCGATTTGCCACAGCACATTATATGTGCCGAAGCTTGCTCCCTGTACACCGGGCTCAAAAAAAGTGTATACCGATGACAGGCCGTCGTGCAGGCGGTCTATGATACTCACCATGCGCAGTGTTGATCCATCGCGAAATTCAACCAGGCGCGATTCGACATTGCTTTGCAATAGGAAATGCTGATACTGCTCGCGGCTGTCCTGGTCCATTCCGCCACCGGAATGACGGCTTGCCTGGTAGCGCAGATACAGCGCGTAGTGCTCTGCGTTGTATTTCAGGTCCAGCAATTCGGCACGCAGCTTCTGATGGCGTTTCCAGGCGCGGCGCTGCGCACGCGATGGGGTAAAGGAGCCGGCAACGAGGCGCACTGGAACACAGGCGCGGCAGCTGTCGCAATGCGGCCTATAAGTAAAAGCGCCGCTGCGGCGGAAACCGCTTCTTACCAGCTCGCTGTAGACCGCGGTGTCAATCAGGTGACTCGGGGTCGCCACTTGCGAGCGCGCCATTTTCCCGGGCAAATAGCTGCACGGGTAGGGAGCAGTCGCGTAGAACTGCAATACAGATAAGGGAAATTCATTTAAGTAAGTCATTATCGAGCCGCCACATCCCCTCTACACCCTCATAGTGTATCAATTCTTCGATGATTCGCGTAAATTGTGTGCGCGGAATCTCGCGCGCGCCAAACGATGCCAGGTGCGCAGTCTTCATCTGGCAGTCAATGATGCCGAAGCGCCAGCGTGCCAGTTGTTTTACCAGATGCACAAAAGCGATCTTTGAAGCATCGCTTGTGCGTGAAAACATGGACTCCCCGAAAAACGCTCGGCCCAGCGCCACACCATAAAGTCCTCCGGCGAGCTTGCCGTCTATCCAGGTTTCCACCGAATGGGCATACTCCATGAGATGCAATTCCCGGTAAGCCTTGATCATGCCGGGGTTGATCCAAGTCCCTCTTTGTTTGTGGCGCGGCGCAGCACAACCCGCAATGACTTGGTCAAATGAGCGGTCAGCAAAAACCTGGTAATTGTGCTTTTGTAGCGCTTTGCGCAGCGAGCGGGAAATTTTGAGTTCAGCAGGGAATAACACCATACGTGGGTCGGGGCTCCACCACAGAATGGGCTCGTCTTCGTTGAACCAGGGAAAAATGCCTTTCGAATAGGCTTGGATCAGGCGTTTACAGGATAAATCGCCGCCCAAGGCTAGCAAGCCGTTAGGCTCAAAGAGCGCAAGCTCCGGCGGGGGAAAGGAGAGGTCGGAGGTAAGCCAGGGAATCATCGCTTCATTTTAAGCGATGATTCCCTGCCCGGCATAGCTTGAGATCCTGCCGCTTTAATATCCGGATTTCTTCTGCTCAACGAGGTGGACTACGCCGCAAGCCACCCTGGGTCCGGCATTCCCTGCGGGCTGCGATTTCAGGTCATCCGGATTGGCATGCACGATCACGCCTTTGCCGACAATGCTGTTGGTCGACTGATCCAAGGTGATACCACCCACTTCAATTGAGAGCGTGGCATTGCCCGATTTGTCGGCGGTGAGATTGCCCAAGTCGCCGCCGTGATGTTCTGTGCTGTCCGGTGCGCCATGGGGCTTGCCCGCGGGATTGAAATGCCCGCCTGCACTCATGGCGTCAGCCGCGCTGCAATCGCCTTTTTCGTGAACGTGAAAACCGTGCGAGCCCGGGGTCAGGCCGCTCACGTTCGCTGCCACCAGCACTTTGTCGCCTTTCTGGGTAAAGGTGACGGTGCCGGAGACCTTATTACCCTTGGTGGGCTGCAGGTTTGCGGTGGCCGAGGTGGTTTTGCCGCCCAGCCAGGCGCAACCCGCCATAATCAGTAAGCAAGATAAAGCTGCAAGCAAAATTCTCATTATCATCTCCTTATGCTGTTTAGTTTTACACTGCGAAGCGATACAGTCTAGCACCTGACTTGCTGCCGGCAAAAGTTTGTCAACTCGGTGACGACGACGTCGCCGGTTGCTGGTTTCTGCGCTTTGTTGGAACCATACTCCAAATTCAGCTTGAAGTCGTACATGGAAAAGAAATCGTTGAACAATTCTCCGCCCAGCGTGCCGACCGCGAACAACTCATCGGTATTCTTGTTGTGCTCAAGGATGATTGCCGCAAGCGGCTGTGGTGCCGGACCGGAAACCACTTTTGCGCCTTGAGCAGGATCGTATTCGCTGTGCTCGGCGCAGCAGTGAATCACGTTGGCCTTCCCGATATTTGAGCTGACGCTGCCGCGATAGCTGATAAAGCTGATCTGCTTGGTTGGATAGGCAAGGCGGTGTGCGCATATTGCGGAATAGGCGACAACGGAATGGTCTACACCCACCCCGCCTTTCCAGTGATAGCTTTTGCCATCGGCAGTGAGCAGCATTGCGTCACTCATAGTGGGCTTACCGAGATTCAACAGAAAGCACGGCGTGCCTAGGAAAGGATAATGGAAGATATAATTTTGCTTGACTTGCAGCCCGGATGTCTTGAGCGGCCTGCCGTCGTAGTCCACCAAGCGTGTTCTGGAATAAAATCGGGGCTCGGTGTTGGTTAAAGCGAATGTGTTGCCTGCAGCCAACGCCGCGCCAGCGGCACAGATTTTGATAAATTCCCGTCGTTCCATAACCTCTCCGAAGCCTTATTACTTTTTTAGCACTCATTGCACCGCGATGTCAACCAAACAGCCCACAGATTGGAACTTAACTAAAGACAGCAGCAAACTGTTCTCAGCTCGGCCATTAACTTTTCCATCAGGGGAATCGCATGGCCAGGCGCTGGTAATGCACACCGGTTCGGGCTATCCTTTGGTTATGAATAATATCGAGGAGAAAGAATGCCCGAATTAAGTCCTGAAGTTGCGAGCCTGCTCAAGGAACTGCGCACCTTTCTCGCCAATAGCAATGAGCCGTGGGATCAGCGGCGCGAGCTGATCCAAAAAATAAATATTGTGGTTGAAGGCGGGGAAGTGGAATTGTTCGTGGGAATCGCGCGGGAGATGAGCCGCATTGGCGCCACTTATGCCAACTTGTTGCAGGCTTTTGCCCAGTTCGGCGCAGCACAGCAGGGCGGGGCAAATCTTGCGGATTGGTTCACGCGCTCGTTTCAGCAGACGCCTTCGATGGTCCCGCCATTCACTTTACCGGCGGGGTTGGACTACTTCAAGCATCTTTCAGATTTCATGAGCGCTCAATCCAAGTCGGCAGACGCTTCGCAGAAGAAAAAGGATTAATGGAACCTCTGATCAAGTTCCATGCGGTAGCGATGGCCTTGTCCAAAAAAAATGGGCGTGAGAGACACGCCCAAAATTTTATAAAGGAGAATGAGCAAGCGATAAACAACACGCTTGCGGTAAATAAACCAGCAAGAACGGTGCCAACAAGCCATTTACAGCTAATCAATGAGTTAGGAGATGAAGCGTGGGGGACGTTTGTATCGGAATTGGCGCAGGTGTTGCACGGTTGACCATCGTTTTGGCACGAAGGCGCGTTTAAGGAATCAGGTTGAAATATGAGCTACCGGTATATTTACGCTTGCTTGCAAGCTTTCACTCTACTGCTGTGGGCTTTGCCAGCATTGGCCGAAACAGCCGAGGAAAAGGTTGGGATATTTCTGGTGGCAAAAAAGGAGATACTGGACCCCAATTTCCGGGAGACAGTGGTTTTGGTCAGGCCTATTTCCGGGGGGGGTGCGATAGGGGTGATTATCAACCGGCAGACCGATATTCCCCTGGGCAAGCTGTTTCCCGATGATCCGGTTTTGAAAGAAAGCGATAATAATGTTTATTTTGGCGGACCAGTTTATCCTCGGTCGCTGGTCTTCATGTTTCGTTCCAACGAACAGCCCCGGTGGAGCCTGCACATGATGGATGATATTTACTTGGGCTTAAGTCTCGACCTGCTCCAGGAATTGTTGTCCAACCCGCAACCTCCCAGGCAATTAAAAGTTTACGCCGGACATTCTGGCTGGGGGCAGGGACAGTTGCATAACGAAATTGAGCGCGGCGATTGGTATGTTGTGCCTGCGGACGCAAGCGTGATATTTGAAATGGAGCCGGAGAAAATCTGGCCTGAGCTGATTAAGCGGGCTACCACACGCAAGGTAAACGTTGAACAGCCAGAACTACGCAACCTAGAGATGGATCTGTGGTATCAACAAGGCGTCGTCGCTAGTCCAGCAGGCGAATGGCTTGCCGGAATGCATCCGAGAGATTCCGTGCTGCGCACTGATCTCGTCGACATACGCTAAGCAATCCATATTTTTACTACGTTCTGATTGGGCCGGAGGCGCGTTTATCTCGAGTGCTTGCGCAATAATTCGTAAAGGAACGTGCTTTTCCGCAAGTCCATAAAAAGGGAAATTGGTGATTTTAAATTGGTGTGACCAGTTGGGCGCCCCGAACACGAATCGAACGTGCGACCTGCCCCTTAGGAGGGGGCTGCTCTATCCACTGAGCTATCGGGGCGACGCGCGCATTCTAGCCTATATTGCCATCGCTTATCACTTAGCCGTGGTGTTCAGTGCGAAGTGCGCTGCCTGCGCGCCAGGAACCACGGTTGAATCTTAAGGCCGCATCATTCCTTCCATGATATCGGAAGGGGCTTCACGGCTGTTCGAACTGTCTTGTCTTAATTCCACAGCGGGGTAATAAAGTCCCGCCAGCCGCCGCTCCCACCAGACACCTTTGCTTTCTTTTTGTTCGCTGCTTGCATACCGGTACTCATAGAGCAGCGCGCGAACGTAGTGAGGAGGCTTGTCGGGAAAAGGATTGGTGCCAAGCAGCGCAATCACTTCCGGGGAATTTTCCAAAAGCCGCTGCAACAAGCGCGAAAACCACGGGTGCTGATCTTGTGTCCCCAATGCTGCAAACCACATCTGCCAATCGAGCCGCGGCTGGTGCGGGATATTCCACGGCGGTCGCCGCTTCACTTCGCCCGGCTTGTACTTGAATGGGTATTCTTTCCAATGGATGCCATCATCCGAGCCTTCGATGATGATTTCAGGCCGCTCGGTGGTCATCATTGCGAACACACCATAAGTGTTGACGATGCGTAGCGGCGCAACGCCGTAGTCGATCCACTTGGCCAGCATTGGAGCACGGCCGTTGAATATCGAATAAAGTTGCGCACCGCTCACAAGCACAATCAACAACGCAAGTGAACCCACAACGAAAGATGCAATTATTCTCGGCTCCGTGCCAGGGGTGCGCTGTTGTAGCAGGCGATTCAGGCGTTGCGGAAGAATCTTGTAAAGCGCCGCATCGTCAAACAGCACCAGGCATAAGGCCATGGTGAGAAGATTGAAAAAGTTGTAATTGCCGGTAAGAAAAATGCTGATTTGCAGCAGAACAAAACCAAATGCCGCAACAAAGCGCAGCCGTCTGGGAAGGAAAATAAAAAACGGCAACACCAGTTCGATGATAAAGGTCGCGGCTGTTGCCGCTAGGAGCGCGCTTTGCGGTAACTGATGGGCATACCAGGCAAGCGGGGTCGGCAGCGGCTGGGTTTGAAAATGGTAGGAGAGCGCGGAGAGATTCACCCAGGTGGGATCTCCGCTCAGGAGTTTGACCGCACCCGAAAGAAACATGAAGCGGAAGAGCAGCCAGCGCAATAACCAGATGCCGATCGCTGGAGCAATGCTCAGCAAAAGCGCGAGGAATCCAGCTTCGAGCAAAAGCAGATCCCACTGAAAGGTCATGAAATCCTGGCCGGCATAAAACAGCGAGAGATAAAGCACATAAAGCAAAAGCAAACACAGGCGCGGCAGAATGTTAAATACCAGAAGCAACGACAGCGCTACCCCGGCCCAGCATACGGCTTGAATTGCGAAATCGGCTGAGCTCAGCCAGAACACCATTGGAAAAAGCCAATAACGCTCCCAACCGAAATGGCGTTTGATGGAATCGATAAATTCAGGAAGCGGCAGGATACCGTGGCTGCCAACCAATCCCAGTGCCTGCACGCCAAAGGAAACAAACGCGGCGAGGTAGATGAGACCGATGGCGCGCAGGATAAGCCAGGAAACCAGTTCGGAGCGCGGCGGCACGTAATCGCGCCCCCACAGCCACAGGCTCAAGCGGTGAAAGGCGGGGCGATGCGAGGCGATAAAAGCGTAAAACCGCTCGGAGATTGCCGCAAAACCGGGAAGACTTCGGTATAGCGCGAGCCAAATGCCTTTGCCGCGGGCATGACTTAAGGTAAGGAAACTGGCTTTAGCGGCGCTGGCGATTTTCCCATCGGGTGCGATGTATTGGACTGCTCGCTGGAATTCGGCCAAAGGTATTTGCGGGAAGCGTTCAGCGGCTTGCTGGTAGGGTTCGTAACTTACCCGGTCCTGAGTAAGTTTTTGCCAATAGCGCGCCCAGTAAGTGCAGAATCCGCACTCCCCGTCATAGATCAGGAGCGGTTTGGGGCCGCCCGCGTTTGTTGTTCCCATAACAGGATTATGCCTGAAGGGAAAAAAACGCCGAAACGGCCGGAGCAGGGCGTTTGGCTTACAATGTTTCCACCTCCTTGTCACTTTGCTGAGGAAAAACTTTGCAGCAGCGGTTACCGCGCACCGTGATCATTCTCGGCCTGGTCAGTTTCTTCAACGACTTTGCCTCAGACATTGTCATTCCGTTGATTCCAATCTTGCTCGTGACGGTGCTGTCTTCAGGTCCCATCGCCCTCGGCTTAATCGAAGGCTTTGCCGATGCCATGGCAAGTTTTCTGAAGCTGTGGTCGGGGCGCCATTCCGACCGCTTGAACAGCAGGCGCAAGGGGCTGACACTGTTTGGCTACATACTATCCAATCTCGCGCGGCCGCTGCTTGGGCTGGCAGGCAGCTGGGCACTGGTAATGGTATTGCGCAGTTTGGATCGGGTCGGCAAAGGTGTGCGCAGCGCGCCGCGCGATGCGCTGGT
>JAHFRG010000112.1 GCA_023258935.1 Betaproteobacteria bacterium
TGAAATTCTGTTTAATTTCCGTTTTTCCATGGCGAGCAGTGTTGAATCCCTGAAATCCAGAGTGCACGCCGTGCTTGATCGGTATGGTCTCGACTATGATCTGGAATGGACGCTTTCAGGAAAACCCTATTTCACACCAAAAGGGTCGCTGGTAGAAGCAGTGAGCCGTGCAGTGAAATCGGTCACCGGTGTCACACCCGAGCTTTGCACCTCGGGCGGCACATCTGACGGCCGCTTTATCGCAGAAATCTGCCCGCAAGTAGTGGAACTGGGCCCGCTCAACAACACCATCCACAAACTGAATGAATGTATAGCTGTTGCCGATATCGAGCGCCTGAGCGAGATTTACCGGCTGACTTTGGTAAATTTGCTGGCGGATAATTGAAGACGGCCAGATTGCGTACTGTGCGCGATCTGTTGCGCTTCGCAGTAAACCAATTCAATCAGGCGGGATTAAGTTTTGGGCATGGTACGCACAATGCACGCGATGAGGCTGCCTATCTTATCCTCCATACCCTGCAGTTGCCGCTCGACCAGCTGGAACCGTTCTTAGACACCCCTCTCAACCGCAAGCAGATTACAGCGGTGCTTAACATCTTTCGGCAACGGGCGACAAAAAAAATCCCGGCCGCGTATCTTACGCATGAAGCTTGGCTGGGAGATTTGCGGTTTTATGTTGACCAACGGGTAATTGTGCCACGCTCCTTTATTGCCGAGCTGCTGCGGACAAGGCTTAAACCATGGATAAAAGACGCGAGCACCATAACGGCGGCGCTTGATTTGTGCACCGGCTCCGGTTGCCTTGCGATTCTTATGGCGCATGTTTTTCCCAATGCCGTAATTGATGCCTGTGATATTTCCCGCAGCGGTCTGGCTGTTGCCAGGCAAAACATCTCCGATTATGGACTTGAGAACAGGATCAAACTGATAAGGTCTGATCTGTTCAAGGCGGTGCGCGGACGTCGTTATGATTTAATCGTCGCCAATCCGCCCTATGTCAAGGCTCAAGCCATGCGCACCCTGCCTAAGGAATACTGTCATGAGCCCCAGCTAGCTCTTGACGGCGGGAAAGATGGCCTCAAGTATGTGCGCCGCATACTGCAATCCGCGGCCGGATATTTGCATAAATCCGGCCTGTTGGTGGTCGAAATCGGCCATAACCGAGAGACTTTGGAACGGGCATTTCCAAAAACTGAATTTACCTGGCCCGAAACCAGTGCTGGCGACGAATATATTGTTCTGCTCAAGCATCATCAGTTATCTTGTTTAAGCCCTAGCCAAAATCGGTAGTGAGTCAGTTTGAATCCGTTCGCGGTGATGCTTCGACAAAGCCTGTCCTGAGCTTGACGAAGGGCTCAGCACTAAAGGATGTCGAACGCTCTCCTGAGCGTAATCGAAGGACATAACAAACGCTCGCCCTTCGACAAAGCCCAGGGCAAGTGAAGGCAATACTGCCTACAATGAAACCGACCCACTACCCTAAAATCCGTACGCTTGACTTCCTACCAAGTTTCCAATATAAAATAAGTAGCTAGTGGTAATAGTTCACAATTCACAAAAATAGCCACGATGGCGAAAGGCTGCTAACCGGAGGATTTAATGAGGTTTACGCTCCTTTTCGCCATATTCCTGTTAGCAATCATTTCCACAAATTTCGCTTACGCTGCGGTCGCGGACGAGGTCAAAACAATGTTGGAACAAGGAAATGCCAAAGAAGCGTATCAGCTCGGCAAGCAGCACCCCGAGCTGCTTGGCGACCCAGTCTTTGACTTTTATTACGGCGTAGCTGCGATCGACGCCGGCAATGCCGGCGATGGCGTGCTGGCGTTGGAACGCTACGTCATCAATTTCCCAGAAAATGCCAGCGCACGACTGGAACTTGCGCGTGGCTATTACGTGCTAGGTGAATATACGCGCTCCCGAGAGGAATTCTCTGCAGTTCTAAAGACCGATCCCCCTGAGGCTGTGAAGTTCAATATTCAGCGCTACCTTGACGCCATACGGTCGCGTGAATCGGTCTATAAAACCAGCGGGGCTGCCTATATCGAAGCCGGTGGGGGCTATGACACCAACGTCAACGCCGGCGTGAGCAATGCCAACATCTCCTTGCCGGTGTTCGGCCCGGTCACCGTTGCAACCGCGGGCGTCAAAGCGCATTCCTGGTTTGAGTATTTCGCGCTGGGTGGTCAGTTATCGCAGCCGGTGGCGCCGGGGGTTGGAGTTTTCGGAGGCGGCTCATTCAACGCCAAGTACAACAACGACCATCAGGATCAAGCCAACCAGTTCGACCAAAGAAATCTTAATACAAACGCCGGCATAAGCTATCTGAAAAACAAAAATTTATACCGCCTTAGCGGCTTTTATTCGCGCATTGACGTTGACGGTGACCTGTTCCTTCAAACGCCCGGCACCACGGCAGAATGGTTTTACCAGTACGATGAACTGCAAGCTTTCAATACTTACGCCCAGTACGCGAACTTGAACTACGCCGGAACCAACAGCCCGCGCTCCTCGAATTTCTACTCGGGCGGGCTGGGTTACCGCAAGGCGTTTATCGCCAAGTGGCAGCCCCTGTTTAGTTTGAGCGCAGGTTATTCCAGGGAAAACAACACCGAAGGCCGCGATGATCTGTCACGTGACATCTATTCTGGGAGCATTACTTTCGGCGTCACCCCTTTCCCCAAATGGGCGGTAAGCATAGGCGGGGCCTATCAAAGAAGCTTGTACCGGGCACCCGACGCCTTCTTGTTAACCACTCGCGCTGACAGTTACTACACGGCTAATGCCGCGATAAGCTATGCCATTACTCCGAGACTGAGTGCGTGGGTGGAGAATTTATACTCAAAGAACAATTCCAATATTTCGCTATATGCATATAGCAGAGAAGTAGCCGCGTTCAAACTCCGTTACGATTTCAAGTGAGGTCAGCCATGAAACCGCTCAAGCTTAGCTTGCTTTTGACCATTTTATTCGCCTTTTGCGCCGCAGCTCATGCCGAGGTTGTCGGCAGAGTACTGATAGCTGCGGGTGATACCTCTGTGATCCGCAACAAGCAGGAACTTCGAATTGCTGTCGGTTCTCCCGTTGAAGAGCAAGACACTCTCAAAACCGGTCCCGCCAGCAATATGCAGGTGCGCTTCACAGATGAAAGCATCGTGTCGCTGCGCGACCAAAGCCTGCTTAAAATCGATGAATATAAATTCACCGGCAAGCAAGACGGCATGGAAAAAGCCTTTTTCAACCTTGTCAAAGGCGGCTTCAGGACTATCACCGGCTTAATCGGTAAGCTGAACAAAACCAATTACGGTGTTAAAACAGCAACCGCTACCATCGGCATCCGCGGCACCCATTTTGCGTTGCT
>JAHFRG010000113.1 GCA_023258935.1 Betaproteobacteria bacterium
CGATGAACTTGGAACGAAGAGACGCAAGCCTTCTGCCCGTAGACAGTTTAGTGCAGGCGCTTCCGGAAATTCTTCTTGAAGATGAAAACTGCAGTAATTTTTTGCACGGCAATGCTATATCTCAAGCTATGACACCGATTTGCGGAATAGCAAGAATTTATAATATGAAACAGATGTTTATAGGTCTCGGGGAAATCACAGCTGAAGGCAAAATCAAACCCAAGCGCCTGCTCTCAGTGTGTACAGCACAATAAAAAAGGATATCAAGGGTAAACCATTTGAATCCATGGCTAAAAACAATACTCACTTGAGCAGATCAACCATTAAAAGGTAGAATGTAAACCTTTCTACCGGAGAGCGGAGAACTAGTAATGTCAGTAACAACCAACCAAAAGTCAAAAATTGTGCAGGATTATCAAACGACCAAAGGCGATACCGGTTCCCCCGAAGTGCAGGTTGCATTATTGACCGCGCGCATCAATGATCTGACCGAGCATTTCAAGGCGCATGTGAAAGATCACCACTCACGCCAAGGATTGTTGCGCATGGTAAGCCGCCGCCGCAAGCTCCTGGACTATCTCATGAGCAGCAATGCCGAACGCTACCGCAAGCTGATTGAACGCCTGGGTCTGCGAAAGTAGTGTTTGCATTTTCCTGCTGCTGCGGTCTTTATAGTGAAACGGCAATTTTCGGGCTGTACTCAAGATTTCACATCACAAAGGATAAGGCATTTTGAAGCACATCAAAAAAAGTTTTCGCTTCGGGGATTACCAAGTCACACTGGAAACCGGTGAAATTGCGCGCCAAGCGACTGGCGCGGTAATAGTGAATATGGATGACACGGTGGTACTGGTTACCGTGGTCGGGTCCAAGCAGACAAACCCGGGCCAGGATTTTTTACCACTGACCGTAGATTATCAGGAACGCACTTATGCCGCCGGGAAAATACCCGGCGGTTTTTTTAGGCGCGAAGGCCGGCCCTCGGAAAAGGAAACCCTGACCTCGCGCTTGATTGACCGCCCGTTGCGCCCGCTGTTTCCGGAAGGTTTTTACAACGAACTGCAAATCGTTGCCACCGTGGTGTCTTCCAATAACGAGGTTGATTCCGACGTTCTGGCGATACTGGGCGCTTCGGCGGCGCTGGCGATTTCCGGGATTCCCTTTAACGGGCCAATCGGCGCAGCACGAGTAGGCTATGTCAACGGCGAATATATATTGAATCCCACCGCTACCCAATTAAAGACTTCTTCCCTCAACCTGGTGGTTGCGGGCACCGAACAAGCGGTGCTGATGGTCGAATCGGAAGCGCTGGAACTGCCCGAAGACATCATGCTTGGTGCGGTGGTGTTCGGGCATCGCGAAATGCAGGCGGCGATCAAAGCCATCAACGAACTCGCAGACGAAGTGGGCACGCCGCTTTGGGACTTTAAGCCCCCGGCCAAGGACGAAGTACTGATTGCGAGAGTCACTGAACTTGCGGAAGCCGATTTGCGCCAGGCCTACGAGATCAGGCAAAAGCAAGCGCGCAGCCAGCAGATAGACACAATCCGTGGCCGGGTATTAAGCGAACTCAATGGTGAAAATCCAGACCCTGAGCGCGAGAACCTGATTAAAACCATTTTCATGGATGTGGAAGCGAAGATCGTGCGCAGCCAGATTCTCGACGGCGAGCCGCGCATAGACGGTCGCGACACCCGCACTGTACGACCCATCACCATCCGCACCGGCGTATTGCCACGCGCTCATGGCTCGGCGCTGTTTACACGCGGTGAAACCCAGGCACTGGTAGTGGCGACGCTCGGCACTGCACGCGATGGGCAGATCATAGATGCGCTGCAAGGTGAATATACCGATCGCTTCATGCTCCATTACAACATGCCGCCTTATGCAACCGGGGAAACCGGCCGCGTCGGTTCGCCCAAGCGCCGCGAAATCGGCCATGGGCGATTGACGAAACGCGCATTGATAGGTGTGTTGCCGACAGTTGAGGAATTTGGCTATTCCATGCGCGTGGTGTCGGAAATCACCGAATCAAACGGCTCCAGCTCGATGGCCTCAGTGTGCGGTGGCTGTCTTGCGCTGATGGACGCCGGCGTTCCCATCAAGGCGCATGTCGCGGGGATCGCCATGGGACTCATCAAGGAAAGCAAACGCTTTGCGGTGCTCACTGATATTCTGGGCGATGAGGACCATCTCGGCGACATGGACTTCAAGGTAGCTGGCACTGAAAAGGGCGTCACCTCTCTGCAGATGGATATCAAGATTCAGGGCATCACCACGGAAATCATGCGCGTTGCTCTCAATCAGGCGCGGGAAGGGCGCATGCATATTCTGGAGTTGATGAAACAGGCACTGCCCAACCCGCGCGGCGAAATTTCGGCTTACGCGCCGCGCATCATGACCATCAAGATCAAGCCGGAGAAAATTCGCGATGTGATTGGTAAGGGTGGTGCGGTGATCCGCGCGCTTACCGAAGAAACCGGTACATCCATTGATATCGCCGAAGACGGAACAGTGACTATCGCCTGCACCGCCTCGGAGGGCTGTCTGCTGGCGAAGAAGCGCATTGAGGACATTACCGCTGATGTAGAGGTTGGCCGGGTTTATCAAGGCACGGTACTCAAGCTCCTGGATTTTGGCGCCATCGTGAGCGTGCTGCCTGGCAAGGACGGGTTGCTGCACATCTCGCAAATCGCCAACGAGCGTGTCAACAGCGTGGCTGAGCACCTTAAAGAAGGACAGACGGTTAAAGTGAAAGTGCTGGAAGCGGACGAAAAAGGCCGGCTGCGATTAAGCATGAAAGCAGTTGCAGCGGAAACGACAACCACTCAGTAAAATATTCTGTTTGCAAAAAATCAAGGGGCGGCTGAGCGAGCCGCCCCTTGCGTTTTCTGCGAGGAGGATACGAACTACTTGGCTACCTGTTTCTCCCGCATCTCATCCAGCGTCTTACAGTCTATGCACAGGGTGGCGGTAGGCCGAGCTTCAAGACGTTTCAGGCCGATTTCAACGCCACAGTTGTCGCAGTAACCATATTCCCCCGAGTCGATTTTGCTGATGGTTTCCTCGATTTTCTTGATGAGCTTGCGCTCACGGTCGCGGTTGCGGAGTTCCAGGGCCATGTCGGATTCCTGGCTGGCGCGATCATTGGGATCGGCAAAAATCGTTGCCTCATCCTGCATGGTGTGCACGGTGCGGTCTATATCCTGGCTCAACTCGACTTTCAGGGATTCCAGGATTTTGCGGAAGTGCCCAAGCTGTTTCGGATTCATGTATTCTTCCCCTTTTTTTGGCACGTAGGGGGTGAATTGTTTATGCAATTCCGGTGACATCTTCATAGCATCCA
>JAHFRG010000056.1 GCA_023258935.1 Betaproteobacteria bacterium
GCCATACCATGGGCGTTTCCACATCGATCAGGAAACCAATGGACATCGCCTGCAGGCCGTGTCCGTCCATCGGTTCAAGGCTTTTGCCGTCGTGCGATTCCGGGCGCCCCTGGATGCCGAGCATGGTAGGCTGCGATGGGCCGTAAATGTCAGCGTCCAGTATACCTACCGCCGCGCCTTCAGCTGACAGCGCCAACGCCAGGTTGACCGCGGTAGTGGATTTTCCCACCCCGCCTTTACCCGAGGCCACGGCGATGATGTTTTTGACGTTGGGGACGAGTTTCACGCCGCGCTGCACGCTGTGCGAGACGATTTTGGTATTAACGTTGATGCTGATATTGCCGATGCCGGGAAGGGTTTTAAGCTTGGCGATAACCTGTTTGCGGATTTGCTCGCTCACACTTTTTGCAGGATACCCCAGCGAAATCTCGAGCGAGACGTCGATGCCGTCAACCTTGATGTTCTTCGCCGACTTGCTGGAAATGTAATCCTTGTGGGTGTAGGGATCCGTGATTTCCTTCAACGCATCCTGAACCTGCTGCTCCGAAATGGCCATTACCTCTCCTCTAAAACCTCTGCACCACATGCCAAACGATAAAGTTTAAACAATTATACCCGCCACGAATACTGTTCAGGGCTATGCTTTGTTACAATTTGATACTTTAAGCCCAGTTCGGCCTCATGACGCGCAAAATTCTCGTCACCTCCGCCTTGCCCTATGCCAACGGTGCCATTCACCTCGGGCACCTTGTGGAATACATTCAGACCGATATCTGGGTGCGCTTCCAGAAAATGCAGGAGCACGAGTGCTACTACATCTGCGCCGACGACACCCACGGCACGCCCATCATGCTGCGCGCTGAAGCTGAGGGCATTACACCCGAAGCCTTGATTGAACGCATGCATGGTGAGCATTTGCGCGATTTTCAGGGCTTCCATATCGAGTTCGACAATTATTACTCGACTCATTCTGATGAAACTCGGGAGTACGCCAACGACATTTACGCCAAGCTCAATAAAGCGGGGCTTATCGAGAAGCGTGTGATCGAGCAATTCTACGACCCAGTCAAGGAAATATTCCTGCCCGATCGCTTCATCAAAGGAGAGTGTCCCAAATGCCACGCCAAGGACCAGTACGGCGACGCCTGCGAGGTGTGCGGCTCAGCGTATTCGCCCACCGAATTAATCAATCCCTATTCGGCCTTGTCGGGCGCGAAGCCGGTAAAGAAGAAGTCAGAACACTACTTCTTCAAGCTCGACAAATGCGAGAAGTTCCTTAAGGATTGGACGCAAGGAAAAAAAACTCCCGAACCACCCTTACAGCCGGAAGCGGCCAACAAACTCAAGGAATGGTTCGCCGCCGGCCTGCGCGACTGGGATATCTCGCGCGACGCGCCTTACTTCGGCTTTCCTATTCCTGACACAGATAACAAGAAGTTTTTTTACGTCTGGCTCGATGCGCCCATCGGCTACATGGGGAGCTTCAAGAACCTTTGCCAACGCAAAGGAATAAAGTTTGATGACTATTGGAAAAAGGATTCCAAAACCGATCTGTACCACTTCATCGGCAAGGACATTCTTTATTTCCATGCGCTGTTCTGGCCGGCGATGCTCGAATATTCCGGCTACCGCACGCCCACCAAGATTTTTGCCCACGGTTTTCTCACCGTGAATGGCGAAAAAATGTCCAAATCGCGCGGCACCTTCATCACCGCCGAGAGTTATCTGACGCAGGGCCTCAACCCCGAATGTCTGCGCTATTACTACGCGGCGAAACTGAATGGAACAATGGAAGACATAGATCTCAATCTTGAGGATTTCGTGGCGAGAGTGAACAGCGATTTGGTTGGGAAGTACGTAAATATCGCGAGCCGGTGTGCATCATTCATCACTAAGCAGTTCCAAGGGAAACTTGCGAGCAGCGGCACAATAGTGCCGGTTCTAGAGCGAGTACGCGAGCATGCACCTTATATTCTGAGATTTTATGAAGACCGCAACTTTGGCTTCGCGCTGCGGGAAATCATGCACCTTGCGGACGAAGTTAATCGGTTCGTGGACACAGCAAAACCGTGGGAGCTCGCAAAAGAACTCGCGAAAGATAAAGATACAACCAAACAGCAAACACTCCACTGGGTGTGCACCCAGGCACTTAACGCTTTTCGCTTGCTTACGCTTTACCTCAAACCGGTATTGCCAAAGTTAGCGTTGGACGTAGAGCGGTTTCTTAGCATTTCTCCACTAGTGTGGAGCGATGCCGTAACGTTACTTCCGGCAGGGCATAAGATCAACGACTATCGGCACTTGATGACCCGTATCGATCCCAAGCAGATTACAGTGCTCACCGAAGCAAACAAGGAAAGCCTGCAGGCGGCGCCGCAAGCTCATTCGCAGCAGCGTCATGCTCAGCATCAGGAGAAAATCATGGAAGCTACTACCATCCCAAACGTAATCACTATTGACGATTTCGCCAAGATTGACTTGCGCATTGCGCGCATTGTCAACGCCGAGCACGTGGACGGTGCGGACAAATTAATCAAGCTCACGCTTGATCTTGGGACTGAAATCCGCACTGTGCTTGCCGGAATCAAGCCGGCCTACGCTCCGGAGCAGCTGATAGGACGTCTCACCGTCGCGGTTGTCAATCTCGCTCCGCGCAAAATGAAGTTCGGTGTCTCCGAAGGCATGGTACTTGCCGCGTCGGGCACCGAGCCGGGTTTCTATCTGCTTTCACCCGATTCCGGCGCCCTGCCGGGGATGAAGGTGAAGTGATCTCTTTGGAAGTTATTTCCTCACCGCTTACGGGCTCGCTCCTTGCTGTAGTTTCCTGGCTTGCGATTTCGGCTCTGGCCCTGATCCCCGCAGGTAATGCGTTCCTTGCCAGGCGGCTCGCCTTTCCGCTTAGTGCGCTGGCGGGCCTTGCGCTTGCAGCGTTCGGCCTCCAGGCAATATGGCTGGCTCCCCAACAGATGACTCTGCCGCTAGGCCTGCCGGACCTCCCGTTTCATCTGCGTGTCGATCCGTTGGCGGGATTTTTCCTGATGCTGCTTGGCTCGGTCTCCGCGGGTATTTCGGTCTACGCGGGCGGTTATTTCCGCAACGAGACCTCGGAGCGACTCATACTTATCGGCCTGCAGTACCATGTGTTCCTTGCCAGCATGGCATTCGTGATCCTGGCCGACGACGCGTACTTGTTCATGGTCGCGTGGGAAACGATGGCGCTGTCCTCATACTTCCTCGTCACGACCGATCATAAACTGCCGGCGATCAGGAGCGCGGGTTTTCTTTACTTGCTGATAGCGCACTTGGGCGCGATAGCGATTCTGCTCTGCTTCGGCGTAATGCATGGCGGCCACGGCGATTACAGCTTCGATGCGCTACGCGCCGCGGAACTCACGCCCCTGTGGGCGAACGTGGCGTTCCTGCTGGCATTCTTCGGATTCGGCGCGAAAGCGGGAATGATCCCGCTGCACGCCTGGCTGCCGGAAGCGCACCCGGCCGCGCCCTCGCCGGTCTCGGCGCTGATGAGCGGCATCATGCTGAAGACCGCCATCTACGGCATGGTGCGGGTGATCTACGATCTGATCGGCAACGTGCGCTGGGAATGGGGGATGGTGGTGCTGGCGGTCGGCGCGGGCACGACGCTGTTCGGCGTGCTGTATGCGCTCATGCAGCACGACCTGAAGCGGCTCCTCGCCTATCACTCGGTCGAGAACATCGGCATCATTCTGCTTGGCCTCGGCATGTCGATGGTATTCATCGGCTTCGGCCATCCCGCGGCGGGCACGCTGGGCATGATCGCCGCGCTCTACCACACACTCAATCACGCTGTTTTCAAGGGGCTGCTGTTCCTCGGCGCGGGCTCGATCCTGCACTCCACGGGACTTCGCAACCTCAACGACATGGGCGGGCTGATCCGCGTGATGCCCAAGACTGCGTTCTATTTCCTCATCGGCGCGCTCGCCATTTCGGCGCTGCCACCTCTGAACGGCTTCGTGTCCGAGTGGCTTACGTTCCAGGCCGCGCTGCAGGCGCCGATCCTGCAGAACGGCGTCGTGCGCAGCTTGCTGCCGCTGTTCGCCGCAACGTTGGCGCTCGCCGGGGCGCTCACCGCAATGTGCTTCGTCAAGGTCTATGGGATAGCCTTTCTCGGCCAGCCGCGCTCGCCGCACCATCCTGTGTCAGCGCCGGGCGCGGGCCACGACGCGGGTGGAATGGAACGCTATGGAATGGCCTGGCTCGCCGCCGGCTGCTTCGTGCTGGGCCTGTTTCCGAGCTCCTTCCTGCTCATGCTCAATCGCGTTTGCGCCTCGCTTACCGGGCAGAGCCTGACTGCCGACGCGCTGACGGGATCGAGCTGGCTTTGGCTCGTGCCCACATCGAGCGAGCAGGCAAGCTATTCACCTGTCATTTTCCTGGTTGTGATAGTTGCCGTGACGTTGCTCACCTTTCTGCTGGTGCGCCGTTTCTATCACGGCCGGGTTCGCTTATCTGATCCGTGGGACTGCGGCTTTCCCGAGCAGACTTCGCGCATGCAGGATACGGCCGATGCGTTCGGCCAGCCGATCAGGCACGTGTTCGGCCCGATCTACCTTATGCAACGGCAGATGCCCGCCCCGGACGATCCTGCACCAAGGTTCTCGCTCAAGATTGAGGACCGCCACTGGTACTGGGTTTACCTGCCGGTCGCGCGGCTTGCCGAGTATGCCTCATCGAAAATCGCGCTGCTTCAGCAGGGCAGGATCAGCATTTACCTGCTCTACAGTTTTCTCACCCTGATTGCGCTGCTGGTATTCGTGCGATGACCCATATACCCGGAATCGCATTCCAGATCCTGCAGTCCATGTTCGTGGTGCTCGCTGCACCGCTACTCGTGGGCTGGGTGAACCAGTGCCGGGCCTGGCTGCAGAACCGCTCGGCGCCAAGCATCCTGCTGCCGTACTACACGTTGGCGAAGCTTTTTCACAAGGATGCGGTGATCGCGCGCAATGCCTCGCCGCTATTTCATCTTACGCCCTATGTCCTGTTCGGCTGCATGTGGCTCGCCGCTGGAATTGTTCCGGTGCTCGCAACCGACCTGCCGTTTGCGCCAGCGGCCGACATCATCGCCCTGGTGGGCGTGTTTGCCCTGGCCAGGGTGTTCTCGGCTCTCGCTGCGATGGACATCGGCACTTCATTCGGCGGCATGGGCGCGCGGCGCGAGATGCTGATCGGCTTTTTAGCCGAACCCGCCATGCTGATGACGCTGTTTACCGCCGCGTTCATTTCCGGCTCGACCCAGCTCACCACCATCGTCGAGACGCTTGCGCACCGCGAGTTTGCGATTTACCCGAGCCTCGCCTTCGCAGCGGTGGCCTTCCTCATGGTGCTGCTGGCGGAGAACGCCCGCATTCCAATCGACAACCCGACCACGCATCTCGAGCTCACCATGATCCATGAAGCGACGATCCTCGAGTACTCAGCGCGCCACCTGGCGTTGATCGAGTGGGCGATGGCAATTAAGCTGTTCGCATACATGACCATCGGCATCGCGCTGTTCCTGCCCTGGGGCATCGCCGAGGCCGGAAACTGGGCCGCGCTGCCGCTCGCGTTCGCCGCGCTCGCCGTGAAGCTCGTCCTCGCCGGGGCCGGCCTGGCGCTGATCGAGACCGTACTCGCCAAGCTGCGGCTGTTCCTCGCTCCCGAATTCCTGTCCACCGCTTTCCTGCTGGCGGTGCTCGGGATGCTCACCCACTTCCTGCTGCTGACATGAGCCAGTCGATTTCCAGCCAGCTCGTCAACCTGCTTGCCGCATTCCTGCTGCTGCTCGCGTTCGCCATGCTTTCGCAGCGGCGCATCTTGACACTGATCCGACTATTCGCCTGGCAAGGGGCTGCGCTGGCTGTTTCCACGGCGATTGTCGCCTGGTCAACCGGCCAGACTCACCTTTACTTCTCGGTAGCGCTCACGCTGCTGCTGAAGGTAATTCTCATTCCCTGGGTGTTGCACCGCCTCATCGATCGGCTGTTCGTGCGCTGGGATGTCGAGACCCTGATAAACATACCCGCCACGATGCTGATCGGCATCGGCCTCGTGATCTTCGCCTTTGCGCTCGCCGCACCGATTTCACAGATGGCGAACACGCTTACCCGGTCGACGCTGGGAATCGCCATGGCGAGCGTGCTGCTCTCTTTCCTCATGATGATCGTGCGCCGGAAGGCCGTGCCGCAGGTAATCGGGTTCCTGGCGATGGAGAACGGTCTGTTCTTCGCCGCCACCAGCGCCACCTACGGCATGCCGCTGGTGGTCGAACTCGGTGTCGCACTCGACGTGCTGGTGGGGACATTTATCTTCGGTATCTTTTTCTTCCATATCCGCGAGCAATTCGACAGTCTCGATATACGGCATATGGAAAAGTTGAAGGAGGATTGAGGTGGAGATCGCGCTGGTCCTCGGTGTCCCGCTCTTCGGCGGCCTGCTGCTCGCGCTGGTGGGCCACAAGCGCTGGGCGCCGGAGCTGAACGCGCTGATGAGTCTGGTCAGCTTAGCTGCCGCGGCGCTGCTCACAGTCAGAGTCATCGCCGACGGGCCGATGACCGCGATGGAGGAGCAGTTTTTCGTCGATCCGTTCAACGTGTTCCTGGTGGCACTGACGGCGCTGGTCGCGTTCACCACCGCGCTGTTCTCGCGGCCGTACATGCGCATCGAGCAGCACCACGGCCGGGTCAACACGGCACGGCTGCGTCTGTACCACAGCATGTACCAGTTGTTTACATTCATGATGCTGCTGTGCCTGCTCTCGAACAACGTCGGCGTGCTGTGGGTAGCGATGGAGGGTGCGACGCTTACCACCGTGTTGCTGGTCAGCCTCTACCGCACGCCGGCAAGTCTCGAGGCAGCGTGGAAGTACTTCATCCTCTGCTCGGTCGGCATCGCGCAAGCACTGTTCGGCACCATCCTGCTCTACTTCGCCGCAGAAAAGGTATTGGGTCCCGGCGGCACCTCGCTCTTGTGGACACACCTGTACGAGGTGCGCTATCAGCTCGAGCCGACGGTGCTGTCACTCGCTTTCGTGTTCCTGCTGGTGGGCTTCGGCACTAAGGTGGGCCTGGTTCCTCTTCACAACTGGCTGCCCGATGCGCACGCCGAAGGGCCGACGCCGATCTCCGCGGTGCTCTCGGGGCTGCTGCTCAATGTCGCGCTCTACGCCGTGGTGCGCAGCAAGGTGCTGGTGGACGGCGCGCTCGGGCGCAACTTCTCCGGCGGGCTGATGATGGGCTTCGGCCTGCTCTCGGTGGTCGTGGCGGCGTTCTTTCTGTCGCGGCAGAAGGACATCAAGCGCATGTTCGCCTATTCGTCGGTTGAGCACATGGGCATCATGACTTTTGCCTTCGGCATGGGCGGACCGGTCGCAGCGTTCGCGGGACTGCTGCACATGACGGTGCACTCACTCACCAAAAGCGCAATCTTCTTCACCGTCGGCCATGCCTCGCAAAAGACCGGCACGCAGAACATGGCGGACATCCGTGGGCTCATCGAGCAAAGCCCCGCCATCGGCTGGGGCCTGGCGCTGGGCAGCATCGCCATCCTCGGCATGCCGCCGTTCGGCGTGTTCACGAGCGAGTTCATGGTGCTCACCACCGCGATGCACGAGCATCCCTGGGCAACGCCGTTTCTGCTTATCGCGCTCGGCGTGGCATTCGCTGCGATCTTCGGCAAGGTGCAGCCGATGGTGTTCGGCGAGACCACTGCGCACCGGCTGCCGCATCCGCCGGCGCTTATTCCCGTGTTCGTGCACCTGGGGATCGTATTGATGCTTGGACTCTACATTCCGCCCTACCTCGTCAGCTGGTACCGGCAGGCGGCGGCGCTGATTGGGTGAGAGGGGAATTCGGCCGACGTGCCTGCGCATGTCGGCCGCCGCCGAACGCCAGCCGCGCTGCATCGCGGCTGGCCGGAGAGATGCGAAACAACTCGAAGGAGTCAAGAATCATGGCATTTGAAGAGTTGGGAATAAATGCCGCGCCACTCCCGGGCGCCATGCCGGCGTTCCACGCGCGGATTGATGCAAGCGAACTGCACGCTATGTGCGAAAAGGCGCGTTCACAGAAAGCGCGGCTGGTCACACTGTGGGGCAGCGACGAAACCACACGCGGCGGCGGGTATGCCTTGCATCTTGCGCTCGCGTTTCCTTCCGGGTTGCTGTGGCTCTCGGTACCGCTCGATCGCGGACATCCCCACTACCCAGGGATCGCCAATATCTATCCGAGTGCCGACCGCATGCAGCGCGCAGCCTACGATCTCGTCGGTATCCATGCGCAGGAGAATCCAGACCACCGCAAGTGGCTGCGGCACGGTGCCTGGCCCGGTGGGGTGTTTCCATTGCGCAAGGATTTCGATATCGCCAACTGCTTCCCGCCCGCAGAAGATCACTATCCGTTCATCAAGGTCGAAGGCGAAGGTGTGCACGAGATTCCGGTCGGACCTGTTCACGCGGGCACGATCGAGCCCGGGCACTTTCGCTTTACCGTCGTCGGAGAAAAAATCCTGCGTCTCGAGGAGCGTTTCGGCTACAAGCACAAGGGGATCGAGAAGCGCTTCGAGACCATGACGCTCGAGGAGGGCGCCAGGCTCGCTGGACGCATCAGCGGCGATTCGACCGTCGCCTACGCCTGGGCCTACGCAATGGCGGTCGAAGGAGCGACGGGAGGAACCGAGCCGCCGCGCCGGGCGCTCGCACTGCGCGGCATCTTGCTCGAGTTGGAGCGCGTCGCCAACCACCTCGGCGACATTGGTTACCTCGGCAACGACGTCGCGCTGTCGTTCGGTTTTTTCCAGTTCTGGCGCCTTAAGGAAGACTTGCTGCGGCTCAATTCGCAGCTGTTCGGTCACCGTTATCTGATGGACATGATCGTCCCCGGCGGTGTTGCGAGGGATCTCTCGAAACGTGAAGCAGATCTGCTGCTCGATCGGCTGGAAAAAGTCCGAGGGGAGGTTGCCACGCTCAAGTCAATCTACGACGAGCATGCCGGCGCGCAGGACCGGTTCATCATGACCGGGCAGGTGCTCCCGGAGCTTGCGGAAAAAATGGGGCTTACCGGATTCGCGGGCCGCGCCAGCGGTATCAGGCACGACCTTCGCGTAGATTATTCGATTCCCCCCTATCAACAGCTCAAGGTGCAATTGGCGTCCCACACTCGCGGCGACGTCGCCGCTCGCGTCTCGGTGCGGTTTGACGAGCTGGCCGAATCGATACGGTTGATTCAGGCCCTGGTGCAGCAACTGCCGTCCGGGGACATCCGGGTTCCGCTCGTCGACGCTGTCAGCGGCCGGTGCGGGGTCGGTTGGGTGGAGGGCTGGCGCGGAGAAATACTGATCGCGCTGGAAGCAGGCGAAAACCACCGTATCCACCGCTGCCATGCGCACGATCCTTCATGGCAGAACTGGCCGGCGCTACAGCACGCGGTAATCGGTAACATCGTTCCCGATTTCCCGCTTATCAATAAGTCCTTTAATCTGAGTTATAGCGGCCACGACTTGTAACCATGTATCAGCTTCTAAAACAGATTGCAAAAACCGGTATCAAGACCGAAGAAGCGCCGCTGGCCGATGAGACGCTGCGCGTCCTGCAGCAGCGCTTGCAGGAAGGGATTTTGAAGCATTTGGGACGAGCGCTAGCCATCCGCCACGTGGATGCCGGCTCCTGCAACGGCTGCGAGCTTGAAATCCACGCCACGAACAGCCCTTACTACAATCTCGAGCGGTTGGGAATTAAGTTCGTCGCCAGCCCGCGTCATGCAGACATGCTGCTCGTGACCGGACCGGTATCGCGCCACATGGAGACAGCGTTGAAGCGCACTTACGAAGCCACCCCGGATCCCAAGCTGGTAGTTGCCATCGGCGATTGCGGCTGCGATGGCGGCATTTTTGGTGAAAGCTATGCAAGCTGCGGCAGGGTGGCAAACGTAATACCTGTTGACGTTGCAGTGCCGGGCTGCCCTCCCACGCCGCTTGCCATTATGCAAGGCATACTCGCCGCGATAAAAAGCCAAAGCTAGTCATGGCGGCGGTAGTCAAGCATTTACGCATTCACGGCCTGGTACAAGGCGTGTTTTTCCGCGAAACCATGCGCCGCCAAGCAGAGAAGCTCGGCGTCACCGGCTGGGTGTGCAATTGTTTCGATATGAGCGTGGAAGCGATGGTGC
>JAHFRG010000007.1:0-6009 GCA_023258935.1 Betaproteobacteria bacterium
TTGGGAAAGGATCGGAGTTGATCTCTTCTTGGTCACACATTCGATATAGCCACGAATAAAACTATCTCGTAACGAGATAAATTCTTCGTAGGTCTTGAACCTGCGATTCTCTGGCGCTTGATTCAAGAAATAGATGGTTACAATTATCGAGTCTTCGTCCCACAAAACCTGGGTTATCCCGAGTGTCGTTCCAGTTAGTTCTCTTTTCGTGAGCGTTTGGCCTGAGAAACCCTGACCGGAGAAGTTGACTAGATCTGAATTGCCATCCGCCTTCGCTATGTCCGCAAAGTACGATGTGACGATCTCTTTATCCTCTAGATATTTTGAAGGGTCAGATCGTTCAGCCTTCAGGTTCGCGAAGGGATAGGTCCTGGCATACGAGTACATCACTCTGTAGCCATCTATTACCGAGACACGCTGGCTGTTGCCACCGAAACCCACTTCCCGCCATGGTTCGGCAGTCTGCGGACGCCGGTCTTGAGTCACTCCACGTACTCCTTCAGCGAACCCATCACAATGAACATACGGTTGAAGCTTCGCATCGCTCACCAGTTGCCTCGGAGGACCAGGTTCCCCGGCATAGGAGCTACCGCGTGTAACTAGGAGCAGCAAGAAAAGAAGGAACGGGGCAAATCGGTTCATGATCGCTAACAAGAATTAGACAGCCTAAAAGCTGCCTTTAAATACGGCGTTTGTAACATGCTGTGTCATGCTATCGCAGAATCAAGGCTTCATTCAATTAGGGAAGTTTGCAGCATGGGTGCGCGTCACGGGTTAAAATATCTGCCCAACGGTATAACATTCTATCTAAAGCGTGTCTTCAACACTGCCGCACCCCAAGCACCGCTCGAAGGGTGAACATGCTGAGGGCGAACCGAAATTTGTTGATAATCTAATCCTCTACTGTCGAATGAACTGGCTATAATAGGATTGATTGCCAGCGTGACTTGTCAAACCGGGAGCCCAGCATGAAAACCGTAAAGCAAATTTTGCAGAGCAAAACCCGCGGCGGTATCCTCTCCATTTCGCCTGACGCCACTGTTTATGATGCGCTCAAGCTGATGGCGGAAAAAGAAGTCGGCGCGCTCCTGGTAATGGAGGCGGATAAAGTGGTGGGTATCATCTCCGAGCGCGACTACGCACGCAAGGTGATTCTACACGGCAAATCCTCGAAGGAAATCCATGTCAGCGATATCATGACCAGCAAGATTGTCTACGTGAACACTGCGCAAACCGTGGATGAATGCATGGCGCTGATGACCGACAAGCACATCCGGCATTTGCCGGTTTATGAGGGTGACCGGCTCGTCGGCGTGGTGTCCATCGGAGACTTGGTAAAGGAAGCCATTTCCGAACGCGAGTACATCATCAAGCAACTCGAAAGCTACATAATGAGATGACGCACTTTGGCGCCATTATCATTGGTGATGAAATCATCAGTGCCAAGCGCCAAGACAAGCATTTCGCGCAAGTTGTCAGGGTATTGAGTAAGCGCGGGCTGGAATTAAGTTGGTGCGAGTATCTTGGCGACGAACCGGAACTGATTACCGCCACTTTGCGCCGCACCCTGGCTACAGAAGACATCGTGTTTTCCTTTGGCGGTATCGGAGCCACACCTGACGACCATACCCGGCGCTGCGCGGCGGAAGCCGCCGGCGTGGAGCTCTACCGACATCCCGATGCGCTTGCAGAAATCGTGGCGCAGTTTGGCGAAGCCGCATACCCCAAACGCGTGCTGATGGCGGATCTCCCTCAAGGCAGCCGCATCATTCCCAATCCCTACAACCGCGTGTCCGGTTTCAGCCTCAAGCAGCATTATTTTCTGCCAGGTTTTCCGGAAATGGCGTGGCCGATGCTGGAATGGGTGCTGGACAGTCATTATCCCCATTTGCAATACCGCAACCAAACTGTCGAGCAGGCGATTATTGTGTATGGTGCAAGGGAAAGTCTGCTCATCGATCTGATGAATGATTGTGTAGCGCGCTTTCCCGCACTCAAGGTGTTCAGCCTGCCGCATCTTGGGGTGGGGGAGCGCTGGATCGAGCTGGGCGTGCGCGGCGACAAGCAACAGGTGCCGCAGGCGATGCAGCATTTGAAACAGGGCGTGAGTGCGCTGGGATTTGCCTGGGAAGATCAGGCCGGCAACTGAGGCGGGCCACTTCAGGTTCTCCTTCGGAGTTGAATGTGTGCCAAGCCTAATCACGTCTACCATACAGAGGCGTTGACACGTCTCTATTGTTTTCTAACCGGCCTTGCCGCCAGGCGTTCAAGCCATTACCATGCACTTCCCATTGACAGGAATTGCTTGATGTCCAAATCGTCCTGGCGTACTCCCGCAGTGGTGCTGGCGTGCGCCTGTCTTATTCTGATGCTCTCGCTCGGCACACGGCAGAGCTTCGGTCTTTTTCTGCAGCCGCTGAGTTCAAGCCACGGCTGGGGGCGCGAAATTTTCGCGTTCGCCATTGCCATTCAGAATCTGGTATGGGGACTCGCCCAGCCTTTTTCCGGGATGATTGCAGACAAGTACGGCGCGGGAAGAGTGCTGGTAATCGGCGGAATCCTGTATGTGCTTGGGCTGGTGTTGATGCCGCTTTCCGGCACCGGCGCGCAGCTTGATCTCAGTGCCGGGCTTTTGATCGGCCTGGGCATGAGTGGTACCAGTTTCAGCGTGGTGCTGGGCGTGATCGGGCGCAGCTTGAGCCCTGAAAAACGCAGCCTCGGCCTGGGTATTGCCAGTGCAGGTGGGTCGTTCGGACAGTTTGCCATGCTGCCTTACGGACAGACGCTGATTACGCATTTCGGCTGGGCGGCGGCGCTTTCCATTCTTGCTGCTTCGGTTTCGCTCATCGTGCCTCTGGCATTAGCATTTGCCGGGAAAAACACCGGTGCGAAAACGGTTCATGACGACCAATCGGTGAGTGAAGCGCTGCATGAAGCAGGTAACCACAAGGGGTTCTGGTATCTCACCGCCGGGTTTCTGGTGTGTGGCTTTCAGACCATTTTTATCATGCTGCACCTGCCGGCATATCTGCTCGACAAAGGCATGACGCCGGTAACCGGGATGATTGCGCTCGCATTGATCGGTTTTTTCAACATCATCGGTTCCTATCTCGCAGGTTATTTCGGCGGTCTCTATAGCAAGAAAAACCTGCTCGCGTATATTTATATTCTGCGCGCGGCGGCAATCGGATTGTTCATGATGCTTCCGATTACGCCGGTGAGTGTTTATATATTTGCCGCGACAATGGGCTCGTTGTGGCTTGGCACGGTGCCCCTCACCAATGGGCTGGTGGCTCAGATATTCGGAGTCAAATACCTCTCCACTTTGTTCGGCATCGTGTTTCTCGGTCACCAGATCGGCAGCTTTGCCGGCGCGTGGCTGGGTGGTTACGTGTTCGACCTCTCCGGCTCATACCATGCGGTGTGGCTCACCTGCATCGGATTGAGTGTAGTTGCCGCCGTGTTGTGCTGGCCGATAGACGAGCGCCAGGTGGCGCGCTTGGATGTCAGGGAAACGCCGGCGTGAAGTCGACCGAATTGCAAAAAACCCTGATATGGATGGTATCGCTGGCAGTTGCGGGGGGAATCATTTATCTGGTTTTTAAAGCGTACATCAATCCGGCACTGTTGATTGATTTCGCCAATACGCGGTTGTGCTGAATTTATTTTTTACCGGCTTTGTATTATAAATAGAACAATACGGCTACGTCTGGTTTTGCGAGGTTCAAAATGTGCCAGTTGCTGGGCATGAATTGCAACGTGCCCACTGATATTTGCTTTTCCTTTGAGGGATTTCACGCTCGCGGCGGAGGGACCGACCACCACGGCGACGGCTGGGGGATTGCTTTCTTTGAAGGCTTGGGTTGCCGGCTGTTTCTCGATCCCAAGCCCGCGGCGAAATCACCGGTGGCGGATTTGGTGCGCAAGTATCCCATCCACTCGCTCAACGTGATTGCCCACATCCGCAAAGCTACGCAAGGCGAAATTTCGCTGCAGAATACCCACCCATTCATGCGCGAGCTTTGGGGACGCTACTGGATTTTCGCGCACAATGGCACGCTCAAGGATTTTCATCGCCAGCTCAAGGGTAACTACCATCCGGTTGGCACCACCGACAGCGAGCAAGCTTTTTGTTTCCTGCTTGAGACTTTGCGCCGGACGTCCCCGAACAAACAGCCACGGGCTAAATCTCTTTATGCAACGATTAAAGAGATCACTAACGAATTGGCTGAATACGGCGTATTCAATTTTTTGCTATCGAACGGTGAATATCTATTTGCGCACTGCGCCGACCAACTTTCCTACGTGCTGCGCCATGCCCCGTTTGGCCGCGCACACTTGAAGGACCAGGACATCACGGTGGATTTCAGTCGGCTCACCAAACCGAACGACAAGGTGGCGATAATCGCAACGCTGCCGCTCACTGATAACGAGAGCTGGACGGAAATGGCGCCGGGGGAGCTTCTGCTGTTCAAAGACGGTGAGCCGTTGTCCCTTTAGAGTTTCAACGCGAGCGTCAGCCCGTCGGCAATCGGCAGCAGCGACAGCGTGATCCGCTGGTCATGATGCAACTTGCTGTTGAACTCGCGCAGCGCCACGGTTTCCGTCTCATGATTATCCGGTTCGGCAACGCGTCCCGACCATAAAGTGTTATCAATCGCGATCAGGCCGCCGCGCCGTAGTAACTTCAGGCAACACTCGTAATAAGCGAGATAATTTTCCTTGTCGGCGTCGATGAAGGCAAAATCGAAAGTGCCGGCCTGGTTTTCCGCGAGCAGCGCATCCAGCGTTTTGAGTGCGGGAGCAAGGCGCAGATCTATTTTTTGCACTACGCCCGCTTCCTGCCAATAGCGGCGGGCAATTTGCGTCCAATCCTTGCTCACATCACAGGCGATGATTTTGCCGTCAAACGGCAGCGCCAGCGCCACACATAATGAGCTGTAACCGGTGAACACGCCGATCTCGATGCATTTTTTTGCGCATATGAGTTGCACCAGCAACGCCATGAATTGTCCCTGCTCAGGCGCGATTTGCATGCGCGCCATCGGGTCTTTTGCCGTTTCTTCACGCAATTTATGCAAAATTTCGGGCTCGCGCAGTGATTCCGACAGCAGATATCTGTAAATGGCATCGGGAAGACCGAATGTCTTATTCATGATCAGTGAGCCTGCAGTGCACGTACTCGGGGGATTTTTTGGGCGTCCCAGTGCAACACGGCCCACGTCCAAAAGTCGTTGAAGCTGGCATGGGCGAGCCTGGGCGGGGGATTTTGACCGAGGAAGCGCAGAGCATGGTACAGCCAGGGCATTTCTTGTCCCTTGCTTACTGCAGGAGCGTAGGTCTGTTTGCTGAGTTTTTTGCCCGAACTGTCGAGCGCTATCGGCAAGTGCATATATTTTGGCGTGGAATATCCCAGCAGTTGTTGCAGATAAAGCTGCCGGGGAGTCGAACTCAGCAAGTCGGCACCGCGCACAATATCGGTAATTCCCTGCTCGGCGTCGTCAACCACCACCGCAAGTTGATAAGCGTAAACCTGGTCTGCGCGATACAGCACATAATCCCCAACATTAGTTTCGAGGCGCTGTGCCATATAGCCCTGTAATGTATCGGTGAATTCCAAGAGCTGTAGATCGGTTCTCACGCGCCAGACGCGGGCGCCGCGCCGCGGCGGCAGGCCGTTGCGGCAAGTACCGGGATAAACCGGCCCATCTATCCCTTCGATTGCCGAATCGGCTATTTCGCGGCGGCTGCAGGCGCAGGGGTAAACCAAACCGTGCCCCCGCAGGCTGTGCAGCGCGGCATGATAAGCATCACGGCGCGTACTCTGATAAACAATATCGCCGTCCCATTCCATGCCGCATGCTTCGAGCGTGCGCAGAATCTCGTCGCTCGCGCCTGGCTCTTCGCGCGGCGGATCGAGATCCTCAATGCGCACCAGCCACTCGCCCTTGCGGCTTTTTGCTTCAAGGAAACTGCCGACTGCGGCAATCAGCGAACCGAAATGCAGCG
>JAHFRG010000007.1:6109-34992 GCA_023258935.1 Betaproteobacteria bacterium
TTGCCTGCGTTCGCCAAGTCGCCCATGTAGAGGCGTACGCGTGAGCGCGGTTCAAGCCGCGCGAATTTGCTGTCAAGGGATTGCCAGGATTTGATAAGCAGTGTCAGGTAATTGAGATGGTGCGTGCCGCAATCATTGAAAGTGGCGGGCAATTCGGCTGGCATGAAATTGAGCAGGAGAGTGCCCCGCTTCATGCCGTGGCCGGCAAAGCGTGCAGCTTTTCCCAGCACTGCGATGGTGCCCGCAAGCATGCGCGAAGCGCAGTAATCGCCGGCATTGCCTTCGATCAGCACCGCGCCGCGGCTCATGTGGTCGCCGACACGGTCGCCGGCATTGCCCGTGACGATCACCATGCCTCCCGCCATGCTGTGCCGGACCCCGGGAATAGCGGCGGCAAGGAAATCGTCCGCATTGCCGCGAATGTGGAGCAAACCGTTTTTCATCCCGCTTGCAGCATAAGCGCCAACATTGCCATGTACAGTAACAGCGCCGTTTTTCATGGCAAACCCAAGATAGGCGCCGGCATCGCCGTGTACCGTGATACTGCCGCTGGTCATCGCCTGCCCGACGCGGTCGAGTTTGTCGCAACTGTTTTTAATCACCAGCCTGGATGAATCATCCCCGCTGATGGAAAAAAGCTCGCCCGCTCGCAGCCTGCGGTTACCGCTGGCGAGTTCAATGGCGGAGATTTCAGCCGGCGATTTTTCCTTGAGTAAATCAGGCGTGAGCGGGGACAGGTCTACACGCTGCCGCGGCGTTTCATTTAAAGTTAAGGTCAGCGCGCTCATGACATGATTTGACGCAAATGAAAATGAAATTGCCCCAGATTGCCGCCGTAGTTACCTGCGGTGATGCGGCATATGCCGTTTTGCGCGCCGAGCGCGCACGCGGCAGAAATGCCAACTCGCATGGCATTGCGCACATCAGACTCGTTGAGGCCGTCAATCACGATTTCCAGCACCGCCTCGATGCCTTCAGACAATTCTGATCGGGTGATGCCGCGAATAGTCGGGCAAAACGCATCGTTGGTAGAAGCCATCAGCGTTTTGTATTTAGAGCCGACTTTGGAGCCGGAGCGCACGATGCCGCCTGGAAAAGGCATGATGACATTGGGTACTTTGCGCATAGCTTCGATGGCCGCTTCACCGGCAGCGAGCGCCTGTGCATGCGATTCCGCCAGAATCAGGAAATTGCCCCCGCCCACCGCTTTCACCATGCCGGTGGTTTCTTCACACAGGAATTCGCCATCCATCACCGGCACGCGCCACAGGCGTTTGCCGCCGATCAGCTTTGAGGATTGAAAGCCGTCGCCGAAGTAACGCAGATTTTTTCCCAGTGGCAATGACTCTCCATCGGATATTCCGGCAAACGCGGCGCTGGTGGGACAGGTGAGCACGCATTGGCCGACGCGCCGCTCCAGCTGCTTGGCCAGTTCCTTTGCCGATACGGCAAACATTAGTATCGCCGCGCCGGGGCGTCCGTCCGGCGTCTCGTCAGGCTCAAGCCTGCGCTCGATTCCTGCCTCACAGCCACAGGCGATTACTGAAGTGGCGAAACCGGTGGCAGCCGTGGCCGCGTGGTACGCCCATTTGAGATTGTAGGCGGTGATGATGACGCGGGTCGCCTTCATGCCAAAGGCTTCGGCAAAGGTGTCGTCTATGGTGACGCCGTTAATAATCATATTTAATTAATCATTGAACCGCAGAGACGCTGAGACGCAGAGGAAAAACTGATTAATTTGATTTTTCTGCGCCTCCGCGCCTCCGCGGTGGAAATCACGTTTGTTTACGGCAGGGATGCAGCAAGAGTTTGTTGCCGTGCCCGCATTCGTACATCTCATCATCGCTGATCTTGAAGTTATCCATGCGTATTGTTTGGTAGCGCTCGAAATAGGATTTAAGCTGCTTTTCAATGACTTTATCGAACTCGGGTTTCACCACGTGCGTATTGCCCCAGGTGACTTTGACGATCTTGCCGTTTTGCGCCACCAGCTCGCCATCCTTGAACACATAATCGGGCCTGGCGAACATTTTTTCCCTGTCGGCATCTTCGCTGTAGACGGTGATATCGGCGGCGGCCCCGAGGCCGAGATGACCGCGGTCGGCAAGTCCGAGGATTTTCGCAGGCGCGGCGCGGGTCATGGTGGCGATTTCATAGAGCGTATATTCGCGCGTCAGGCTTGCCAATGTGCTCATTGCCGCCGCATCGGGATTGATGGTGGCAAGGACGTTGTTTCGATAAGTTTTATCCATGAGCAGTTTAATCAGGTGAGGGTAACTCATGAAAGGCGCGCCGGTGGGATGATCGGTGGTGAGGAAAATGCGCCACGGGTCGTTGACCATCAGGAAAATTTCCAGGCCGATCGCCCACTGCAATGCGTTGACGAAATTCTTGTCGAGATAGCGGAATGGCACCACGCCGCAGCCGGCGTCGCACTCGATGTCCATCACTACCCATTTTTTCGGATGGCCATGCGGCGCGTTGCGGTACTGCGCCATAGTATCGCCGGAAGCAGTCACGGTCTGGCCGAACATAATTTGTCCGACATCCGCGGTAATATTTTTATTGTTGTTGATGGATTCGGCAACGCGCGCCGCGCCGGAAGAAAATTTCCGGTCGCCCTCGGTGTCATAGCTGTGGAACTGGATATGAGTGAGATGCATCGGCAGGCCTTCAGCCGCTCTTATGGTCTGCAATGTGGTCTCCGCATTGCCCGGCACGCCGAGATTGCATCCATGCACGTGCAGCGGATGCGGCACGCCGAGGTCGCTGAGCGCCTGTGTCAGGACTTTGAGTATCTGCCGCGGGGTCACGTGGTAATACGCATGCTCCTCATCCACATCCAGCTTGCGCTGGTTGAATTTGAACGCGGAGATGCCTCCCGGATTCACTACTTTGATGCCGATGCACTGTGCGGCATTGAGAGTCCACGCCACATAATCATTAATTGCTTTTTGGTCGGATTTGGCAGCCAGCATGCGCAGCAGGAAATCATCGCTGCCAAGCAAAGCATAACCGCCCTTGTCGATGATGGGCGTATCACCCATTTCCATGTGCGCCTGGCGCGCATTCGCAGGCAGCAGAGCTGGTTCAAAGCACGTGGTGTAGCCCATCTCGGCATAACGGTAGCCGGCGGTAAGCGTGGATGGCACGGCATGTCCGCATCCTGAGCGGGTGAGTGAGGTGCGTTCAACGATGTCGCCGCGATGGTCTTCGGGCAGCATATTGCGAGCGATATTCACCTTGCCCCCGCCGATATGGGTGTGCAAATCTATCGCTCCTGCCATCACTATCCTGCCGGAAATATCGTACTCGCGTTCCACCTGCTCGCCGGAAGCGGGCGTGGCGACAATACGGCCGTCACGAATGAATACGTGGCGCACTTCGCCGTTGACCTGATTGGCCGGGTCATAGATTTTGCCGCCATTAAGTTTAGTAAGCATCAGCGGAATTACAACGCCTTTTCAATTTCGGCGATAACCTGTGCCACCGAGGGCAGCGCGCTCTCACGGAGCTTCCTTAACGGCAGTGCTACCACATTATCAGTTCGGTAAATATGTCCTGAGTGGTCAATGCCCGGTGTGGCGACAGGTATATAAACATCCGGTTCCCTATTGAAACTCATGCCGCTGCGCCCGAGCACCACCGTGGGAACAGCGGTTTCAGGCGGCGTGCGTTTCTCGTTGAAGCTGGAAATCCACAACAGTGCGTCCGCTTCGTTTTGTTGCAGCATGCGTTGGGCAAAGAAATGACGCGGATCATAATCAGGGTGCCCGCTCCCAAAACCGGTGCGCAAGGGGAAGCCGCTTTGCCAACTGCATACCTGGTTGGCGGTCACATCGCCTTCATTGCCGCCCAATGGAAGACTGGAAAAGCGCGTGCCGCGGTTCAGATCCTTCACCAGCTCGCACAGGCTTTGCACGGCAAGCTCCGCATGTTTGAAATCAAAATCTGCGGCAGACCAGGCGAGCACCCCATAACGTGCGTTTTGCATGCGTTTAGCAAGCTGCTGCAATTCTGATAACGGTACACCTGCAACTCGGTCAATCTGCATATGCCGCCCGGCGATCAGGCAGCGCAGCGCGCCTGCTATTTCGCTGATGTGCGTGATGTCGCAGGCGATGACGGTCGGTTTACGCCCATCGGGGGCGGTCCCCGCTTGAGTATCCAGTCCGCGCCCCAGGTACACGACTTCGCGGGCGTTGCTGCCAAACAGTGCATCGCGGTTCCAGATATAGCGCTCGAAAAAGCGCGGGAAACGGGTTACTACATCGGTGCCTGCAATCACCAGCAAATCCACTCGGTTTCTCACTTCGCTCAAAGTAGTGGTAAGCCAGCCGCCATCCTGCAGCGCCAGCACGTTACTCATGAAACTAACGCTGTTCATGTGGTCTACCACTGCACCGATGCGGTCGGCGATTTGCATCAGCGCGCGCATCCCCGCCACATCGGTGCCCAGGCCCGCAATCAGCGGTTGTTTTGCTTTCTTGAGGATAACCGCTGCCGCAGCCGCGGCGTTTTTAAGTGAAACATTTTTTTCTGCGATGCGCGGAGCAGTTGGTTTAGATGAACTTAGCCCGGCAAATGCCTTGCAGCTCATAGGACAGCCGTTGGCGATGACTTCAAGCTTGCTGGATTGAGTTGAGACGCGCAGGTCATCGCATGCGAGTCCGCAAAACGGGCACGGTACTTCGTCCCATACTCCGGGAGATAAAAGTTGCGTCATGAAAATATTCCGCTTGGCGCCAAAGGCGGATTGTATTGGCAAAGGCACATACTATGCCAAGAGCTAATGTTTGGGTAGACTAGTGACGCGCAGCGCAAGACTCCGATATTTTGCTATATATAAAGAATATATCTTTCGCGCACAACAATGCAGTAAAACGAGCGGTCATGCGCTGATAATGTGACATACTGCTCCGCGCGCGTCGCAAATAAGCTTTTCGACTATTGAGACCGTCTTGAAATACAATAAGAAAACTGGTGGCATGATAGTTGCTGAACTTATCGGGTTGAAATCACAACATAATGAACGGCTTGCAGATTGCCTATAAAGAAGCCCAGAGCGTAGTAGTAGAGGCTCCTGCGCGTTTGCATCTGGGGTTCATGGATTTAAACGGTGCCACCGGCCGCCGCTTCGGTAGCCTGGGATTGACTCTCGAGGGATTCAGCACGCGCATTTACGCAGAGCGCGCTGAAATGTTTTCGGTAGAAGGTGCGCAGACGCAGCGTGCGATGCATGTGTTGCGCTGTCTGCACGAGCGGCTGAGGTTACGCGGCGCGGTGCGCATGGCGGTGGTGCAGGCGATACCCGAGCACATTGGTCTTGGTTCCGGCACCCAGCTCGCCATCGCATCGGGTATTGCCGTAGCGCGCCTCTATCAGCTTGACCTTGGGGCAAGGGAAATTGCCGCAGTGATGGATCGTGGTATCCGGTCCGGAATCGGTATCGGCGCATTCGACCAAGGCGGATTTCTAATTGACGGAGGCCGCGGCAACAGCGATGAGCCACCGCGTATTACCAGCCGTATCACCTTCCCTTCACAATGGCGGGTATTGCTGATTTTCGATTTGCGGGCGCAGGGCCTGCACGGAGCCGATGAGGATAAGGTGTTTCGCACTTTGCCGCAGTTCCCGGAGGCAAGCGCTGCGCATTTGTGCCGCCTGGTGCTGATGCATTTAATGCCGGCTCTCGTGGAGGCCGATATTCAGGAATTCGGAAAAGCAGTGAGCGAACTGCAGCGTGTGGTGGGAGATTATTTTGCCCCGGCACAGGGCGGACGGTATGCCAGCCACAAAGTAAGCGAAGTGCTTGCCTGGCTGGAGAGCCAAGGCGTGAATTGCGTAGGCCAGAGTTCATGGGGGCCGACCGGTTTTGCCGTAGTGGATTCGGAAAGCCGCGCAGGCAGTCTGCTGCAGGAAGCGGAAGCGCGCTGGAGAGCGGACAGCGAGTTGCGCTTTAAAATCTGCGCTGCGCGCAATCGCGGCGGAGAGGTGCTGCAGCAGCAACGCAGCACCAAAACCGGCACGATTTAAAAATAGAAAGAATATTGAGGACTTATGGAGAAACTTTATCTGTTGCACATGATTACACCCACCCCAAATGTCAGCCCATTCGATGTGAACATGGCATATGACGCCGGCTATAATGCAGTGGCGGCATATACCAATATCACCCTAGACCAGGTTGCGGCGCTTACCCAGGACGCTATTTTTTCACGTGGACCAAGTGGTGTGAAGCGCACCGGCATTTTCATCGGCGGGCGCGAAATCGGGATGGCCGCTGATATGCTGGATGCCGCGAGACTCGCGATGGTGCCACCGTTCGAGGTGTCGGTATTCGCCGATCCTTCAGGCGCCTTTACTACTGCAGCGGCAACGGTCGCGGCGGTAGAAAGGCAGTTGAAGCGCGCGCATCGCTGCACTCTGGAGGGCCTCGAAGTGCTGGTTCTGGGCGGAACCGGGCCGGTTGGCACTGCTGCCGCAGTGCTGGCTTCCGGAGCCGGAGCCAAGGTGAAGATTGCCAGCCACAGCAGCGCTAACCGTGCGCGCATGTCTTCTCAAGTCGCCAACGCCCGTTACGGCGCCACCACCGAACCGGTGGATGCGAGTTCCGAAGATAACAAATCAGCGGCAATTGCCCGGATGGATGTGGTGATGAGCAGCGCTAAGGCCGGCGTGCAGATCCTGAGTCAGCAATTGCTGAAACAAGCGGTGCGCTTACTGGTGGCGGCGGACATCAACGCCGTGCCGCCCGCTGGCATCGAAGGTGTCAACCTGATGGACGACGGCGTGCCGCTTGCAGCGGGCTCTGGCAAGGCCGTTGGGATTGGCGCGCTGGCGATAGGCGATATCAAATACCAGGTGCAGCACGGCCTGTTTGAAGCAATGTTGCAGGCGGAAAAACCGCTGTATCTGGATTTCCGTGAAGCGTTTGCACTGGCACGCAAATATGTCAGCTGAAAGCAAAACTTTCCTTATCGCAGCGCTTACCGGCAGGGCGCTGGCGCAATCGGCCAGGCGCGGCGGCTTTCCGGTGGTGGTGCTGGATTTATATAACGACCTGGATACGCATCGTTACGCCCAGCACAGCCGGGCGGTAGCGCAGCATGAACAAGGTTTCGATGCGGCGGCGCTGCTCAAAGCGGCGGACGAGCTGTGCCCGCCGCAGCGCTGTGCCGGCCTGGTGTGCGGATCGGGATTTGAAGACCAGCCAGAGCTGCTAAAGCAGCTTTCAGCAGGCAGGCCGTTATACGGCAATGATGCGGAAATAGTGACGCGGATTAAAGACCCGCGGCAATTTTTTGCATTGCTCGATGAACTTGAAATGGCGCATCCGGAAGTGCGTTACGCACCGCCACGGCCGGCTTGCGGATGGCTTGCCAAAAAAATCGGCGGCTACGGTGGAACTCATGTTTTGCCGGCCGCAGGCAGACAACCGGATGGAATGCATTACTACCAGAAACTCGAGTCGGGGCGCAGCATGTCAGCGACTTTTCTCGCTGACGGGACTAAATCGCACATTATCGGTTTTAACGAACAGTGGACCACCAGCGCCGGATCGCCTTTTAGTTATGCCGGCGCGATCAGCCACGCGAAACTAGATGCCGTTTTACAAACAGAAATCGCGCGCAAACTCGATCAGCTGGTGCAGGTAACCGGCCTCGCGGGGTTGAACGGCATGGATTTCCTGCTGCGCGGCAATGAATACAGGGTGCTTGAAATCAACCCGCGGCCGTGTGCAACCATGGATTTGTATGATGACGACTGCAAGGAGTCCCTGTTTGGCTGGCACCTGCGTGCATGCCGTGGTGAATTGCCTCAAGAGCAGCTGGTCACGCAAAAAATCACGAGAGGGCACGCAGTAGTACATGCCGAGCGGACGCTGCGCATACCTATGAACATGAAGTTCCCGGAGTGGGTGAGCGATATTCCGGGAGCGGATAGACAATTCGCACCGGGTGCACCGCTATGCATGGTGCATGCGCAAGGCGCATCGACGCAGCAGGTAAAGCGGCTGTTGATACAGCGGCAAGCAGCCATCGCTAGAGCGATAACGGAGGAAGCAGCGTGAGTGCACCACATCATGAAATTACCGGAGGCACAGCTCTGCACGCGCAGGCCGCGCAATGGCCTAGCGTCAACAGTCAAGCAGCGCCTTTGGTTGCGGCGCTGTTGCGTGAGCATCACGCGCTGCGTCTTGGCGTGACGCGCGGTCCGCAGGGCCACACCATTGTGGACGCCGGTATTAGTCATGCCGGAGGGCTGGAAGCAGGTCGGCGCATTGCCGAAATCTGCATGGGAGGTTTTGGCACAGTGAATCTTTCGTCAGGCACTGCGCGCTGGCCGCTGCAAGTAAACGTGCATACCAGCAACCCGGTATTGGCGTGCTTGGGCAGCCAATATGCCGGATGGAGTTTGTCGCATGGCAGCGGCAAAGGCGCGTTTCATGCTCTAGGTTCCGGGCCGGGACGTTCGCTTGCCTGCAAGGAAGAGTTGTTCGCTGAGCTTGGCTACCGTGACCAGGCTGAGAGCACCTGTCTGGTGCTGGAAGTTGACAAGCCCCCGCCCCAGGAAGTGGTGGAAAAAGTAATGCGTGATTGCAAGGTCAGCGCAGAAAAGCTCACATTTGTTTTGACACCGACGCGCAGTCTCGCCGGCATGGTGCAAATCGTGGCGCGCGTGCTGGAAGTGGCTTTGCACAAAGTCCATGTACTGGGGTTTCCGCTCCAGCATATAGTAGACGGCATGGGAAGCGCGCCGCTGCCTCCACCTTGCAAGGATTTCATTGAAGCGATGGGACGCACCAACGATGCCATTCTGTTCGGAGGGCAGGTGCAGCTGTTCGTGAGTTGCAGCGATAACGAGGCGAGTGATCTTGCGCAAAAACTGCCGAGCATGGCTTCGCGCGATTATGGCAAGCGCTTCGCGCAAATTTTCAAGGACTGCGCATACGATTTTTACAAGATCGATCCAATGCTGTTCGCTCCGGCCCAGGTCATCGTAAGCTGCCTGGAAAGCGGCAACAGCTACCGCGCTGGTAAGCTCAACGCCGAGTTGCTGGACGTTTCATTCGGGGGCCCTGGTGTCTAGGCGTATCGCCATCATTACCGATGATCCGGGCTGGCACGGCCGGCAGTTGCGCCAGGCGTTCGCTGCGCGCGGCTGCGAAAGCCAGTACGTGTCCTTGCAGAATTGCTATTTCGATCTCGCGCACGCGCGGCATGGCGTGGTGATTCCGGGGTTCAAGCACAGCCTGCCGGACGCGGTGTTCGTGCGCGGCGTACCCGGCGGCACGCTGGAGCAGGTGATTTTACGTTTGGATATCCTGCATGCGCTGCGCGAAATCGGTGTGCCGGTGTACAACGATGCGCGCGCAATCGAGCGCAGTGTTGACAAGGCAATGACCAGTTTTCTGTTGAAACGTGCCGGCATTCCCACTCCCGCGACTTGGGTCTGTGAATCGGCGGCACAGGCACGCGCCGTTTTATTGCGTGAAACAGCGGCGGGGCGCGAACTGGTATTGAAACCGTTATTCGGCTCGCAGGGTTTGGGTCTGCAGCGCTTGAAGAGCGGCATGGATTTCCCCAACCTTGCTGAATATTCAGGCGCGGCTTATCTGCAAAGCTTTGTTGATTGCGGTGAAGGCCATTGGCACGACTTCCGGGTGCTGGTGGTGGGCGGTGCTGCCCGCGCGGCGATGCTGCGCCGCGGAACTAGTTGGATCAACAATGTGGCGCAAGGCGCGAAATGCGAAAACGTGCAACTGGATGAAACCCTGCAAAAACTGGCGCAGGACGCGGTACGCGCTGTCGGGATGGATTACGCCGGTGTGGATCTTATGCGCGACCGGAATGGCAAGCTTTATGTCATTGAAGTCAACGGCATCCCGGCCTGGCGCGGTTTGCAGGGAATTTACAGGGAAAATCTGGCGCAATATCTGGTGGACGATCTGCTTGCTCGCAAGCTTCCTCAAGCCAACATGGAAATGGTATGCTGATGAACATAATCTCCAGCGAGCGGCTGGCGCAGGCATTGAAGAGCGCTTGTCTTGCCGAAATCCGCGCGCCGAAGCCCGGCAACGTAAGCGATTACAGCGCCGGCCACGGCATGACCGCGCAGCAGTTTAAGGCGAGCGCCAACGCCATCGCTGAGCCGTTGACCGTACCTGGCGCAAGCGTGGGCGAGCGTATTCTGTGTGCAGTTCAAGCCACGCAAGAAGCGGTAGGCTGCAATACCAATCTTGGCATTGTACTGCTCGCCGCGCCACTGCTTTGCGCCGCGCAGCATCCCGGTGAGCGAGCATTGCGGCCGCGGGTGAGCAGTGTGCTGCAGCAGCTCACGCAACAGGACGCGGAACTTGCTTATGAGGCGATACGCCTCGCCAAGCCCGCCGGTCTGGGCAGCAGCGCGCGTTATGATGTCAGCGGAAAGCCGAAAGTTACACTGCTCGCCGCGATGCAGGAGGCGCGTGACCGCGACAGCATTGCACGCCAGTATGCGAATGGGTTTGCCGATGTATTTGATGTGGGTGTGCTTCGTGCGCGCGAAACACTGGCGCGTTTTGCCGGTGAAGAATGGGCGGTGCTGTCGGCCTATCTGGCAATTCTGGGGCGCTTTCCCGACAGCCACGTAGAGCGCAAGTTCGGAAGCGAACTGGCACGGCAAGTCAGTTCCCGTGCCGCGATGCTGGATAGCGCATGGCAGCGCTGTGACTCACCGCAAGCCATGCTGTCGCAATTGCTGGCTTTCGACTCCGAGCTGAAGCGTGACGGAATCAATCCCGGCACGGCGGCGGACTTGAGCGTCGCCAGCCTGCTTGCATTGCGATTGGAGGATTTGTTGCAAGAAAGCTTTACCGGAGGCGAGGCGAAACCTGCCTCACGCCGCAGTAAAACGAAACCTCAGCATGTTGGCGCCTAGGAGGGCGGCAGCCACTGAGGTTTCGGAGTTGTGTTTCACCTGAATGTTTAACAGCCAAATTAAGGAGAAGCAAAATGGCGAAAATTGATCGAGTACTCGTTGGAGAATCACTGGTCGGTGAAGGCAATGAAGTGGCCCACGTTGACCTGATTATGGGACCGCGCGGCAGCTCCGTAGAACGTGCGTTCTGCAATGCGCTGACAAACAACAAGGACGGCTTTTCTACCTTGCTTGCGGTGGTGGCGCCGAACTTGGCGACCAAGCCCAACACCATTCTGTTTAACAAGGTAACCATCAAGGGCGCGAAGCAGGCGGTGCAGATGTTCGGGCCGGCGCAGCGCGCAGTGGCGATGGCGGTGGCGGATTGCGTGCAGGACGGAACGATTCCGGCGAATGAAGCCGACGATGTCTTCATTTGTGTCGGTGTGTTCATCCACTGGCTGGCTGAGAACGACACCAAGATTTACGACTACAACTATCAGGCCACCAAGGAGTCAATCAAGCGCGCCGTGGCGGGGACACCCAAGGCCTCGGAAGTGGTCAGCAAGAAAAGCAGCGTCTCGCATCCGTTCTCGCCGAAATAATCCGGAAGCACGGGTGAGTGGTGGGCAGCTGACGCTGCTCACTGCCTGCTTTTTGAATCCGCTTCGGATGCTGATGCGGCCAGATCGCTGGCGCTGATGAGGCGCTGGTGCAGCGCGCTCGCAAGCAGAGCGCCGTGTGCGCCCGAGCGCGCCAACTGCGCGAGGTCGCGCGCGCCGCGAATTCCGCCTGCGGCGTAAAGTTTTTTATGCGGTGCGCGCCGACTTAGCTCGCTTAATTGGTCGAAATCCGGTCCCCGGAGACTTCCAACGCGCGCCAGCATCATTACAATGACATGCTCCGGCCAAAGTCCTGGATCGTTGAGCAAGCGCTGCTCGCCGTGAAAACGCTCGCCCTTGAAATCCAGCGACAGCAGCGGGAAGAGCGCATCGCGGCTGGAACAAACAGCAGAAAGCAGCGTGTTCTCGGGAAACGATTCGCTGCCGATCACCGCATGGCCTATGCGCCGCCCCTGCCACGCCATGAAGCCTGCAACATCCGCTATTCCTGAATCCACCCACAGCTCAAGCTGCGGGAAATGTTGATGGAGTTTTTCAATTACCGCGGCGTTGCTGCCGTTTTTCTGGATTGCATCGATATCGGCGACGTAGAGTGCGTGAAACGGATACAATTCCAGCAATGCACAGGCGATGTCGAGTGCATTGCTGCCAGCGCATAATCCGGATTCGATGGGGCGGTACTGACGGCGCTCGCCCCCCAGCGCTTGCACCACTTGGCCTTGCATCAGATCAATGACCGGTATGATTTTCAAGGTCTTTTTAACCGCAGAGGACGCAGAGATCGCAGAGGAAAAGCATTAAATCCGAAATTGAAATCCATAAAGTTTAATAAAGATTTACTCAGCGTCCTCCGCGTCCTCAGCGGTGAAATGGTGGTTAAGAATGCGTATCTTCGTATATGAGCATATTACCGGTGGCGGGCTGCTTGACCAAGCGTTGCCGGCCGCACTTGCGCAAGAAGGCGACATAATGTTGCACGCACTGTTGCGCGACCTCGGGGATATTTCCGGGGTGGAAGTTGTCGTCACGCGCGATCCGCGCCTGCCCGCACTAAGTTTCCCTGTGAGCGTATATACGCCGCGCAGCGCAGCGGAAACCGAGCGGATTTTGGAACGTTGCATAGATATTGCCGATGCGGTGTGGCCGATCGCGCCGGAAAGCGGCGGCGCGCTTGAAAGCATTCATCGCAGCGTGCTCAAGCACGGGCGCAGACTCTTGGGCAGCCATCCTGACGCAGTGCACCTCACCGCGAGCAAGCAGGCTACCTCACGCCATCTCACACAAGCAGGAATCGCGGCAGTGCCGACATATTCAGCGGACGCTGAATTGCATGATACGGGAGGCGGCTGGGTGGTTAAACCCGATGATGGCGCGGGCTGCAGCGACACGCGTCTGTTCCACGATCTCCCGGCGGCACGGCAATGGCTGCATGCCAACCGGGGGAATTACGTGTTGCAACCGTTTATTAGCGGAAGCGCGCTGAGTCTTTGCGTCCTATGTCGTGAGGGTACAGCTGATCTTTTGAGTTGCAATAATCAACGCGTGGTCGTGTGCGATGGCCAATTTCAGTTTCTCGGTAGCGTGGTCAATGCCTTGACCGATGAAGACGGCGCTTTTGCGAAATTGGCAAGACGCGTAGCCGCAGCCATTCCCGGGCTGTGGGGCTATGTGGGTATAGATCTGGTGCAAAGTGGTTCTCAGCGGGTAGTGATGGAAGTAAACCCGCGGCTGACCACTTCCTATGCTGGCTTGCATCAGGCGCTGGGCTGCAATACCGCTGCGCTGGTATTGGGCCTACTGGATGACGCCAAACCTTTGCGCTTGCCAAAATTCGCGCAGCAGCGAATCGAAGTTGATCTCGAGGTCCTGCATGCCTGATTGCGCCGTCGGCTGGGATTTGGGAGGCGCGCATCTCAAAGTAGCGCTGGTGGACGGCGCCGGGCGCGTAAGCCAAGCTATGCAGATGCCCTGCCCGTTGTGGCAAGGCTTGCAGCATCTGGAAAGCGCTGTGGCTCAGGCGCTGAAAGATCTGAATCAGGCTGTAACACTGCACGCGCTTACCATGACCGGCGAGCTCGCTGATATTTTTCCCAACCGCAACGCCGGCGTCACCACCCTGGTGGAAGCGATGAACGGCAAATTGCCACAGGCAAGCCTGCAAGTGTATGCCGGGCGCAGCGGTTTTGTTACCCCTGCTCAAGCTAAGCAGCTTGCCGGTGAGGTGGCTTCAGCAAACTGGCTCGCAACCGCCGAGTTCGCTGCACAGCGGGTGAGGCAAGCATTATTGATAGACATCGGCAGCACCACCACCGATCTGGTGTTGCTGATTTCAGGCAAAGTGCACGCCCGGGGCTGGAATGACCACCAGCGCATGGCATGTGACGAGCTCGTCTGCAGCGGAGTGGTGCGCACGCCGGTGATGGCGGTGGCTGTGCGCGTACCGTTCGCAGGCGAATGGCAGGGGTTGATGGCGGAGCAGTTCGCGACCATGGCGGATGTCTACCGCCTGACCGTTGAGTTGCCGGAAGGGGCAGACCAGTTGCCTGCCGCGGATGGGGGCGGCAAGACCATGCAGGACAGCGCGCGGCGCCTGGCTCGCATGCTGGGCAGGGATCTGGAGTCAGCGTCGCTTTCTAGCTGGCAGTGTCTTGCGGGGTATATCGCCGATCTGCAATCGCAGCGTTTGCATGAGGCTTGCTCGCGCCTGTTTTCGCTTGGGCTGGTCGGCGTAGAGGCACCGCTTATCGGAACGGGTATTGGCCGCTTTCTGGTGAAAAAACTTGCCGCGCGCTATGCACGGCCTTATCTGGATTTTTCCGGACTGGTGGATTCGTCGTTGAATGATCGTCAATGGATAGATGCATGCGCGCCTGCGGTGGCGGTCGCGGCGCTGGCGCAAAGCAGGACGCGGGAATAAAATCTTTTCATGCCACGGTTAACCGAACTCCCTTATCACGAAGACAGCGCGCGGCTGTTTGAAGCGATTGCTGACCTGCCTTGGGCGGCATTTCTCGACAGCGGCAAGCGATACGCCGCGCAGGCGCGCTACGATATTCTGGTGGCTGAGCCTTATGCCACGCTGGTCACGCGCGGCAAAGTGACCGAAATACGCCATAACGGGGCAAGCGAGCTTTCCCCTGAAGATCCTTTTATCCTGCTTAAGCGCCATCTCGAGCCTACGCAGGAAAATCATAGCGGTTTGCCTTTCAGCGGCGGAGCGCTGGGTTATTTCGGCTATGATCTGGCGCGCCGGCTGGAGCGGCTGCCGGTTATCGCAGAAGACGAGGAGAAACTCCCGGAAATGGCCGTCGGTATTTACGACTGGGTGGTAGTGGTGGACCATCATTCGCGCCGCAGTTATCTCGCAAGCCTGGGCCGCGATGCGGAAACGCAAAGAAAATGGGATGAGCTCGTTGACTGCTTCAGTACGCTGGCGGAAGAACGTTTTCGCGCGCCGTTCCGCATTACAAGCAAGATTGTTTCCAACTTCACGCCCGAGCATTATGCGCAGGCTTTTCAGCGCATTCACGACTACATCCGCGCCGGCGATTGCTACCAGGTGAATCTCGCGCAAAGGTTTTCTGCCACTGCAACGGGTGCCCCGTGGCTGGCTTACCAGGCGCTGCGCATCATCAATCCGGCGCCGTTTTCCGCTTATCTCAACACCCCTTACGCGCAAATCCTGAGCGCCTCCCCCGAGCGTTTTCTCAAACTCAAGGATCGTCAAGTCGAGACCAAGCCCATCAAAGGCACGCGGCCGCGCGCAGGACATCCGCGCTTGGATGCAGCACTTGCCGAGTTGCTGCGCGAAAGCGAGAAAGATCGCGCTGAAAACCTTATGATCGTGGATTTGCTGAGGAACGACCTCGGCAAATCGTGTGAAACCGGCTCAGTGAAAGTGCCGAAACTGTTTGAGGTGGAAGGCTTCGCCACGGTGCATCATCTGGTGAGCACGGTGACCGGTACATTGGCAAAAGACAAAAGCGCGCTGGATCTGCTGCGCGGCTGTTTTCCGGGAGGTTCGATCACCGGCGCACCCAAGCTGCGCGCGATGCAAATTATCGAGGAACTCGAGCCGCACCGCCGCGGCGTGTATTGCGGCGCCATCGGCTACATCGGCTTCGATGGCAGCATGGACAGCAACATCGTCATCCGCACTCTGGTTTATTCCGCGGGAACGATACGCTTCTGGGCGGGAGGCGGCATCGTCGCTGATTCGCGCATGGAAGACGAATACCAGGAAACTTTCGACAAAGCAGCAGCCATGCTGAGGTTGCTTGAGCAAATTTTAATTGCCGATGTGGGTCGTTAAGCTCGGTGGCAGTCTCGCGGATTATCCTGACGATTTGAGGCATTGGCTCAAGGCGCTTGCTGAAGCGGGCAAAGGCCGGATAGTCATCGTTCCCGGCGGCAGTTTCTTCGCTGATTGGGTGCGCGAGACCCAGAATAAATGGGGCTTCGACGATGCCGCGGCCCACGCCATGGGACTGCGGGCTATGGAGCAATTCGGCATCATGCTCTGCGGACTGCAAAAAGGCCTCATACCCGCCCGCAGCGAAACCGAAATCCGCAAAGTACTGCATGAAAATCAAGTACCGGTATGGTTGCCTGTGCAAATACTTGCTGCGCAGGACATCGAACCAAGCTGGGATGTTACATCGGATAGCCTCGCTGCCTGGCTGACGCGCCGCCTTGCAGCTGAACGACTAGTGCTCGTCAAATCTTGCCCGCTGCCCAAAGGAGAGATGGACATGGCTGAACTATCGAGAAAAGGCATCGTGGATGCCGCATTCCCTGGTTTTGTTGATGCGGCGGTTTTTGACGTGTGGCTAGTCAATCGGGAAGATTTCACTCGCGTTTCTTCACAGATAAATCAGTGCACATCTGTCGAAGCAAAAACCGGCCGCTAAGGTGGCGGCGCCCTATAATGAATACAAGAGTTGGCAGGAAATAAACGATTCTAACCCAGGAGGATTTATGCACCCGGAAATTCACATCAACTACCTGGCTGTGGCCGCCGCCGTTATCGTAAGTTTCTTTTTCGGATGGCTCTGGCATGGGCCTCTGTTCGGAAAAAAATGGGCGAGTTTGATGAAGATGCCAATGGACTGTAAGCCCGATCCCAAAGTCATGTTGCGTGGGATGGGGCTGACGCTGCTCGGGACGTTCCTGACGGCCTATGTCTTAGCGCACTCGGCTGAAGTCTGGCGCCCGTCGGTGTGGGGTGTCGGGACAGATTCGCCGTCTTATGTTTACGGCTTCTTCAGCGGTTTTTTCACATGGATTGGTTTTTTTGTTCCAATGCTGCTGGGCGCGGTGGCCTGGGAAGGGAGGAGCTGGGGCTTGTTCGGGCTGAATGCTTCCTACCACTTTGTGAATCTTCAAATCATCGCGATGATTCTTGCCCACTGGCGCTGATAGCCGGTCACCAGAGGGATCAGACCACTGTGCTTGCGTAACCATGAACCGCGCCATTCTCCGCATCTTTTTTCTTCTTCCGGCGGCCTTCCTCGCGCTCGATGTCATTAGCGTTTTCGGCAGCCATCCGGACTGGCCGCAGCCCGCGCTGGATTACCTTGCCTGGTATCGCAGTACGCCGCTCATGGGTGCGGCCTTGATCGCGAACCGCATCGCCATGGTTGGGTTTGTCGGGCTCCTAGTTTCGTCTGTAGCGCTGGTTTTCTTCTGGTCCCCGGCTCGATACCTCTACGTCGCTTCTTGGATCCTGATACTCGTTGGGGACTATGTCGATTTGCCGATGTTGGCTGGCGGATGGGAGACAATCCTGGATGATCTTGCCAAGCTATTTGCCGGAGCGAACGTTGTACTCATGTTTTCCAGCGTAGGCGCACAGTACTTTGCGCGCGCCGATGGTCGAACTTAACCCCGTACTGCTTTTGGGGTAGTTAATTGCGCCTTTTCAGGTGTCTAGTTCTAGTTAGGTGTAAGACGAAGCGAGTACATGAAATTGCGAAGAGCATTGGAGTTGCACGATTCCCGCGTGAGCTGCATAGAGCTGTTGGATGGCCTTGCGATGATCCATTTTTCGCACGCCTACGTTCACAAGTCAAAAGGAACACCAGGCAGAGATCCCGGCACGGGCTGGAGTCAGGAAGCGAAGTTAGTTCTGTGGGGGGCGACTGCATCGGCGCCGTTGCCAGCACTGCCCAATACGATATCCGAAGGATTTTTGGAAGTTGGGGGTATTCGACACGAACTCATTCCTCTGCCATTTAAACGTAAAGTTGGTGCTAAGCTCTACCTGACATTTATTGACGGCGTCCAAACGGTAATTGCCGGTAATCGGCCGTTGATAGAATTGCTAGGTACACCGATTTACCTGGAGGATTTTTTATGACACCTAACCCGTCGCTGAACCGGGCGCGCGAGTTGTCTGCGCGCATCCGGTTAGCTCAATCATTAGTCAACCACGAGACAATAGATGTTTGACCTATTGTTTGATCCGCAGGCCTGGATTGCTTTTCTTACGCTTACCGCACTTGAACTGGTGCTCGGTATCGACAATATCATCTTCATTTCGATTCTTGTAGACAAGTTGCCGAAGCAAACGCAAGAACTCGCACGACGCGTAGGTTTATTTCTCGCTATGTTCATGCGCGTTGCTCTATTACTTGTCCTGTTCTGGGTCATCGGGTTAACCGAGCCACTTTTCAGCTTGTTCCGACTGGAGATCTCTGGTCGAGATCTCATCCTGATTTGCGGTGGCCTGTTCCTGTTGTGGAAGAGCACAAAGGAGATTCACCAGTTGCTTGAGGGCGAAAAGGGCGAGGCCTCAATGGTAATACGCGCCACGTTCTCCGCGATTATTTTGCAGATCATTATCATCGATCTCGTCTTTTCGTTCGATTCAATCATCACGGCGGTTGGGATGGTGGATGAAGTTGCCGTAATGATTACTGCGGTGATTGCATCGGTGGCGCTAATGATGGTTTTCGCCGGCCCGATCGGGCGCTTTGTGTCGGCGCATCCGACGATCAAAATGCTTGCCCTATCCTTCCTGTTTGTCATCGGTGTTGTGTTGATCGCTGATGGATTCGACCATCATGTGCCTAAGGGCTATGTCTACTTTGCGATGGCATTCTCGGTTTTCGTAGAGATGCTCAACCTTCGCATGCGGAAGCGTATTGCTCGTCCAGTAGACCTACATGAGCGCTATACAGGTGATGACTAATCAAATCATCGCCATGATTCTTGCCCACTGGCGCTGATTATTCAAGGGACCAAACATTGGGAAATGTGGCATCCCAAGAGAACAAAAAGAAAAGATTTCATAGGGGAGCGCGACAATCATCAAGCTACTGCCCTGCTTGTGTCGGTCAATAAGCAGGGGATTGCATTGCGCAACGCCGACACTTGGGAGGCTTCCAAACCCCGGTTTCGTTCCGTTCCAGCACACAGGGCGCCACGGAATCCCAGGTAGTCGGGGCCAAGCTTGATTAAATCAGGAACATCCTCGAGCCGCAGCGATCCGGCAAGACCGGTAACGAGCCCCAGGGCTCGCGCACGCTGTACGAATTCCTGTAACGCGGTAGCATCCATCTGGCTGCGCAGATTGCCGTTTGTCTTGCTTGCGGTGTCGAGCATGACGCCAGCGAAACCGGCATCAGCGAAATCGGCAAGCAGGTTAAAGTCAGGACTGCGGTCAGCAAACAGTACGGCGATGAGCCGGGCTTTCCCCGCAAGAGCGGCAATACAGTCTTTCGCTTCACAGAAGAAGCCTACTTTGATGAAATCCACCCCGGTGGCGGCTGTTTTCGCTGCAGTTTCGCAAAGAATTTGCGGCTGCATCGGCAAATCGCCAAGCGTTGCGCTAACTGTGCAGCGCCTGTCCACCATCCGCACCACGCGGGCCACGGTATCCAGCGGCAGTGCGCCAAGCGCGCCGGCCTCCGGGTCCTTTAAATCGATAATGTCAGCGCCACAGGCAAGGGCGAGGCGTGCTTCGGGCAAAGACTTTACACTTGCGAGCAGTCGAGTCATGCCGTGTTTTTTTGGGCCAGTAGCGCGCGGTGCGCGTTGATTTTTTCCATCAGCCAGCCCCACGCCTCGCGCTCTACAGGGCCTGCAGTTTTTTCGATTGCAATCGTGAGGTATTTCACTTCGGCGTCGATTTTTTCCCAAGGCAGCAGGTGCAGGCGGCTCACCAGAATTGCTGCCTCCAGCACTGCCGCTTGCGCGCGGTTGAAGCCGCGAAACGGCGCATGGGAGACACGGTGCACTACTTTGCAGAAAAGCCTGGGGCGCAGTTCGTCTTCTTCGATACGTTCAAGTTTCAGTTCGCAATGCCCAAGCGCTGATTCAAGCCGCACGCAGGGCACTTTTTCTGATGGAAGTGCAGGCCAGTCGCGGCGGCCGGTGAGACAGCCAGCGAATATGCGCACATCGTCGCAATAATTGACTACAGCATAGCCGTTATCAAGCACATTATTCAGGGTGGTTGAGGGACGGAAAGGCGCGAGCACGATGAAGCCGTTGTCTTCGCGGATTCCCATAGGCGCGATGTGAATGCGGCCGTCTTTGGCCTGGGAGGTAACGATAGTTTCGAAAATCATTGGTTGCTGGTTCTCTTTCTGCGATTCTGTAGTGTTGTTCCGGGTGCGTGGTGCTGTGCCAGATCCTCGGGTTTACGTTCCACGGCACAGCCCCAGTCCAGTTCCTCGTCCTGATTGTAACGCTTGGCCAATTGCCAGGCGATTTGCGCGCGTGCCAGCTCAACACCGAGGTAAAAAGCGTGGGCGGCATCGTTCTCCAAATTGAGCAGGGGAAACAATGCAAATGGATCGGTGGCGACGCGCAGTCCATCGCGGTTGTATATGTGGATGCCCTGTTCGCTGACTTGAATTCTGTAGCTCGGGTCCTTGATGGCGCGTGCCAGCTCGGCGATTTCTTCTGCAGTGTCGGGAAAAGGTTTACGCGCATGAACGGTGAGTAGTTCCGGAGAAAAATCGCGCGGCAGGCTCGATGCTTCACGCGCTGCGTACATGATGCGCCGCGCAGCATCCGCTTCACGCACCGCGCGCTGCGCGTGCGGGCTCACTTCGGTGGTGAGGATGTTGGTAATGTGCAATTCCGAAATGACGCCCATTAGCACAGCATTTATGCCTGTAGTATCGGCGTCAGTCAATTCGGTAAGATTGCCCACCCCCATCATGATTTCGGTTTCCGGATGCCGCTGCCGCAATTCGTGATATCGCACCAGAGAATCGGTAAAGCCGAAGTGAATCGGGTCGAGTACCGGATCGGCAACAAAACGGCGGTTGCCCCTGGCCATTTTTTCCATCGCGCGTTCCAGCGAGGCGAGATCGCCGGATTGCTGAGGTATCAACACCGGGATCGAATCTACTTCCTCGGCCACCCATAAAGTGTCTTCTTTCAGGCTTAACAAATAATCTGCCCCGGCTTTGCCGCCGCGCAGCAGCTCTTTTGGTTCCACCGAATCCACGCTGATTTGATATCCCGACGACTTGAGCGCGGCGACCGCTTCTTCGAGGTGGGGGAAAGGCGTTTCCGGCAAACAACCGAGGTCTATCACGTCGGCGCCGTCCTTGCGGTAGCTTTCCGCGCGTTTGAGGATTTGCTCCACGCTTCGCTGCGGCGCATCGACGATTTCGGCAAAGATCTGGACGTCGAAACGGCTCAAGTCCTGGTTTGCGCCTATCCGGCCGAAATATTGCGGCAAGTCTTTGAGTTCCTCCGGCCCTCGCACCACCGGCACGCCGTAATGGCGGGTAAGCCCGTCAAGGTCGCCGCGGCAACGGCCGGGCACCATGATGCGCGTCGCCTGTCCCGGTCCGGGCAGCCGCCTGCGAATCAGATCGGCAGTCATCAGGCCGGCAACGCTAATGCCGATGTTGAGCACATCATATTCGAACTCGCTCGGGTGCATTGCGGCGAGCACCTTGTTGAGGCTTTTTTCGGCAAGGTGGCCGGTGAGAAATAAAATCCGTTCAGACATACGATTAATATACTCCTACAGCGCATCGCCGGAGCTTAGGCTTTGATGCCGAGCGTTTTCATCCGCGAGTCGACTGCCTGGCGCAGCTCTTCGATGCGCATTACCACGGTGACGTTTTCGAAACTTTTCAGTTTTTCCGTGTTGTCGAGGTCGATTTTGCGCGGGTAAAGCGTTACCCATTCCTTCGGCGCCTCGGTGGTGACCACCGGCTCGGTGTCGCAAGCAAAGACGATGCTATGTATTCGGCACTTCCCGGCTTGCGCGAAAATATTGGTAACCAGACTGTCGGAAATGCCACACACGCATTTGGCAACAGTATTGGAAGTGGCGGGGGCGATGACCACAGTGTGGTAGTGACCGTAATAGAACAAACCTACAGGCGCGGCGCTGGCAGTGCTGTCTCGAAATACGCGAAAACGGGCGCGCAGTTCTTTCATGCTGTGGGCGTACATGTGCACGACTTCAGCCGCGGCCTTGGATAAATACAAGTCAACGTGCGGAAGCTCGAGCGCGATCTCCAGCGATTCCTTGAGGTAATGTCCGGAGCCTGTTAGCGCCCAGGCCAGGCGGGGCTTGTGGTCATGCAACTGGGAACCTCTCTCAACAATACCCGCGTGATGCGTTGCTGGCCAGAAAGCGATGACTGCAAGGCGCGAGGAGGCCGCATAGCACTACTATGCAACGACGAGCAACGCCGCAGGCGCGTTTTCTGGCCGCAACCCTGCGGGACGGGACGATTTTGCGCCATTTCGGTGTTGCTCGCCGCTTATTTGGAATAAACCAAACCGCGCGGCTCGCGCCTAGAACTGTCTTCAAAATCGCCTCCGTCGCACACGTGAGTATTGTTGAGAGAGGTTCCGACCCCCTAGTCGAGAATATCTTTGTTTGGGTCCTTGATATTAAGCCGTTGCATCTTGCGGTACAGGGTATTGCGGCTGATTTTGAGCTGCCGCGCCACATTGGTAATGTTCCAGTGGTTGCTTTCTAATTCGCGGATCAGCGCGTCGCGCTCCGCCGATTCCAAAGGGTTGAGCGCTACTGGTGGTTTGCTGCCGTCTTCGTGCGACGGGGTCTGGCCGCCGCCAATTTCCTGCGGCAGGTCCTTGATGGTGATGACATCGCCCTCGCGCAGCGCAAGTACGGTGCGCAGCACGTTACGCAACTGGCGGATATTACCCGGCCAGTGATAGCGTTCCAACGCCTCAAGCGCTTGGTTGTCGATCTCTGCTTTATGATGGTCGGTATTTTCTGTTAGCAGAATGTTTTTAATCAGGTTGCGCTTATCAGCGCGCTCGCGCAGCGGCGGCAATGACAGGCTGAGCCCGTTCAGGCGGTAGTAAAGATCTTGGCGGAACTCTCCCTTGATGATTTTTTCCGTAAGATTGCAGTGCGTGGCGCTAATCAGTTTGATATCCACTTTCACCGGGATTTCGCTGCCCAAAGGCAGGACCTCGCGTTCTTCAAGCACGCGCAACAGCCGCGCCTGCAATTGAATCGGCATATCGCCGATTTCATCCAGGAACAGCGTGCCGCCGTTCGCTTGGAAAATCTTACCGCGCTGGCCTTCGCGACTGGCTCCAGTGAACGCGCCGGCCTTATAGCCAAATAATTCGGACTCGATCAGTGTTTCGGGGATGGAAGCACAATTGATGGCGACAAACTGCTTATCGGCGCGGTTGCTCGAGTAATGCAAGGCTTTGGCGAACACTTCCTTGCCGGCGCCGGTTTCTCCATAGATCAGCACCGCCACTTCACGGCTCAGCACGCGCTTGGCCGCGCTGATATTGCGCTGCATTAGCGGATCGCCGTACTCCAGCTCATCGAGTGGTGAGGTCCCGGTCAAGGAAAGCGAGCTTGCCGATTTCCGTTGCCCGCGCGCTGCAGCCGGGACAACCGGTTTCACGCCTTCGGGCTGTTGTGCTACCGCAAAGAAGCGGCCGCCACGTCGCGCCTCAAAAATTGGCATCGGACGGAAGGAATTGAGCGCCGAGAGCTCAAGCAGCGATTGCAGTGAAATACTGAAGAGCTCGCCGATGTCCTTGCCGCATACATCGCGTGGTGAGGAATAGCCCAGCTGGAACAGCGCGCTGTGGTTCGCTGCCATCACGCGGCCACAGTCGGTGAATGCGATCGCGCCCTCGCCCAGGGTGCCGACGAATTCGGGACGGCTGTGGAAACGTAAGATGAAATCGCGTCCGAAATTCGACAGGAACACGCGATTCTCTATCATTTGCGCCGACATGTTGACCAGCACCAGAGTGTGTTGCTGCGCTAGCCGCGATTCCCCCGATGCGTCCAGCACCGCGAGCAGCTTGCCATCATGATCGAAAATCGGCGCAGCGGAGCAGGTAAGACCAATATTGCGCGCCAGGAAATGTTCCCGGTGATGGATAATCAGCGGTTTTTTTTCCAGCAGGCAGGTGCCCATTCCATTGGTGCCCTGGTATTGCTCGCTCCACACCGCTCCCATCATCAAGCCGGTTTTCGATGCGGTATGGGTAAACTCAGGGTCGCCAAAATAATTAAGCAGCACGCCGTCTACATCGGTAAGCATGATTGCGTAACCCGAGCCCGCGAGCTGCTGGTAGAGGTTGGCCATTTCTATCTTGGCGATGGACAGCACTTCGGAGACTCGTTCCTGGCGTTCCAGCAATTCGCTGCGGTCCACCACCACCGGATCCTGCGGGTTCGCGGGGTCAAGGCGATAATCATCCAGGCAACGCTTCCAGGAACGGGTGATCCTGTCATCGTCAAGCTTCACCGCGCCTTTCAGCACCGAATGAATGAACTTGGCGTGAGTAGATATCAGATCGGGCATTTGTCGCGTTCCGTTTTTCTGGCTTTTACTGGTTAAGGTTGGATTCGCTGTCGTCGGTATTACTGCAGAAAGCTTTTTATAGTGGGAGTTTTGGCTTAAAACAGCGAGTATTATGTATTATAGTGATTAACAAGAAAACTGGCTATGGTGCGTAACTTGCGCTTTTGCAAAGCTTTTTGGTGCCCCTCACGAGGAGTTGACCCGATGAATAAGCATTTGGCTTGGCTTGCGCTGCTATTGCTGCCGGGAACAGCGTTTGCGTATGACTACCCGACTTACGACAGGGTAGAGTTCGTTTTGCAATGTGCGCAACAATATCCTGATTATGAATATTATGGATCTCTCTATAAATGCTCTTGCGCGATTGATGCCATCGCCAAGGAATTGAAATACGATGATTATGTGGAATCTTACACCGCCTTACGGGGACAGAGCACCCGCGGCGAGGCTGGCGGCGTTTTCCGCGATCCCCCTGAAGTCCAAAAAATGGCGAAGCGCTACGCAGAAATTAAGGCCAAGGCTGGTAAGGAGTGTCTCCTCAAGTGAGCCGCGGGTTTGCCACGGCTACCGCCTTCATTTGGCTATGGAGCATGGCCTGTGCAGCGGGGCAAGCCCTTCCCAGCATTGCGGTGCTGGATTTCGAGCTGATTGACGACACTCAGGATAATAATCCCGCCACGCTCGCCGCCCAGCAAAAACGTTTGACTCTTATCAGCGAACAGTTACGAAAAGAGCTTAATGACGCGGGGCTTTATCGCGTGCTCGACAATGTTCCAGCCATGAATTACATCGCTAAGCTTAAATCGGCACAGGAACTGCGTTCGTGTAACGGCTGTGAGCTGGACATCGGCAAAAGACTCGGCGCTGACCTAGTGCTCACCGCGTGGGTGCAGAAAGTGAGCAACCTGATACTCAATATCAATATCGAAATCAAAAGGGTCGCCTCAGGCCAGACCATTCTCAACAAATCGGTGGATATCCGCGGTAATACCGACCAATCATGGTCGCGCGGTATCAGCTACATGGTGCGCGACATGGTGGAGAAAAAACAGGGCGGGAGGCGGTGATCTCTAATTGAGCCCTGTGCGCAGAACTAAATTAGAGGTTCTTTAGCTTAACTGCCGGAAGCTGTCACTCCGGGTTCCACGCGGATGTAGCTGTTGAATTTTAGCTCGCTGGAATCTATGACTTCAGCTTTCAGATCCCCGGATTCGCGCGGAGTGAAATAAAAACGGAAGTTCGGGTTTTCGCTGATGGAGAAATCCACATCGGCTGAGAGAATCAGCTTACCGCTGTAACTCACGTCAATTTTCTTGACGAAACGCGGTGGGATGTAATGACGCGTCAACTGATCCATCTGCAGCCCGGAATTGTTGGGATGGCTGATCATGAGCTGTGCGAGATTCGGCCGGTTGAGCGCTACTTCGTTTTCGAGGCGGAATTTCATCTTGCCCAGCCTGGCCAACGCCGCCTCCTGATCTTTTCCCGCCGGTGCCGAGCAGCCGCCGGATGCTTTTACGTAGCGCATTGCCATATATAGCTGGCCGTCGTTCATCTCGGCAATCGCTCGCACATAGCTGTACTCTTCGATTCGCACCCGGGTGTCAATGTCGGCGCGCCCGCTGTCGGGAGTGAGATGAAACACCGCGGCGATAGGCGAAGGGTTTTTGTCAATAACGAGATAAATCGTTTGCACGTATTTTTCCGGGTTCTGCGGGATTTGCGCCTTGATGGCGATCGGCACGGTGGCTGCATCTTCAGCCCGCACCGGCGTATCCAGCGTAATTATGTCGTTGCCGGAGGTTTCGATCGCCCGCTCTTCAAACAGCGAATTTTTGACCTTGATCCAGATTTCGGACTTGGCCGGATCGGGATCGGGGTCGGCAGGAAACGCGTGGGTGGTGAACAGCATTGCACCTAAGGCAAGCGCAAGCCGTGTCGATAAAATAAAACTTTTCATTTAGCGCTCCAGAAACCGTGTACGAACACTACCAGTATAGACTTGCTTATCTGCTTAGTCATCAATCTTCCCATTCGAGTTCGGCATAGGCCGCGGTGACGTTGCGCCGGTGGAAAGAATCGAACAGCAGCCAGCGGTTACGTTGAGATAGTCCCACCGTATCCACTGCTTGCTGTAGGGTTTGTCTGTGCTTGATCGCCTCACGCACTTCACTCAGCAGAACATTCAAATAGTCGGATTCCGCTTGCAGTCCCTGCGGCCAGGGCGGATCGGGCTGTCCGTGCCCGGGGATGATGTGATGCGCTTTGATTCCAGGGAATTCCTTGAGCACGCTGAGCCAGCCTTTGAGGCTGCCGTCGACTACCGGGATATGCTCTGTAAAAAGCAGATCGGAGAGCCACAGCGTTTGGGTTTTTTCGTCAAATACGGTGAGGTCATTATCGGTATGCGCGGTGCGCCAGGCTTTGAGCGTGAGCCGGCGGCCACCGAGGTCAAGCTCCAAAACATCCTTAACGGTCAAGGTGGGAATAATGATTTCGCTGCCCTGGGTTGCGGCCCCCAGATCGCGTTTCAGCGCATTCAGGTAATTGCCGCCGCGCGCTGCCATCGCCGCCGGTAATTTGTCGTGGCCGACAAACACCGGGTGGTCATCTTTGAAGGCAGCATTGCCGAAAATATGGTCGGGATGAACATGTGTGTTGATGACATAACAAATCGGCAGGCGGGTCGCGTTTACCACAGCCTGGCGCAATTTCCGTCCAATCACGATGCTGCCGCCAGTGTCAATTACTGCAACACATTTATCTCCGATGATAAAACCGATGTTGGCGATGTCGCCGAGATTTTGCGGCGAGCTATCCTCCTGCACGCCTCTATGCACGTAAATCCCAGGCGCGATTTCATTGAGAGCAAACCCGCTCGCCAAGGCTCTGCCGGTTGCAAATGCCAAAAACAGACACAAGAGAATACGCATGGGCGGAAATATCCTTTCTGCTACTATTACACAGATTTCGGTTGATTAAAGCATTTCAATGACGGCCCAAATAAACCTTGATACGTCCCTGCACCGCATCGTGATTGTCGGTGGCGGTGCGGGTGGACTGGAGCTGGCCACGCAGCTGGGCGACACGCTGGGAAAGAAGCGCTTGGCGCAGGTCACGCTGATCGACAAATCACGTACGCATTTGTGGAAGCCACTGCTTCACGAAGTAGCGGCGGGCGGTATGGACCTCGACACTAATGAACTCGAGTATCTGGCGCAAGCACACTGGCATCATTTTCGATTTCGTCTTGGCAGCATGGATGGTTTAAACCGAGCAGAGCGCCAAGTTTACGTGGCGCCGACTTTCGATGAAAAAGGTGATGAGCTTATTCCGAGGCGGGTCATACCGTATGACACGCTGGTAATAGCCGTGGGCAGCACCACCAACGACTATGGCACTCCGGGCGCGGCCGAATATGCGATTGCGCTCGACACCGCGGAAGATGCGGAGCGCTTCCGACAGCGGCTTGTCAACGCTTGCATCCGTGCCAACGCCCAGACCACCCCGCTGCGTGCCGAGCAATTGCAAGTTGCAATTATCGGCGGTGGTGCCACCGGTGTGGAGCTTGCTGCACAATTGCACCACACCACGCGCCAGCTCATTGCTTACGGGCTGGATAAGATAGACCCGGAAAAAGATATCAAGCTTTCCATCATCGAGGCTGCGGAGCGCATATTACCAATGTTGCCCGAGCGTTTGTCAAAAGCCGCGGAAGAGCAGCTTAAGCCGCTCGGCGTGCATATTTACGCCGGCGAGCGGGTGACCCAGGTTACGGCTAATGCCGTGCAAACGCAAAACGGCAGAATGATTCCGGCGGAACTTATCGTCTGGGCTGCGGGCATCAAGGCGCCGGATTTTTTGCGTGAGCTCGACGGACTGGAAACCAATCGCATCAATCAATTGATGGTGCGGCCCACGCTGCAAACCACGCTCGACGAAAATATTTTCGCCTTCGGCGATTGCGCCTCGTGTCCATGGCCGGAAAAAAACACCAGTGTGCCGCCGCGTGCGCAAGCCGCGCATCAGCAAGCCATGTTTCTGGTGAAAGCCATCAAGTCTCGATTGCGCGGACACAGCATTCCCGCATACCGCTACCGCGATTTCGGTTCGTTGGTGTCACTGGGGAAACACAGCACTGTGGGCAGTTTGATGGGCGCACTCACCGGCGGCAGTCTCTTTCTGGAAGGCTATTTTGCGCGGCTGATGTATCTCTCGCTCTATAAAATGCATCTTTACGAGCTGCACGGTTTTTGCAAAGTCTTTTTCGATACCTTGGCACGGTTGATTACGCGGCGTACTGAACCGCCGGTCAAACTGCATTAGCAGGTTGATGCAAGACTACTGCGGAGCCGGTCTGTTGCTTGTCGCTCGAAAGCTCGCCGTACTCACTCTGTACTGTCTTGCTTTCTCGCTCCTCGCGTCGCGTATCCCGGCTTCCTTGTGACGTTTTGCATCAACCTGCCAGCTGACTTACGTTCCAGATCGCTTTCTTTATTGCAGTTGAGCGCGTGGTGGCAAATTGATGGATAAGGCGTTCCAGCGAGGCAAAAATTGCGAGCAA
>JAHFRG010000114.1 GCA_023258935.1 Betaproteobacteria bacterium
CAGCGTTTTTTCATGAAAAAAATAAATTCCCCGCCGGCTTCGGACTGCGACAGCAATTCATTTCCGGTCTGTCTGGAAAACGCCTCGAAATCCTTCACCGAGCCGGGGTCGGTGGCAAGTACTTTCAATACCTGCCCCGATGTCATTTCAGCCAGCGTTTTCTTGGTGCGCAGAATCGGCAGCGGGCAATTCAAGCCCCGAGTGTCGATTTCCTTGTCGAAGTTCATGTTGCAGTTCCTGTAAGCGGAAGCCCGCTTTTCACCCAGGCGTTGACACCGCCTTGCAGGTGATACAACTTGCTGAACCCCTTGCCTGCAAAAAATGTGCAAGCCTGCGCCGAGCGCGCGCCCGACTGGCAATAAAACACCGTGGGCGTTGCATTATCCCATTCACCTGCCTTGGGCGGCAGCAGATGCAAGGGAATGTGCAGCGCGCCCTGGATCATTCCGCGCGCCACCTCGGCATCGCTGCGGACATCTATCAGCCTTAAGTTTCCGCCGGATTGCATTTCCTGCAATTCGGCGGGGGCAATTTCCTTGAAACCGTGCATGAGCAAATTGTAAGACGATAAGGGTTAATGCGACAAACTTTCCGCCAGCGTCAAAAGCGCAGAAAAATGTTTCAAAAAATGCTGATCTTGCGGTCGAGCAACAGTTGCGAGAGCCGGATATTGGCGGCAGACAGGCGGTCAACCAATATTTCAAGAAAAGCACGGTTAAATTGATGGCGGCAGTTCTCGGAGGCCTGCGCCAATGATTCAGAAGTGATTTCAATGGCGGTAATGTCGCTCACTGAGATGATGCTGGCGCTGCGCGTGAATTTGGTTTTCCCCAGATATGCCATTTCGCCAAAACATTCGCCGGGCTGCAATACATTAAGCAGCTTGCCCTCCTTGCTCACGTTAACTTCTCCCGAAGCAAGAATAAAAAATGATTTGCCGATTCCTCCCTCTTTAATCAGGGTGACCCCCGGCGGGTGCTTGCGCCAGCGGGTAATGTGCACCACTTCCCAAAGCTCGACGTCACTGAATTGACTGAAGAACGCCAGCTTGCGCAGGATATCAAACCTTTCTCCCTCGGACACGTCCTCCTTGGGTTTTTCCAGGTTGTTAAACACCTCAATAAGCTTCTGGGCAAATTCTTCCCAGGTTTGGTAGCGGGTCTCCAGATCCTTGCGCAGCGCGGTTTTGACGATCACATCCAGATGCGGCGGAATTTCCGGGCGGTGCAGGCTGGGCGGCGGCGGGTCCACATTGATAATCTGGTAAATCGTGCTGTAATTATTGTTCCCGACGAACGGCAACCTGCCGGTCAGCAATTGGTACATCACTACACCCAGGGAAAAAATATCGGTTTGGTGAGTCAACGGCTGTTCTTTCACCTGTTGCGGCGACATGTAGGCCGGCGAGCCGACGCCGATTATTTGCGTGGTGTCGGTCTGCTCGTTAAGCGCCGCTCCGAAATCGGAAATTTTGATGTCCAGGCCGTCGCTAAACATGATATTCGCCGGTTTGATGTCGCGGTGGATAATGCCGTGGCGGTGAGCGAATGCCAATGCCTTGCTGCACTTGAATATGATCTCGATGACCTTGTCTATCGGCAGCAGTTTTTCGACACTACAATACTTCTCCAGCGTCCCGCCCGGTACGTACTCCATAACGATGTAGCACAACTGGTCCTCGGCCACGGCATCGTAAATGGCCACGATATGAGGGTGCGAAAGCTTGCCCACCAGCGAGGCTTCGGTGAGAAACAACTTTTTATAGCGACGACCCTTTTGTTTGTCGCGCAACGCTTCGGAATTGACCAGTTTTATAGCCACCTGGCGCCCGGCAAACGTGTCGTTGGCAAGGAAAACCGCGCTGGTTGCCCCCTTCGCCAGCTCTTTCACGATTTCGTATTTGCCGATTTTTTCCATGGTCACGGCACAACAGATGGATTATGCATAGAATAAGCTAGTGTATATGATGCTAGCTCCACATGGACATACCTCCCAAGATAACCCCGCCTCGAATAACGCTCTCCGAGGCTTTCCGCTACTGGCTCAAGCTGGGCTTCATCAGCTTTGGCGGACCAACCGGACAAATCGCCATCATGCACCAGGAGCTGGTGGAAAAGCGCCGCTGGATTTCCGAGCGGCGATTCCTGCATGCGTTCAACTATTGCATGCTGCTTCCCGGCCCCGAAGCGACGCAGTTGGCCACTTATATCGGCTGGCTTATGCACAAGACTCCGGGAGGCATCATCGCAGGCGTGTTGTTCTTTTTGCCTTCGCTGTTTATTCTGATTGCACTCACCTGGATATATCTGGCGTTCGGCAATGTTCCGGTGGTGGCGGGACTATTTTACGGCATCAAACCGGCGGTGACGGCAATCGTGGTATTCGCCGCCTACCGTATCGGCTCGCGCGCGCTTAAAAATGCCTGGCTTTGGCTTATCGCCGCCGCCGCTTTCATAGCCATTTTCGCATTTAAAGCGCCCTTCCCTTACATCGTGCTGGGTGCGGGCATCATCGGCTATTTCGGCGGGCGCCTGGCTCCGGATAAATTCACCATCGGCGGCGGGCATGTCAGCACGGACAAGAGCTACGGCCCCGCCATCATTGATGACCACACGCCGACGCCGGAACATGCGCGCCTCAGCTGGCCGCGTCTCGCTTATTACAGCGTGGTCGGTCTTAGCTTGTGGGGCGGAGTGATGGCCATCCTTGCCATGCTCTATGGCTGGGAGGGAACGCTAACCCAGATGGGCTGGTTCTTCACCAAGGCAGCGCTACTCACTTTCGGTGGCGCATATGCAGTACTGCCTTACGTTTATCAGGGCGGAGTTGAGCACTACGGGTGGCTTACCGCCACCCAGATGATAGACGGCCTGGCGCTGGGTGAGACTACACCCGGGCCGCTCATCATGATCGTTACGTTTGTGGGTTTCGTTGGCGGCTGGAGCAGGGAATTGCTCGGTCCGGGCACGCAGTTTACCTCAGGTGCAATCGCTGCGACTGTGGCGACCTATTTTACCTTCCTACCGAGCTTTCTCTTTATTTTGCTGGGCGGCCCGTTTATCGAAACCACCCACGGCGATATTAAGTTCACCGCTCCGCTTACTGGAATCACTGCTGCAGTGGTAGGTGTGGTACTGAATCTCGCCTTGTTCTTCGCTTATCACGTGCTGTGGCCGCAAGGCTTTGGCGGGATGTTCCAGTGGCCGCTGCTCATCATCGGTCTGGCCGCTGCAGTGGCGCTGTTCCGCTACAAGGTCGGCATTATTCCGGTAATCGGCGGCTGTGCCGTAGCCGGGCTCATCTATACGCAG
>JAHFRG010000057.1 GCA_023258935.1 Betaproteobacteria bacterium
CGGTGGGGATGAGTATCACTGATCCAATGATAAAAGCTAAAACACCGCCGACACCGAGCGAACCATAGGCGGGAAAATAGATCTCGGCAATCATGAAAGCAATTCCCAGCATAATCAACACCAGTCCGGCATAATTTACCGGCAGCAACTGGAAGGCGTAAAGCCCGAGAATCAAGCAAATTAATCCTGCTACCCCAGGCAACACATAGCCAGGGTTGGAAAATTCGAAAAACAGACCATAGATACCAATCAACATCAATATATACGCGACACTCGGATCGGTAATTACAGCGAGCAGGCGGCTGCGCCAATCCGGCTCGAGGGTGGTTATTCTGGCATTTTCGGTATCGAGTTTGCGTTCCTGTCCCAGGACGTTGAGCTTGCGGCCGTTGAGCTCCTTCAGCAATTGCGGCACATCATCGGCTATCAGGTCAATCACATCGAGTTTCAGCGCCTCTTCCGCTGACAGGCTGACTGCTTCACGCACCGCCTTTTCCGCCCATTCCGCGTTACGCCCGCGCATTTGCGCCAATCCACGAATATAAGCTGCGGCATCATGAACCTGCTTGCGGCTCAGCGTATCCAAACTGTCGCTTTTCTGAGGCTTGCGGGCAGTTTCAGGTTTGTCGGCATCTTTTTTCCTTTCAGGCTCGGAGGATTCCGGTCCGCGGGCATCCGGCGTCCCGCCGATTTGCACCGGAGTCGCTGCACCCAAGTTGGTGGCGGGCGCCATCGCGGCGATATGGCTTGCGTAAAGAATGTAGGTGCCTGCACTGGCAGCACGGGCCCCGCTGGGCGCAACGAAAGCTGCTATAGGCACAGGCGAAGCAAGAATGTCCTTGATGATGGTGCGCATGGAGATATCCAGCCCGCCCGGTGTGTCCATTTGCAGCACCACCATTTGCGCATGCTGTATGGCAGCCTGTTCCAGACCGCGGTGGAAATAATCAGCCGTAGCCGGGCCGATAGCGCCGTTTACCGGAAGGACGATAACAGGCTGAGAGTCTGCAGCAGTGGCCCAGACGGGTAAAGCCAACAAAATGATGAGCAAGATTCGCATCATGGCAATAGGATTGACCAGCGTTTCACATATTTAACTATAGCTTGTTTGGTCATACCTGAATCCAGGAAAGAGAGAGTTTTTCGCGACGCCTACTCATGAGCTGGTTTAGGTTCGGGGATGCCGAAGCAAATCTCGGCAATATGATGAGTTACGAGTTACTGCTTACAGACTTAATGGGATAGGCAATACTAATTGCTTTTGGTAACCGGTGTTATTTCCCTATTGCAGCTTTATTTCGCGACACACTGCTACCGTAGAATTTCTCCACTGATCGGCTTATTCCATCCTTGTCCAAACCCGCATCTGTGAGCATATCCTCCCGCGAGCCGTGCTCGATAAAACGGTCGGGAAGCCCGATATTGAGAATCGGGATTTGTACGCCATGCGTTGCCAGACACTCATTGATTCCACTTCCTGCGCCGCCCGGAATTACGTTTTCTTCTAAGGTCACCAGGCAATCGTGCGAGTTGGCGAGCTTGAGTATCATTTCCTCGTCAAGCGGCTTGACAAAGCGCATGTTGACCACTGTGGCGTCGAATTTTTCCGCGATTTCCATGGCTGGCGCTACCATGGTCCCAAAAGCGAGCAGAGCGATTCTTCTGCCCTGGCGGCGCAATTCCGCGCGACCTACAGGCAGCGCTGTCATTTCCTTTTGTACCTGTACACCAGGACCGTTGCCTCTCGGATAGCGCACGGCAGCGGGCTGATCAAGCCTGAACCCGGTGTAAAGCATTTGCCGGCATTCGTTTTCATCCGCCGGCGCCATGATCACCGTGTCGGGCAGGCAGCGCAGATAGGTGAAATCATAACTGCCGTTATGGGTCGGCCCGTCAGGGCCGACCACGCCGGCGCGGTCGATGGCAAACAATACAGGCAAATGCTGAATTACGACGTCATGAATCACCTGGTCATAAGCGCGTTGCAGGAAAGTGGAATAAATCGCCACCACAGGTTTCAAGCCGTCGCACGCCATGCCGGCGGCGACCGTGACGCTGTGCTGCTCGGCGATTCCGACATCGAAATAACGGTCAGGATAAAGCTCGGAAAATTTCACCAGTCCCGAGCCTTCACGCATCGCTGGCGTGATGCCAACCAGCCGCTCATCCAGCGCTGCCATGTCACACAGCCACTCACCGAAAACTTGCGTGTAAGTGAGACTGCTTGGTTTGGATTTCGAAGGGACAATTCCGACTTTGGGATCGAACTTGGTGACGCCATGATATTTCACCGGATCGGCTTCCGCGGGCGCATAGCCCTTGCCTTTGGTGGTGACCACGTGCAAAAGCCGCGGTCCTTTGAGATCGCGCAAATTTTTGAGGATTTTAACCAGCGTGGGAATATCGTGACCGCTGATCGGGCCAATATAGTTGAAGCCGAGTTCCTCGAAAAACGTGCCGGGGCCGGGAGTGACCATGCCTTTCACGTGTTTTTCGGTGCGCAGCGCGAGGTCCCACATCGCCGGGATTTTGTTCAGAACTTTTCTGCCACCTTCATGAATAGTGGTGTAGAACTTGCCGGAAAGCAGACGCGCGAGATAGCTGGATAGCGCTCCGACATTCGGCGATATCGACATGTCGTTGTCGTTTAGTATCACCAGCAAGTCAATATCCTTGAGGCCGCCTGCATGATCCAGCGCTTCGTATGCAAGTCCCGCGGTCATCCCGCCATCACCGATAATCGCTATGGCTTTGCGGCCGCTGTTCTGTTTCGCTGCCGCAATCGCCATGCCCAGCGCTGCGCTGATCGAAGTGCTGGAATGTCCTGCGCCAAAGGAGTCGTATGAACTTTCTTCGCGTTTCAAAAACGGCGTCAGCCCATCTTTTTGCCTGATGGTGCCAATGCGGTCGCGGCGGCCGGTTAGAATCTTGTGCGGATAGCATTGGTGCCCTACGTCCCACACCAAACGATCTTCCGGTGTATTAAAAACATAATGCAACGCAACGGTAAGTTCAACTGTGCCGAGGCCTGCGGCAAAATGACCGCCGCATCCCGAAACCGAGTGAATGAGATAATTGCGTAACTCATCTGCGAGCGGCACCAGCTGATCCTCGGGAAGCGCGCGCAAATCTTCTGGAGAACTGATGGTTGCAAGAATCGGATATTCTGAAATCAACGACATTATGTTGGCTCTATACTGTTAAAGTTTATATACATCATACCGCATTGCATGCTTTTGCAATCCTGCACAGCTGGCTACAGACCCTATTTTTAGGGATTTTTGCTTGACAGCCCCTTTGGAGGGTACGTATTATATGCCACCGTTTAAACTGTGCCAACTATAGGATTTTAAAAAATATACCGCGTTCTTGAACGTTCTACTTCTAGCGGCAGACCCTGTGATATGATACGTGGGTCTATTGCCAAAAATATCCGTCGGCCTTATCGGTCTGTTGCGGCAACGGATGAAGAAATTTTCCGAATAAAATGTATCGCCGCTGAACTTATTTCGGTACAACAGTGTCAGTTAAAGATTGCCGTCACAACAATCCACAAGCATAAGGAAGAATAGATGGAAGTAGTATTGGCTCAGCCTAGGGGTTTTTGTGCAGGCGTAGTACGGGCGATAGAAATCGTTGAGCTCGCGCTCGACATTTATGGTCCGCCGGTCTATGTGTTCCATGAAATCGTGCACAACCTGCACGTAGTTAAGGACCTGCAGACGCGAGGGGCGGTGTTTATAGAAGACCTGGACGCCGTGCCGACCGGTTCGGTCACGATATTCAGTGCCCACGGAGTTTCCACTGCAGTCGTGGATCAAGCCAAGCAAAGAAAGCTGCAAGTGATTGATGCGACTTGCCCGCTGGTGACCAAAGTGCACTTGCAGGCGCAGCAATACAGCCGCCGTGGATTCGAAACCATTATCATCGGCCATATCGGCCATGAAGAAGTGGAAGGCACGATGGGCTCGGTCGAGGGCCCCGTTTATGTGGTTTCCACCACCGGGGACGTCTCCGCGCTCAATGTGAAAAATCCCGACAAGCTGGCTTATGTCACACAGACAACGCTCAGCATTGACGATACGCGCGATGTGATCGATGCGCTGAAGCAGCGCTTTCCCACCATTCAGGGCCCGGAACTCGACGATATTTGCTACGCGACGCAAAACCGCCAGAATGCGGTGAAAGCGCTTGCCGACGAAGTGAACCTGCTCCTTGTGGTCGGCGCGCGCAACAGCTCCAACTCAAACCGGCTGCGCGAGGTAGGCAAACAACATGGCGTGCCTGCTTATTTGATTCAAGACGAAACCGAACTCGATAAGTCCTGGTTTGTCGGGGGCATCAAGAAGGTGGGCATCACCTCGGGTGCATCCACTCCGGAAGTGCTGGTGCAAAGAGTGCTCGACAAACTGCGCAGCTTCGGGGTGAATGCCACCCGCGAACTCGACGGCATACGCGAAACCACCACTTTCCGCCTGCCCAAGTCGCTGACGCTCAAAAAAGCCGAGCAAACCAAGACCGAACCGGCCGTTAAGGTTAACTTATAGGACATATCGATGGGTATTCCATTAATTCAGAAATACCGTCTTGCCAAATATGTCATCAGCCAGAAACTGCGCGGGGAGAAGCGTTATCCGGTGGTGCTGATGCTGGAGCCGTTGTTCCGCTGCAATCTGGCTTGCGCGGGATGCGGCAAGATTGATCACTCGGAAGAAATTCTCAATAAACGTCTGACCGTGGAAGAATGCCTCGCTGCGGTGGATGATTGCGGCGCACCGATAGTCTCGATTCCCGGCGGAGAGCCGCTTATACACAAAGATATAGCCAAAATCGTCGAAGGTATTGTTGCACGCAAGAAATTCATTTATCTGTGCACCAATGCGCTGCTGCTCAAAAAACGTCTGAAGGAGTTTACCCCTTCGCCTTATCTCACGTTCTCGATACACCTTGACGGGCTGCGCGAGCGGCACGATGCCTCGGTGTGCCAGGAAGGAGTGTTTGACAAGGCCGTGGAGGTGACAAAACTGGCGCTGGAGCGGGGTTTCCGAGTGACCGCGAACTGCACCGTGTTCCAGGGCGAAACAGCCGAGGAAATCGCTGCGTTCATGGATTACTGCATGGAACTCGGCGTGGAGGGCGTGACCATTTCTCCGGGATACAGCTATCAGCACGCTCCGCAGCAGGAGATTTTCCTGCGCAGAAATGCCAGCAAGCAGCTGTTCCGCGAAGTATTCAAGCTCGGAAGAGGCCGCAAGTGGCGCTTCAACCAGTCGAGCTTGTTCCTCGATTTCCTGGCGGGCAATCAGTCTTATCAGTGTACACCGTGGGGCAATCCGACCCGCAACGTCTTCGGTTGGCAAAAGCCGTGCTATCTGCTGATGGACGAGGGCTATGCCTCCAGCTTCAAGGAGCTGATGGAAACCACCCGATGGGAGGAATACGGTACCGGCCGCAATCCGAAATGCGCCGACTGCATGGTGCATTGCGGTTACGAGCCTACCGCGATAAACGATTCGTTCGCCCGACCATTGAAAGCGTACAGTGTGTTTCTGCGCGGCCCGAGCACTGACGGACCTTTTGCACCAGAGCTTCCCGTCACCTACACCGATACGGCCAGGAACTACATCTCCCTCAAGGTCAGCAAGCATTAGCGGCTGGCATGCTTTGCTTTACAGCATGGTCACAAGCTGACGCATTTCCATGATGGATACGCTGGCAACTGGTTTGGTTGCAGTATCAGTACTGATGTGGCTGGTAGTGCTGCTGATTCCGTGGCGTCCTTGGTCTTTTCAGCCGTTTCTCGATGCACAATCCGGCGGTGGCGACTTGAGCGATATCACCGTTCTCATCCCCGCCCGCAATGAAGCGGCAGTCATCCAGAAAACGCTTGCTGCGTTAAAAGCCCAGGGCTGCAATCTTTCCCTGGTCGTGGTGGATGACCAGTCTGCGGATGGAACGGCAGAGCTCGCTCGCAAAGCGTGGGCCGACAGGCTTGCCGTGGTTGCAAGCGCGCCATTGCCTCCAGAATGGAGCGGCAAACTGTGGGCGCTGGAACAGGGGCGGCAGCATGTGAAGACCCCGCTGGTGTTGCTTATGGATGCCGATATCGAGCTTAAACCCGGAATCGTCTGGTGCTTGCGTGAATATATGCAACGGCATGAAGTGGCGTTTATCTCTCTTATGGCAGTGCCGATGATGAGCAATTTTTGGGAAAAACTGTTGATGCCGGCTTTCGTTTATTTTTTTAAATTGCTTTACCCTTTCTACCTGTCGAATTCAGGCAAGAGCAAAGTGGCCGCAGCTGCCGGCGGCTGCATCCTGATGCAAACTAGGTTGCTCGATGAGATCGGCGGTTTTGCAGCGATCAAGGACGAATTGATAGATGATTGCAGCCTGGCGCGGCGTATCAAATCAAAAGGGCATAACACATGGATCGGATTGACTCATTCGGTGTGCAGCATTCGTCCGTATCAGCAACTTAGGCAGATCTGGAATATGGTGACACGCACGGCTTTTACGCAACTGCATTACTCAATCGGGCTATTGTTGGCATGCACCGTACTCATGGCCTTGGCATTTGGCATGCCGGTGGCAGGGCTGTTCTTCACTGCTTCTATTGCCCAGTATCTGGCACTGGCTGCTTGTATGGCCATGGCGCTATCTTATCTTCCCACGCTTAAGTTTTACGGACGATCAGTCATTTGGGTTTTGGGCCTGCCGCTCATCGGGATGCTTTATCTGGCCATGACTTGGAATTCGGCGCTGCGCTACTTTCGCGGCGAACGCGCACGCTGGAAAGACCGCAGTTATGACTCGCGCGCAAACAGCATGCGCTGGACATTCCTGCTACTGCCGCAGTTTCTCGCGGCCGGCTTGTTAATGGCGAACCCGGCGGCACCGCTTCACGCAGCGTCGCCCGAGGGCGCAACCGCAGTGGTGGAACGTTTCCAGAGCACGCTGATTTCAGTGATGAAGGACGCGCAAAAGCTCGGTTACGAAGGACGTTATAAACGCCTTGCTCCAGCGGTGGAGGAAAGCCATGATCTTCCCGGCATTGCGCAATTTGCCGCCGGCCGTTATTGGGAAAAACTCTCAGACCAGCAGAAAAAAGCCTATGTGGACGCCTTCGCCAGGATGAGCATTGCGACTTACGCCTACCGCTTTGATGAATATTCGGGCGAGAACTTCAAGGCAGTTTCTGAAGAAGCTACCGGCAAAAGTGATGCGCTGGTGCATACCTTGTTTTCAAAGGCGAATGGCGAGAACATACACTTCGATTATGTGCTGCGCAACAAAGACGGGGTTTGGCGTATTATTAACATCGTCGTTGATGGCGTAAGCGATCTGGCAATCAAGCGTTCTGAGTACGGCAACATCCTCCGTGACCAGGGCGCAGACGTGCTGATTGCCAAACTGCAAGGACAGATCGCACAGTATTCAAAGCCGGCAAGCACGAAAAATAAATAAACACCGCAGGCGAATCACCCGCTATATTGACCGTCTTACCAGCTAATAGGTAAAGCGATGGAATATCATCAGCCACAAGCTTGCATAATGGGCAAGAATAAAAACGCAATCATTGCGGTGCTTGCCGCGGCGGTTTTGCTCTCCTCAGGCTGTGCCAGCACTCCCAGGGAAGAAAACAACGTCAATGATCCCTATGAAGGGGTGAACCGCAAGATCTACAAGTTCAACGATGCGCTGGACCGAAATATCCTCAAGCCGGTCGCCGACGCCTATGAGAAAGTCACGCCCGAGCCTGCCAGAACCTCGGTATCCAATTTTTTTAACAATCTGGGTTACCTCAACACCGTTCTTAACGATTTTTTCCAGGGCAAGTTCAAACAGGGAACTGCCGACTTGGGTCGTTTTCTGATCAACAGCACCGTCGGCTCATTAGGGCTGGTGGATGTGGCGAGCAAGATGGGGTTGAAGGCGCATGAGGAGGACCTGGGACAAACACTGGCCGTGTATGGCACCCCACAGGGACCCTATCTGGTCATACCCTTGCTGGGCCCGAACACCGCGCGCGACGCACCGGATTTGGGGATGAGCACAGTAACCAGCGGCTTGTTCTACATCAGTCAACTCGCCGTCACCCTGCCCTTGTACGCGCTGAAGATAGTTGATACGCGATACCGCTATTCAAAAAGCTTGCAGATCGTCGATGAAGCAGCGCTTGATCGTTATATATTCGTGCGTGATGCTTACCTGCAGCATCGCAATTACCTGATATACGATGGCCACCCGCCGCAGCAGAAGTTCGAAGACGAAGGATATGAAGAAGCGCCAGTCGAGACGCCGAAATCAAAAGACGAGGGAAGCGTAGAACCCGATCAGACGCCGAAATCGAAAGAAGATAAAATCCAAGAGCCTGGTCAGAGCTCTCTATAAAACAGTAGCACAAAGCTCGCCAGTACCAGGGAAATAGCCCACAGCCAGCCGGGAAGGCGGTTGGCTGGGGAAGGCAGTCTTAATTCCAGCAAGCGCCCGACTCCCACCATTACCGCTAAAAATCCGAGCAGCGAATGCGAAACCTCTATGAGGTACTGGTATTTATCGGCAAGCAGGGTGTGGGAATGGGTGAGCAACAACGCTCCGCCCGTTATGCATAATACAGGGAAGGCATAGCGCCAGCGCGTCTCGGCAAGCCCTCCGACGCGCACCCGCCACTCGAACAGCGCAAGGCTTATCACCACCGCAGTGGCCAGCCGATGTTGGATTACTGAGGGTATCACCAGGGTTTCCCAAAAACCTTCGTAACCGAGCGGCCATCCGTTAGGTTCGCCGATCAGCACCAGAAACACCCCGACCAGCAAGAATAACAGCGGCCAATTCCGCGCCCATGGAAATTTACCAGTGCGGTCCAGCACCGCCGCCAACCCCACGATCAGAACCAGCAGGCCTGAAAAGTTGTGGTTGAACTCGCTTTGCCTCTTGTCTAAGTCGTTATGGAGAGTAAAGACATCGAACGAAGACCTGGAACTCGCCAGATATTCCTGGCGCGGCGGAGGGGCAAGACGTGGTATCCCCGGTTTGAGCACTTCCCAGACTTCAGCAGGTGTCGCCTTTTCCGCTGCGACGTCGATTGATGGCGGCTGAGAAGTAAGCGCGGCAGCGGTAAGTAAAATGATGACAACGATGATGAATTCGGCTTCAACGAACGGAGGGACGCGTGTTCCTATTCCCTGCGTATTGCCCAGCCGCAGCCAGCGCCGCGTGAGAAAGAAATTCATAGCGCCCAGCGCGAGCGCGGCGAGGAGCAGAGCCACTTTGGTCAGCACCATCACGCCGTAGTCGGTGCCGATGAGGCCTTCCCAGTCGCCGATATAACTCCACCACAGATAAATTCCGCAAAAGGTGAGCGATACCACGCCGAGTACAGCGAGCGGCGAAAAACGCGCCAGCGCATGCGGCCACAAAGGCGAACTGCTGCTGCGCGTGAGCCGCCATAACCCTAGGAGCTGAATGATGCCTCCCACCCATACCGCAGCGCCAAGCTGATGCAGCACCGTCATCGCCATAAGCGGAACAGTGCCCTCGAGGCGGCCTACTGCATGCACCAGCCATGCCCTGCTAACCATAAGTAAAATCGCCGCCGCTATGGCGGCGCTCCATGCAGCGCGTGATGCCGGATGTTTGATGAGCCATACGCCCGACAAAGTCAGGGCGACGGCAAAGGCGACATGAATCATGCCGGCATGGGCGAAACCGGTGGAGAAGAACGCCGCAATAGGCCACACACCGGATTCATCAGCGAGCGCCCACGGCTCCATCAGCAATACCAGCATTTGC
>JAHFRG010000058.1 GCA_023258935.1 Betaproteobacteria bacterium
TTTACTGAATCGCGTATCAAGCGGCAGTTTACGGATTTGTTCGGACAATATGTCCCCCCGGAGCTGGTGGATGAAATGAGCAAGGACCCGAAGCGCTACAACATGGAGGGCAAGGAGGAGAATCTCACCGTGCTGTTTTCCGACGTGCGCGGCTTTACCGGTATCTCCGAAAGCCTGTCCCCCAAGGAGCTCACCGTCTACATCAATGAGTATCTTACGGCCATGAGCATGGTAATACGCAACAACCGCGGTACTCTAGACAAGTACGTAGGCGATGCCATCATGGCTTTCTGGGGTGCGCCGGTGGCCGATCCCATGCACCACCGCAACGGAGTGATCACGGCGTTGCATATGCAGCAGCAGGCCAAGACTCTGAACGAGGAATTCAAGAAACGCGGCTGGCCGGAATTCAAGATCGGCATCGGGCTCAACAGCGGCATCATGCGCGTCGGCGACATGGGCTCGAAGCTGCGCAGGGCCTACACAGTGATGGGGGATCCGGTCAACATTGGCTCGCGACTGGAAGGCATCACCAAGGAATACGGTGTGGGCATTCTGGTGGGCGAGGACACGAGAAAAGCGGTCAAGGACGTGGTATTTCGCGAAATCGACCGCGTGCGGGTGAAGGGCAAGGAAGATCCGGTAACCATATATGAGCCGTTGGGCCTGGCTGGCGAGGTGGAAAAGGAGCTGCTAGACGAGGTGACGCTGTGCCAGCAGGCACTCAAGCTCTATCGCACGCAGAGCTGGGATATGGCAGAACTACAGATGATCAACCTGCAGAAAATGGTGGCGAACCCAAAGTTCTACGACCTGTTTCTCGAGCGCATTAGGCGATTTCGCGCCAGTCCACCGCCGCCCGGCTGGGACGGCGTTTGGGTGTATGAAACCAAATAACATGGGTAGATTAGTTGGCTTGGCAAGGCTAAAATCACTGCTAAGCAATCTTGCATAATATGGGAACAAACAACTACACATGAAACTCAGAATACTCGGATGTAGAGGCGGGATCAGCAGGTACTTGCGCACCACCTCACTGCTCCTAGATAATGGTATTTTGATTGACGCAGGCACCGGGGTGGGCGATGTCTGCCTCAGGCAGCTCACCCGGGTTAATCATGTCTTCGTTGGTCATTCACATCTTGACCATATTGGCCTTCACCCTTTGTTGGTGGATACCGTGGAATGGATGAGCAACAAGCCGATTACCGGGCACGCGACGCACCTGCGGCACCAAGGCATCTCGTTGGTATAAGCGTTGATTTCAACGGCCGCGGGTAAATTGCACTGTGTAGAAATGGGGTTTTAGCCATGAGTACAGTATTTCAAGCATCGCCGGTAACCAAGGATGTTCTCACCGAGAAGCTGAATTTCACTCGGAAATTGCAGGCGGTCACCAACAAGATTCATGCCGCTTACAATATTGATGAAATCATGCTTGAGGTGAGCCAGGACATTTGTTCCCTGTTTAATGCAGACCGTCTTACCATCTACACGGTGGCCGAAGACAATACCTCGATTATCTCCAAGGTGAAAACCGGGCTTAATTCATTCAAGGATTTGAAATTGCCTATTAATGAACAAAGCATCGCCGGTTTCGTGGCGATGAACAAGAAGCTCGTCAACATCAAGGACGTTTACGACGACAATGAGCTGAGGGTGCTGAGTCCGCATTTGAGTTTCCTCAAGGAAGTAGACAAGCGCACGGGATACAGAACCAAACAGATGCTGGTGGCACCGGTGATTGATGCAAGCAGCAACGAGATTATCGGCGTGGTGCAGATCATCAACAATAAAGGGGGTGTGCCGTTTGCGCAGGTGATGGAAGAGGGCGTGACATTTATTAGCGAGACGCTGGCCATTGCCCTCAAGCAGCGCCAGCAGCCGCAACATATGGTACGCACCAAGTACGATTACTTGGTCGCGGATGCGGTGATTTCAGCGGAAGAATTCGAACTTGCAACCCGCTCAGCTCGCAGGAAGAACATAGACATTGAAGATGTGTTGATTGACGAATTTCAGGTCAAGCTTCCTTCGTTGGGGCAATCGTTGTCGAAATTCTTTCAGGTGCCGTACGAACCGTTTCGCGCGGACCGGATTAAGTCCATGGACTTGCTGAAAAACCTGAAGCGCGAGTTTGTTCAGAGCAGTCTGTGGGTCCCGATAGAGGAAAACAAGGAGGGGCTGATAATTCTTACTACTGATCCCGAGCGGATCAAAGGCTCGCGGGTTGCCAATAATGTGTTCCCCAAGCATAAGTTAATCTACAAGGTATGCACCAACCGCGAGTTTATCAGCACGCTGGATTTGTTTTATGGATCAGGGGGGATGGATGCCTCGTCAGTGGGCGAACTCCTGTCGGGATTGGATGAGGTAGTTGAAGGAGAAGGCACAGGGGCTGATGAGGTTTCCGCAGCTGCAGACAACGAACTGGTCAAACTGGTCAACAAGATCATCGTAGACGCCTACCACCAGGGCGCATCAGACATTCACATCGAGCCTTATCCCGGGAAAGCCAAGACCGAAATCCGTTTCCGCAAGGATGGCACGCTGGTGCCCTACATCGAAGTTCCAGCAAGTTACCGTAATGCCTTGGTGACGCGGATTAAGATCATGTGCGATCTCGACATCTCGGAAAAAAGAAAACCGCAGGACGGCAAAATCAAATTCAGGAAATACGGTCCGCTAGATATCGAATTACGGGTAGCCACCATACCCTCGCAGGGATCGGTGGAGGACGTGGTGATGCGTATACTTGGGGCCGGCGAGCCTATCCCATTGGAGAAACTGGGTTTAAGCGAGCACAACCTAAACACCCTGAAAGAGGTGATCTCCAAGCCTTACGGGCTGTTCTTTGCGTGCGGCCCGACCGGTTCAGGCAAAACCACCACCCTGCATTCGGTACTGGGCTATATCAACACCCCAGAAACCAAGATCTGGACCGCGGAAGATCCGGTGGAAATTACCCAAAAAGGCCTGCGTCAGGTGCAAATGAACCCGAAAGCCGGGCTTACTTTCCCGGTGGCGATGCGCTCGTTCCTGCGCTGCGACCCCGACGTCATCATGGTGGGTGAGATGCGCGACAAGGAAACCGTCTCCATCGGCATCGAGGCTTCGCTCACGGGCCACTTGGTGTTTACCACCTTGCACACCAACAGCGCGCCCGAGTCCATCATCCGTTTGCTGGACATGGGCATGGACCCATTCAATTTTTCCGATGCGCTGCTGGGAGTGCTGGCGCAACGCCTGGCCAAGCGCCTGTGCTCCAAATGCAAGCAGGCCTACGTTCCCAGCCAGGACGAATTGAAAGCCCTGCTCACCGAATACTGCGAGGAGCTTAAGAATACCGCGCATTGGAAGAAAGATCCGAAAGGCGCATACGAGCAGGTTTATAAAGAATGGGTCAAATCCTTCGGCAACGACAAAGGGCAGTTTACCCTTTATCAGCCGGTGGGGTGCGAGGTGTGCAACAACACCGGCTACAAGGGGCGGGTCGGCTTGCATGAATTGCTGGTAGGTACCGATGCCATCAAGAAAGACATACACGAACATGCGCAAGTTGCCAAAATGTTTGCTACAGCTTTGGAAGACGGCATGCGCACATTGAAGCAGGACGGTATAGAAAAGGTGCTGCAAGGCATCACTGATATTCACCAGGTCAGAGCTGTTTGTATCAAATAACGCCAGCACAATAAGCGGAGAAATGGCATAGAGTGAAAGTGCTGACTTCTGATGACTTGCTGCAGCGGCTGGAAGATCTAAACCGCGTCGGCGTGTCCTTGTCCAAAGATAAGGACATCAACCGCCTGCTTGAAAATATCCTGATTGCCGCGAAGAATATCGTCAACGCCGATGGCGGTACCTTGTACCGGATGGCGGACGAACGCAACCTGAAGTTCGAAATCATCCGCACTGATTCCCTCAATATCGCCATGGGCGGCACTACGGGGGAGGAAATCCCTTTCCATCCGATCGCGCTCTATGACGATGCTGGTAAACCGAACAATTCGATGGTGGTGGCTTATGCGGTGTTGCATGATCAGACGATCAACATCGCGGATGCCTATACTGAGCAAGGCTTCGATTTTACCGGCACCAAGAGTTTCGACAAGAAAACTGGGTACCGCTCGAAATCATTTCTCACCGTCCCGATGAAGAATCACGAGAATGAGATCATCGGCGTGCTGCAGCTCATCAATGCCAAAGACCGGGAGAGCGGAGAGATCATCGCTTTTTCAGCGACCGATGAGCAACTGGCCGAATCGCTGGCTTCGCAGGCCGCTATCGCGCTTACCAACCGACAGCTGATCGACCAGCTGGAAAAACTGTTTGAGTCCTTCATTAGTCTCATCAATACCGCGATCGACGAGAAATCACCCTACACCAGCAGACATTGCGCGCGGGTCCCGGTATTGACCATGATGATTGCGGAAGCAGTCAATAACACTAAAACGGGTCCGCTGAAAGATTTTCATATGAATGAAAAAGACCGCTACGAACTCAAGATCGCGGGGCTTTTGCACGACTGTGGAAAAGTTACGACACCGGTGCACGTGGTGGACAAATCCACCAAACTGGAGACCATTTACGACCGTATCATCCTGATAGACACGCGATTCGAGATACTCAAACGCGATGCCGAAATCAATTTGCTGAAGGCAAAACTGCGGGCAGGAAAAGATCCTGATGCAATCGCCAAACTTGAAGCCGATTATCACGGACGAATCAAACAGCTGAACCACGACCGCGAGTTGCTGCGCAAAATTAATATCGGCGGGGAATTCGCGAACGAGGAGCTACTGAAACGAGTGAGAGAGATCGCTGCCCTTCCATGGGTTGGTATCGACGGCAAGCAGACGAGATTTCTCAGCGATGACGAAGTGGAAAACTTAAGCATTGCCAGAGGCACGCTGAACGAGAAAGAGCGCGAGATCATCAATAACCACGTCGTAGTCACCATCAAGATGCTGGAAGCGCTGCCATGGCCCAAGCACTTGCGCAATGTGCCGGAATTCGCAGGCGGCCACCACGAGCGCGTGGATGGCAAGGGTTACCCTAAGGGCTTAAAGGGTGAGAAAATGTCGGTGCAGGCGCGCATCATGGCGATTGCCGATATTTTCGAGGCGCTCACCGCAAAGGATCGGCCATACAAAGTGGGCAAGACGCTTACCGAATCGCTCAATATCCTGGGCAGGCTCAAGGTCGACGGTCATATTGATCCTGATATTTTCAATGTGTTCGTACGGAATAAAGTCTATCGCGATTACGCTATTGCAGTGAAACTCGACCCATCGCAAATCGACATAGTGGATGAGACGAAAATCCCTGGATATTCTGATTAATACGCTCTCAGTTGTGACAAATTCCAAATATGACGAAAAACGGCAGTATATGCCCGATCACGCTGCCGTGCTCAATATAACTTATTGAATATAGATGAATTTAAGTATAGATAGCATGGCATGCAATTTGCTCCCTAATATGCTTGCAATACGTAATCATGATTTAACTACAATTTTTTTAGGAGCTATGCACATGAAACTTTTACAAAAAGGCTTTACCTTGATTGAGTTAATGATCGTGGTAGCCATTATTGGTATTCTGGCCGCAGTAGCGATTCCGGCTTATCAAGACTACACGGCACGTGCTCAAGTAACTGAAGCGGTGGAACTGCTATCCGGCGGCAAAACCGCGATGGCCGAGTACTATGCCGACAAGGGCGTATGGCCTCTGGCCTCGTCTTCAACGATGGGCAATACCATTGGCAAATACGTGGCGGGCATTGGCATCACCGTGGGAGCCGGTATCTCCGGCCCGTTGACGCTGCGAGCGACCATGAAAGCCACCGGGGTTAACACGTTGATTCAAGGCATGACCTTGTTCTTGAAGACCGTGGATGGCGGCAAAAACTGGAGCTGCTCGGACAACACCGCCACAATTCTGGCCAGATACCGTCCGGCTGCGTGCAGGTAATTTAAGCACGCTTTTACTACAAAACCCGCCCAGTTTTCAGGGCGGGTTTTTTCGTCAAACGGCCGGGTTCGCTTGCCGGCTTGATTAGAATTGCCCGAGAAATTTTAATGTCACGATGGCACAGATACTGAAATTATGTGGCTCCCCAATCAGGGCTTGAACCTAGAACCCGGATTAACAGTCAGCGCCAATGTCCGCTTTGGGTCGGGAAGCGACCCTTGACGAACGGTCAGTTACTGGCCATAACCGGACACTAGCGAGAGGTCATATCATCGGGTAGCCTGACGGGTTCGAACCCCGCTCGGCTTCCCAACCATGGTAAAGTGGTCGTAACTTGACAGGGATAAGTTTCGCGAATCAATTGTGGTCAAATAGGACAAAAAACGGCAGTATATGCCCGATCACGCTGCCGTGCTCAATATAACTTATTGAATATAGATGAATTTAAGTATAGATAGCATGGCATGCAATTTGCTCCCTAATATGCTTGCAATACGTAATCATGATTTAACTACAATTTTTTTAGGAGCTATGCACATGAAACTTTTACAAAAAGGCTTTACCTTGATTGAGTTAATGATCGTGGTAGCCATTATTGGTATTCTGGCCGCAGTAGCGATTCCGGCTTATCAAGACTACACGGCACGTGCTCAAGTAACTGAAGCGGTGGAACTGCTATCCGGCGGCAAAACCGCGATGGCCGAGTACTATGCCGACAAGGGCGTATGGCCTCTGGCCTCGTCTTCAACGATGGGCAATACCATTGGCAAATACGTGGCGGGCATTGGCATCACCGTGGGAGCCGGTATCTCCGGCCCGTTGACGCTGCGAGCGACCATGAAAGCCACCGGGGTTAACACGTTGATTCAAGGCATGACCTTGTTCTTGAAGACCGTGGATGGCGGCAAAAACTGGAGCTGCTCGGACAACACCGCCACAATTCTGGCCAGATACCGTCCGGCTGCGTGCAGGTAATTTAAGCACGCTTTTACTACAAAACCCGCCCAGTTTTCAGGGCGGGTTTTTTTTGCATAACACCGCCTGGTACAGAAGTATGAAAATAATAATATGTTGCGCCTGAACGCGAACCCCGGAACAATCGCGGTTGCCGGACTTCTCGCGCTCCTGATTACCGCATGTGCGTTGTACTGGCCGGGCCTGAGCGGAGGCTTTCTTCTCGACGATTTTCCGAATCTCAAGGGTTTGGAGCGCATCAAAGAGCCTGCGAGCCTGCGGCAGATTGCGGAGTTTGTCATGTCAGGTATTTCCGGACCGCTTGGCAGGCCGCTGCCGCTGCTCACTTTCGCCGCGCAGCACGCTGCCTGGCCAATGGATGCCCGCGCATTCAAGCTCTTCAATCTGCTCCTACATCTGGTCAATGGCTGCCTGCTGTTCGTGCTGTTCAAAAAAATCGGCGAAATTCTCGCCTACCAGAAAAAACAGGCGCTCACCCTGGCTTTTTTCACCAGCGCTATCTGGCTGCTTCATCCAATACAGATTTCCTCAGTGCTCTACGTCATACAGCGCATGAGTGAGCTTTGCGCGCTGTTCACGCTCGCCGGCCTGTTGGCTTTTGTGTATGGACGGGAAATGCTCATCACAGGCAAGCTTAGAGCCGGCTATGCATGGGCGTCCTGCGGCATGGTTTTCGGCATGACGCTGGCTTGCTTGAGCAAGGAAAACGGCATCTTGCTCGCGGCCTATGTCTGGGTGATTGAAGCGACCTTGTTTGCTGAGTTGTCAAAGCCACCCCGCTGGAAAATCTGGCTTGGCGTTTTTGTTTACCTGCCGCTCGCGCTGGCTGTGGCTTATCTCGTCCTGCGGGGTGAGGCAATATTCGCCGGCTATCAACTGCGCGATTTCAGTCTTGCCGAGCGCTTGCTCACCGAATCGCGCATCCTGATTGAATATCTCGGCAAGATTTTTCTCCCGCGGCCCCTGTCATTGGGCTTGCTTTATGACGACTATCCGATCTCGCGCGGCTTGTTCGAGCCGCTCTCGACCATGCTGGCAATCGCGGCGATAGCGGCTTTGCTCGGTGTTGCGATAAAATACCGCCGGCGTCATGCCGTGCTGAGTTTCGCCATTGGATGGTTTTTCGCGGGACATGCGCTGGAAGCGACCGTTATCCCGCTTGAGCTTTACTACGAGCACCGCAACTATCTGCCCATGGCGGGGCCGTTGTTTGCCGCGGTTTTTTACGTTGGCCAGCTGCGCCAGCATCTAGGCATACGGCTGCCGGGCCTGATTCCGGCCATTGCTTCGCTCATACTCGCCCTGCTTTGCGCGATGACCTGGAACGAGAGCCGGCTGTGGGGCAACGTGTTTAAACAAGCTGTGGTCTGGGCAAGCGAGAAGCCGACGTCAAGCCGCGCCCAGGAATATCTTGCGGGCATCTGGATTGTGGATGGAAAATATGCCGAAGCCGCCAAGGTGTTCCAACACATGACCGAGCTGCATCCGCAGGATGCGCGCGGCTTCATGAACTGGCTGGTTCTGGGATGCAAAGACCCCGATTTACCCATGCCGGTTATGGACGCAGTGGCCGCCCGGCTAAGAATCAGCGCATACTCAAGCGTTCCGGTGTTGACTCTGGAGTGGATGGTGCAGCGGCGCGAAAACAACGAGTGCCAGCGTCCGGGCTATAGTGAATTGAAACAGGCAATCGAGGCTTTGCAGCAAAATCCGCGCTACACGCTGCATGCCAATCTGCTTTACGCGCTCCTGGCTAGGCTGTACGCGACCGAGGGTCTGCTCGATTCAGCGATGAAAGCCATGGACCAGGCCTTTCAACTCAACCCTGAGCCCGATTACGCGCTCATCCAGATGAAATGGCTGGCCAGCGCCGGCCTGTATCACGACGCCCGGCGTTATCTGGAGAGGGCACGCGAGGCCAACCGGCGTCATTTGTCCACGCGCTGGATTTACGAGCCGGAGCTGGATATGTGGGAAGCGGCGCTGGAGCGCGCGACTGAGGGGAACAAGGTATACCAATGACCGTTTACAGCATCATTCTTCCGGCAAAAAACGAGGCCGCTGCGCTGGAGTTACTTCTGCCGCAGCTGCGCGAACTGTTTGCCAACGAGGAAATAATCGTGGTTGACGACGGTTCCACCGATCAAACCTTGGCGGTGTGTGAAGCCAACAGCGTGCGCGTGGTTGCTCACCCCCACAGCATGGGCAACGGCGCTGCAGTTAAAAGCGGGGCGCGAGCGGCCACCGGCGACATTCTGATTTTTATGGACGCCGACGGCCAACACCGGCCATCGGATATTTCCGGTCTTGTGGAAAAATTCAAACAAGGGTTCGAAATGGTGGTGGGCGCGCGCACCAGCGGATCACAAGCTGGAGCCCACCGCGCATTTGCCAATTCTTTTTACAACAAGCTGGCAACCTGGATGGTAGGGCAAGACGTTGAGGATTTGACCTCGGGTTTCAGAGTGGTTAAAGCGGATAAATTCCGCAAGTTTCTTTACCTATTGCCCAACGGGTTTTCATATCCTACTACCGTTACCATGAGTTTTTTCCGCGCCGGACTCCCGGTGGCGTATGTACCGATCGTCGCACCGAAACGGGTCGGGAAAAGTCATATCCGCTTGTTGCGTGACGGCGGAAGGTTTCTGCTTATCATTTTCAAGATTGGTACGCTTTACTCCCCGCTGCGCTTGTTCCTGCCGATCAGTCTGTTCTTTTTTCTCACCGGATTGAGTTACTACCTATATACCTTCTTGACGATTCACCGCTTCACCAATATGAGTGCATTGCTTTTCATTACTTCCGTGCTGATTTTTCTGATCGGGCTGGTATCGGAACAG
>JAHFRG010000059.1 GCA_023258935.1 Betaproteobacteria bacterium
GTGCGCCCCGTCAAAGTGCCGCAGTACGAAGAAGTGAAAGCCAAACTGCAACAACGCTTCCAACAGCAACAGTTCGACAAATTTTTGGCCGACCTGCGCGCTAAATCCAAAATCGAATAGACGCTAACCTATCCATTTGCGCGCGTTTCTGAAGACGCGCAACCAGGGCGCGTCTTCACCCCACTCCCACGGATGCCAGGAGTTCTGCACGGTGCGGAATACCCGCTCGGGATGCGGCATGAGGATGGTAAAACGCCCGTCTAAAGAAGTAAGTCCAGTGATTCCCGAAGGCGAGCCGTTGGGATTGTAGGGATAAATTTCCGTAGGCTCGCCGCGATTGTCCACAAAGCGCAGTGCAACCAAAGGCTGCGCTGCCTGCAATTGTTTCGAATCTGAAAATTCGGCATAACCCTCGCCGTGCGCCACCGCAATCGGCATGCGGCTTCCCGTCATGCCCGCAAAAAACAAAGATGGACTGTTTTCGACCCGGGCCATCACCAAGCGCGCCTCAAACTGCTCGGAGCGATTGCGCACGAAATGCGGCCAATGTTCTGAGCCTGGAATCAGCTCCCGTAGGTTGCTCATCATCTGGCATCCGTTGCAAATCCCTAAAGCAAAACTATCCTCGCGCTTGAAGAACGCAGCGAACTCGTCGCGTGCACGGGGATTAAACAATATGGATTTGGCCCACCCTTCTCCCGCACCCAGCACATCGCCATAGGAAAATCCGCCGCACGCGGCAAAACCTTTGAAGTCTTTGAGCGAGACGCGTCCCTCGATGATATCGCTCATATGCACGTCCACCGCCAAAAACCCAGCGCGGTCGAATGCAGCCGCCATTTCAATCTGGCCGTTCACCCCTTGCTCGCGCAGGATGGCAATACGCGGGCGTTTGCGCGCTGCAATATAAGTCGCAGCGATATCCTGGGCTATATCGAAAGTAAGTTGCGCATGCAAGCCGGGATTGCCGCCATCCAGTATGCGGTCGTATTCCTGTTGCGCGGCTTCCGGGTTATCTCGCATCCGCTGCATGTGATAAGTGGTCTCCGACCACACGCGTTGAAGGTTCGCCCGTGTTTCTGAAAAAATCACTTTGGCGTTGCGCACCAAACGCAGCTCATCGCTTTTGTTCAGTCCTCCAAGAACGTGCGGGGAAAGGCCTGCTTCAGAGAAGGCTTGCATTACCGGCTTGCGGTCGGCGGCCCGTATTTGCACCACCGCGCCCAATTCCTCGTTGAACAGCACTTGCAAAATGCGCTCCTGGTATCTGCCCGGCAATAATATTTCGGGCTGCCGCTCCTGCCCTTCCACGTCATTGCAAAGCGGGTCATAGCAAAGTTCATCGAGATTTGCGGTAATGCCAACATGTCCGGCAAATGCCATTTCGCAAAGCGCGACAAGCAGCCCGCCATCCGAGCGGTCGTGATAAGCAAGAAGCTTGTTTTCCCGATTCAGCTTTTGCATAACATTGAAAAACGCCTTGAGCCGCTGCGGGTCGTCCACGTCAGGCGCTTCGTTCCCGGTATGCTTGTAAACTTGCGCCAGCGCCGAACCCCCAAGACGGTTTTTGCCGTTGCCGAGGTCGATCAGGATCAGTTCGGTCTCTCCACTATCGGTACGCAATTGCGGCGTCAGGGATTTGCTCACGTCCGGAACCGGAGCAAACGCCGATACGACCAAGGAGAGCGGCGCAATGACCTCTTTCCTTTTTCCGTTGTCTTCCCAGACCGTCTTCATTGACAATGAATCCTTGCCCACAGGAATGCTTACGCCCAGCTGCGGACACAATTCCATCGCCACGGCATGCACCGCATCAAACAGCGCCGCATCTTCTCCTGGATGTCCTGCTGCTGCCATCCAATTGCAGGAAAGCTTCACATCGCCAAGGCTGGCAATCGACGCCGCTGCGATATTGGTGATCGCTTCCGCTACCGCCATGCGCGCCGAAGCTTTGGGATTAATCACCGCCAAAGGCGCGCGTTCGCCCATGGCAAAAGCTTCTCCTCTCACTGTTTTGTAGCCCATCAAAGTTACCGCAACATCCGCAACAGGAATTTGCCAGGGCCCGACCATCTGGTCGCGCGCGCTTAACCCGCCCACGGTGCGGTCACCAATGCTGATAAGGAAAGTTTTGTCTGCTACTGCGGGCAAGCGCAGCACGCGATGCACTGCATCCAGTAAATCGATATCGTTTACAACGAATGACGGTAACGCTCTCGCAAGACGTGAAACCTGGCGAGTCATCTTCGGCGGCTTGCCGAGCAATACTTCCAATTCCATATCAACAGGCCAGTTGCTGAACACACTGTCTTCAACACGCAGTTGCGGCTCGGCAGTCGCCTCGCCGATCACCGCGAATGGGCAGCGCTCGCGCTCGCAGATTTTCTTGAATAAAGCAAAATTCCCGGCGCTGACCGCCAGCACGTAACGCTCCTGCGCTTCGTTGCACCACACTTGCAAAGGCGACATACCGGGCTCTTCGTTGGGTATTTCCCGCAGCTTGATTCGACCGCCGCAGTTTGAGCCGTGCACCAGTTCAGGCAGCGCATTAGACAATCCACCGGCGCCAACATCATGTATCGAGATAACGGGATTGCTCTCTCCCAATGCCCAGCAACGGTCTATCACTTCCTGCGCGCGGCGCTGCATTTCAGCGTTGCCCCGCTGCACCGAAGCAAAATCCAGGCTCTCAACATTAGAACCCGTGTCCATGCTGGATGCCGCGCCGCCACCCAGCCCAATCAGCATGCCCGGCCCGCCCAATTGAATCAGCAAACACTTATTTGTCGCTTTGCTTTTTGTTACCTGCTCGCTGCTGATATTGCCCACTCCGCCGGCAATCATGATGGGTTTGTGGTAGCCGCGCATTTCTCCTGCCACCAGCTCTTCATAAGTGCGGAAATAACCGCACAGATTCGGGCGGCCGAATTCATTGTTAAATGCGGCCGCGCCTATCGGCCCCTCCACCATGATTTGCAAAGCGGAAGCGATGCGCGCAGGCATGCCGTAACATCCATCTGCAGCACCTTGATGCATCTCCCAGGGTTGGTTGAAGCCGGGGATATTCAGATTGGAAACCGAAAATCCGGCCAATCCCGCCTTGGGCTTGGCCCCGCGTCCGGTCGCGCCTTCGTCGCGGATTTCACCGCCCGAGCCTGTGGCCGCACCGGGAAAAGGCGCAATCGCCGTGGGATGATTGTGCGTTTCCACCTTCATCAGGATATGTGTCTGTTTTTCCGCATAGCCGTATTCGGCCGCGCTATTGGCAGGACAAAAACGCTCTATGCGAGTGCCTTCAATCACCGATGCGTTGTCCGCGTAGGCCACCAGCGTGCCTTGAGGGTTCTGCTTATGAGTGTTTTTAATCATGGCAAAGAGTGAAAGCGGTTGCTTCACTCCATCTATCACCCAATCGGCATTGAAAATCTTGTGTCGGCAGTGTTCAGAATTCACTTGTGCGAACATCATCAGCTCAACATCCGTGGGATTACGCCCGATGCGCCTGAAGTTTTCCAGTAAATAGGTAATCTCGTCGTCGGAAAGTGCAAGCCCCATATTCTGGTTGGCGCGGATGAGAGCTGTCGCGCCGCCGCCCAGTATATCTACCGTCTGCATAGGCGCTGCCGCAAAATGCTGGAACAGTTTGTCTGCTTCGTCGAAAGACTTCAGCACCGATTCGGTCATCCGGTCGTGAATCAGCGGCAGTGAAGCTTGTTTCTCGCTCTCCGAGAGCTTATCTCGTTTTTCGAAATAAAAAGCAACACCCCGCTCGATACGCTCGATGGCTTCCAGCCCGCAACAGCGGGCGATGTCTGTGGCTTTGGATGACCAGGGGGAAACGGTACCAATGCGCGGCACTACCAGCAACAGCTCGCCTCTAATATTGTCCACTCGCGCCGTTGGACCATAAGTTAATATCCGCTTCAGGATACCGGTTTCCTCATCCGTCAATTTTCTCGACAGTGCCGCGAAATGCCAAAATTCTGCCTGAACCTCGGCAATCGAGGGCACGGTGGTTTTCAAGACAGAAAGCAATTTGTTGAGACGGAAGTCGGAAAGGGCGTTGCGCCCGCGCAGCTTGAGGAGTTGGGGCATCAGTTGCGGATAGACTCCTAAAAAACAAATTATACCCTAACCAGCCGACTGCTTTACAGCTAAACTATCATCACCATGATTGAAGATGCGACCACGCCCAGGCCGATTTACCTGACCCGCGACACCAGGAAAATCGAAGCCAAGTTTTTGCCTGCGCACCGCTTGATGGAGGCGGCGGGCCTCGCCGCCGCCGAGCTCGCACGCGAGCTGCTGGGCGAAGGCGGCACCAGCGTACTGGTTCTTGCCGGGCCGGGCAACAACGGCGGCGATGCCCTGGTGCTCGCCCGTCACCTCAAGCAATGGTGGTTCAAGGTTGACGTCGTGTTCACCGGCGATGAAAAGAAATTGCCACGCGATGCCGCTCGTGCTTTGCGCCTGTGGCAAAAGGTCGGCGGCATTTTGCACAACAAAATTCCCGCAGGCAAATGGGACTTGGCAGTGGATGGTTTGTTCGGCATTGGACTCAAGCGCCGGCTTGAAGGCCGCTACGCGCAACTTGTCGAGCGCATCAACCAGCTTGGCATTCCGGTGCTGACACTGGATGTGCCCAGCGGGCTTGATGCAGATACTGGCCGCATTCTAGGCGCTGCGGTGCGTGCGACACATACGGTAACTTTTATCGCCTTGAAGCCCGGGTTGCTCACCGCGGAAGGCGTGAACTGTTGCGGCGAAATACACGTGCGCGGCCTTGATATTGATGCTGCGGCTACCCTGCCTCCTAAAGGATGGCTGCTCTCACAAGCCACTTGCCCGCGGCTCAAGCAGCGGCCGCGCAACAGCCATAAAGGATTATTCGGCAATGTCGGCATACTTGGCGGTGCAACTGGCATGGTCGGCGCTGCGCTGCTCGCCGGCAGCGCAGCACTGAAGCTGGGCGCAGGCAGAACTTATGTCGCACTTCTCGCCAAAAACGCACCCTTGGTCGATCCGCTGCAGCCTGAACTCATGCTGCGCTTACCCAAAGAATTGCTTGAGATCGATAATCTCGATTGCCTGGCGCTTGGTCCGGGTTTGGGGAAATCAAATGAAGCGCAACATTTTCTTGCTGCTGCGCTTAAAACAAAATTACCATTAGTGCTGGATGCCGATGCGCTCAATCTGCTCGGAGCCGATCACAAACTGCAATTGCTGCTGAAGCGGCGCACCGCCGCAACCATTCTCACACCCCACCCCGCTGAAGCCGGGCGTTTACTCAATAGCGGGACTGAAGAAATCCAGCGTGACCGCCTGGCTGCAGCACTTGAAATCGCGAGTCTCTTCCGCTGCCATGTCGTGTTAAAAGGCGCCGGCAGCATTTGCGCGCTGCCGGATGGAAGCTGGTACATCAATTCTAGCGGCAATCCGGGAATGGCCAGCGCAGGCATGGGCGATGTGCTGACGGGAATGATTGCGGCGCTGATCGCGCAAGGTTTGAGCGCGGGTAACGCTATGCTGCTTGCGGTCTACCTGCACGGCGCCGCGGCGGATGATTTGGTTGCACACGGAGTTGGACCGGCGGGCTTAACCGCATCCGAGGTCACCGATGCGGCAAGAAATTTATTAAACCAATCGGTAGTTAATTGATGTGGGGCGAAGCCCGGGTGTTTTCGCGGTTGCGTGGGGACTTGAATCAATCAATTCTTTCCTGCGACCGCGTATCGGGCCGCCTATTTCTGCAAGTCTCCCAGCCAGCCGTATTCGGCCGGTGTCTTGATGTAGAACAGGGAAATCTTTTCCTTCTTGAGAAGAGCGAGAAACTTGTCCGCCAGGTCCTCGCTAGTCATGAACACCATCTCCATGGGCGATTCTCCGAAAACATTGTCCACGCTGAGGTCGCCGTGCCGGCCGAAGCCGGAAACGGCGCGGGAAGCTGTTCCGCCCTCGACGCCCAAAGACTTTGCCTTATTCATCAACCACTGGTGCAGCGCTACGCCATCTGGATGCTTATCGAATTCGGGCACGTAAAGCTTCAGATAAATACCTTTCATTGATTCTCCTTATGAAAGTCGGGAATCCGTCAAAGAAACCGGCGATGACAAAGAGCCCCCTCGGATTTCATCCTCAGGCTATTCCGTGTGAACCAGATATTAAACTCGATTAAGAGGTATTTCAATCGGTCGCGCCTTCAGTGCCAGCGCTGTGCGGCATCGTCATCGCTGTCGCGCGCCTCGACCCAACGCATACCTTTATCGGTCTTCTCTTTTTTCCAAAACGGCGCCCTGGTCTTCAAATAATCCACGATAAATTCACAGGCGGCGAAGGCTGCCCCGCGATGGGAGCTTGCCACCACCACCAGGACGATTTGGTCCATGGGTTTGAGCGTACCAACCCGGTGCACCAGTGAAACATCCATTATGTCCCAGCGGCTCTTTGCCTGCTCAACGATGTCAGTGAGCGCCTTTTCAGTCATTGCAGGGTAATGCTCCAAGGTCATTTCTGCAACCGTGGCGTTCTCATTGATGTCGCGCACTAAACCAATAAAACACGCGACTGCGCCGATTTTTGGATTACCCCGGCGCAGCTTCAGCACTTCCGCAGCGATATCGAAATCCTCGGTTTGTACACGTATTGTCAACTTAACCTCCAGTAACCGGCGGAAAAAACGCCACTTCATCGCCATCGGCAATACAAGTGGATTGCTCGGCCACTTCCAGATTCACCGCCACGCGCACCCTATTCCCGGGCGCAAGCTCCGTGTCCCACACTTTGCCGCGGCCGCGCAACCATTGGGTGAGGCTCGCCACATCACCCACGTCTTGCGGTAACGCCACTTTCTCCGAATCCAGGCCGAGCGTTTCGCGCAAGCGGGCAAAATAAACCAAATTTACCATGTTTCTGTCGTAACTCTTTTACTGTTCATTTTACCTTTAGATGCCGCAAGATGAATTCCGAAATTTGCTCCGGGTCATTCAGGTCCAGCAGCGGCACCTTAACCTTAATTTGCGTGTCAGACGCAATTGCAATGATATTGGGGTCGCCGGGCTGCAGCAACGGCTGGCGCATCGCGGCGCGGTGAATTTCCAATTTTGGAATGGGCTCTTTTTTAAAGCCCTCGACCAGCACAAGATCGCACGGCGATAAGCGTTTTAACTGGTGTTGCAAACTCCGCTCCTGTTCTCCGCGCAATTCATGCATCAGCACCCAGCGTTGGTTGGAAGTGATTAGCACTTCACTGCAGCCGGCTTCGCGGTGCCGGTGGGAATCCTTTCCAGGACGGTCAATGTCGAAATCGTGATGGGCATGTTTAATCAGCGATACCTTGAGGCCACGCATTACGAATTGCGGGATCAATTGTTCTATCAGCGTGGTTTTGCCGCTGCCCGAGTATCCTGCAAATCCAAAAATTTTCATCCGGTCCGCCATCAGGACGATTACCCAGCCTGAGTTTCTCGCCCGCTTATCCGTTGCCCGCTGTTAATCGGCATGCCATTTCATCATTTAAACACGGGTACGACATTTTGTTCAACTTTGAACGCGGGTGAAAACCATTATGGAACAATGGCTTTTCTTCTTTAGATAATCTGCTCTTGACTTGCTGCTGCAACTTGAGGCAGAAGTCGGCCATCAGTCAAGGTCATGCGGCGCATGTGGGGAAGATTGATCAATTCATAGTCATGACACGCGATCAATACGCAGTTGTTGTCAAGGCGCAAGCGCTGGATCAGCTCTATGGTTTGGCGGCGCGCCTCGGCATCCAGATTGGCGGTCGGCTCGTCCAGCAAATAAAGTTTCGGTTTGAGCACCTTGGTACGAGCGAGAGCCACCCGCTGTTTCTCCCCGCCGGATAGTTCCTGCGGCGGCACATGATTGAGATGAGCAACTCCCGCCCATTCCATCGCTTCCTTGACCAGTGTTTCTCGCTCGGCCTTGGGCAGGTGCCTTGCTTTCAATCCGTAACCGATATTTGCTGCCACCGTGGTTTTGAACAGATACGGGTGTTGGTGCACGTAAATGATTTCCTGACGCAGCCGTTGCGGGAAATTTTCCAGCAATATCGGCCGCCCCTCAAACTGATAGCGGCTTATTTGTGCGCTTTCCAAACCGGCAATGATTCTCAACAAGGTGGTTTTCCCGACGCCGTTATCGCCGGTCACCACATAGCTCTCGCCCGCGTGTAGTGCAAGGCGCTCAATATCCAGGATGCGCCTGGCACCATAATTCTTGCGCAAGCCTTCGATTTGCAGCAAGAGGCCGCTCATTTGAGTCCACCCTCACCCTGCACAAAGGCTAGCGCGTAATTCACGCCCAAAGCCACTGCCATGAGCACGATACCCAGTGCAATACCTTGCGCGAATTCACCTTTGCTTGTCTCCAGAGCGATTGCGGTGGGAATGTTGCGCGTCAATCCCAGAATATTGCCGCCGACCATGAGCGAGCAACCGATTTCAGAAAACACCCGTCCGAAAGCGTTGAAGACAGCGGCCATCACACCAAAACGTACTTCCAGTAGCGTGGTCAGCGCGGCGCGCGTAGTACCGGCACCGAGACTCACCGCGGTTTCATGCGCGCGCGGATCGGCTCCCTGCACCGCGGACAAGGTAAACGCAACCACCACCGGAAAAGCAATGATGGCCTGGCCGATGATCATCGCCTCCTGCGTGAACAGCAGATGCCAGGAACCAAACGGCCCCTGTCGTGACAGCAGAAGATAAAGCAGCAGCCCTACCACCACCGTGGGCGAGGACAACAGGCCCTGAATTAAAATCACCAATGCGCGCCGCCCAGGGAACGCAACGGTGGCCAGAAAGAAACCCACCGCCACAGCCAGCGGGGTCACCACCAGCATGGCGATGAGCGAGACGCGCAGCGAGATAAAGATGATCCTCCAGAGCTCGGGGTTTCCCGAGAAAAGCAGGGAGAATGCTTCGCGCGTGGGCTGCAGCAGGTCCATGCCGGTCAGTGATCTATCTTCGCCGACGGGAAAAACAATTGTTCGCCGTCCACCTTGAATTCGGCAATTCTCTTTTGCCCGTCATCAGAGGTAATCCAATTGATGAAAGCCATCGCGCCCTCATAGTTTACATCGGGATATTTCTTGGGGTTGACTGCGATGACGCCGTAAGGGTTGAACATTTTGGGGTCCCCCTGCACCAGAATGTCCAAGCCGGTCTTGGCGCGGTAGGCCCCGTAAGTCGCGCGGTCGCTCAGCGTATAGGCTTGCAATTCGCCTGCCATGGTCAGCACTTCGCCCATTCCCAGGCCCGCGGAAACGAACCAGGCCCCCTTGGGCTCGACGCCAGCCTGCTTCCAGTAATTTTTTTCCATCTGGTCGGTTCCTGAATTGTCGCCGCGCGATATGAATTTGGCCTTGCCCTCGCCGAGCGTATTGAACGCCGCAATCACATCTTTGGTGCCGCGAAGTCGCAGGGAGTCAGACTGCGTTCCAACCAAAATGAAATCGTTATACATCACATCACGGCGGTTCACGCCATGGCCTTCCGCTACGAATTTATCTTCTGCGGGCCTGGCGTGCACCAGCACTACGTCCACGTCTCCGTTCTTGCCGAGTTCCAGCGCCTTGCCGGTGCCTACTGAAATCACACGGACCTTGCAACTACATTTATCCTCAAAAGCCGGCAACAAAAAATTCAACAAGCCGGAATTTTCAGTGCTGGTCGTAGTTGACATCCTGATGTCTTTTGCCGCCATTGCCTGGCTTGCGCCCCACCCGGTAGTACAGAGTACAAAAAATGTG
>JAHFRG010000060.1 GCA_023258935.1 Betaproteobacteria bacterium
TGCCCAGCACTTTCAGATACCTTTGCACTCCCATCCACTCGAAATCGCGGTAGAACTCCGTAAAATCGGCGGCTATCGGCAGGCCAGCCTTTTTGGCGCGCTCCCAGTAACGCACCACCCAGTCGAGAACGCGCTCTTCATCCCAACTGATATAGGCATCCCTGAACATTGAAACCACATCATAAGTAATCGGGCCGTACACCGCGTCCTGAAAATCCAGAATGCCGGGATTGGGGTCGCTTAACATTAGATTGCGCGAATGGTAGTCACGGTGCACATATACACGCGGTTGCGCCATATTGTTCTGCAATACCCGCTTGAACATGAAATTCAGTACATCCGTCTGGGCCGGGCTCAAACCGAGCCGCAAATGTTTAGCCACATACCAATCGGGAAACAGGCGCATTTCACGCAGCAGTAGGGCTTCATCATAATTCGGTAAAACATCCGCGCGGCTTGCTAGTTGAATCTTTGTCAGCGACTCAATCGCATCCAGATACAAGCGGTCGGCGTCGCCGTCCCGCAATATCTGCAAATAAGTGGTGGTACCGAGATCATCGAGCAACAAGAAACCTTGTTCTAAATTCCTGGCCAGCACCCGCGGCACATGCGCCCCCGCCGCATAAAACAATTCCGAAACCTGGATGAACGGCCTGCAGTCCTCGTGTGACGGTGGCGCATCCATCGCTATCAGCGAACGATCTTCAAACTTCACCCGGAAATAGCGGCGGAAACTGGCATCTTCTGACGCTGCTTTCAGCGTAAAAGAAATCCCGGGAAACTGCGAGCTAATCCAGTCCTCCAGCAATGCAAAACGTTTCAAAAGCGCCTCTGAATTGCCATAATGATAAATTTGTGCGATTTTAACACTTAAAATCAAAGCAGCCCTCCGGTCAATCAATGCATGATGCGCAAATTCTGTCTTCAGCCCATCGCTTTTTCTCTGCTTTATCTTCTTTCCCATGCCTCGATTGCGGATGAAGATGCGCTCAAACTGAAACCGGATGGGCGCTTAAACCCGCCCCCCGGACAACAGGAAGCACTGCCGATTTTCATAGAAGCCGAGAGTATCGAGGGACAAGACGAAGAGAAAATTACGGCGCAAGGTTCGGTAGTGTTGCGCAAGCGCGGGCAAGCCATATTCGCTGACTGGTTGAACTATTTTCTGTCTGAAGACGAGATCGAGGCCGAAGGCAATGTGCGCCTCGAGCAGCGCGGCAATTCAGTGCAAGGTCCGAAGCTCAAAGTAAATACCGAGCGCGAGACGGGCTATTTTGATTCCCCTGATTTCATGCTTCAGAAAAACCAAAGCAGGGGCAATGCATCCCACCTGTTCTTTGAAGGCCCGCAACAATACCGCTTCGAGCAGGTGAATTACACCACGTGTCCGGTGGGCAACGACGACTGGTACTTGCGCGCCCGCGATCTGAAAATCGATCAGGTTACCAATGTTGGTGTGGCACGCGATGCGAGTATCGTGTTCAAGGGCGTGCCGATCCTTTACACCCCATGGATCGATTTTCCCACAGCCAGCTCGCGCAAATCGGGATTTCTCCCGCCCACCATGGGCAATACCAGCAACAACGGTTTCGAGTTTATGCTGCCCTATTACTGGAATATCGCGCCGAATTATGACGCTACTTTTTCAGCGCGTGCCCTCTCCAAACGCGGTGCGCTACTCGGTTCAGAATTCCGTTACCTCATGCCGACTTCCTCCGGCCAGGCGCGGATGGATTTGCTTCCAGACGATCTGATTGATGACGATAGAACCCGCTGGGCGCTGCTGTTCCAGCACTCGCAAAACCTGGGGGAGGGCCTGACCGGCACAATTAATTACCAGAGGGTCTCCGACGATAATTATTTCAGGGACCTTAGTACACGCATTGCTTTTACCTCGCTGGTTAACCTGCCGCAAGAAGGAACCCTGAGCTACAGCCAGCCGTGGTGGAATGTGACGCTGCGTGCGCTGAGTTATCAGACATTGCAGGATCCGGGGGCGCCGATTACACCGCCCTACCAACCCCTGCCGCAGCTTACGTACAACGCCGCACGCCAGAATGTCGGCGGTTTTGACCTGTCGCTGGCCAGCCAATATACCAATTTTTACCATGATTCGCTGGTCAAGGGGCAGCGTTTCATAGCGTATCCCAACATCATCTATCCGATACAGACTTCGTACGCCTACTTCACGCCCAAAATCGGCGTCAACTATACTTATTATTCGTTCGACCAAAACACTACCACTGCGCCGGACACCTACCGGGTAGTTCCGATTTCCAGCATTGAGTCCGGGCTGATTTTCGAGCGTGACGCCTCTTTCTTTGGTCAGGACTTCAAGCAAACATTGGAACCAACGGTGTATTACCTCAACATACCGTTCCGCGACCAAAGCCAGTTTCCTGTCTTTGACAGCGCACTTGCCGACGTCAACTACTCGCGAATATTCACCGAGAACGTGTTCAGCGGCGGCGACCGTATCAATAACGCCAACCAGCTTACGGTGGGCATCAGGTCGCGACTGCTGTCCGATAACGGCGATGAGCGGCTGCGATTCAACATCGGCCAGCGCCTGCTAATCAATCAGCAACGAGTTTCCCTGGACAGCACGGTTCCGAATTCGCTTACCGCCGGCGGCAATACCACGCCCAGTATCGACACCACTTCGGATATCGTCACCACTCTCAGCAGCACAATAATCCCCAAGGTGCTGGCTGAATCCAGCCTGGAATATCACCCGGCTCACAGCGCCATTCAAAAATTCTTCGTTGGCACGCGCTATCAGCCCGAACTGGGAAAAGTACTCAACTTGGGCTACCGTTACAACCGCGATTCCATTAGCCAGACAGATATCAGTACGCAATGGCCGATCACCGGAGGATGGTATGGAGTGGGCCGCTTTAATTACTCGATGTTCGACCACACGACTTTGGAGGGATTGCTCGGTTTTGAATATAATAGCTGCTGCTGGACGTTCCGCTTTGTAGTGCACCGCCTCACCACCGCCACATCGCAGGCAACCACCGGGGCGTTTCTCCAGCTTGAATTGAACGGTCTTTCGAAGCTCGGCTCTAATCCTCTCACGGTTCTAAGTCGGAGCATCCCAGGCTATACCAAGACCAATAAGCCAATCATCAGCAACGAACCATAGCAAATTCGATAACAATGTCCGAAGTACTGTGGTAACGAAGATGCTCACCATGTTTCTCCGCCTCGCGTGCGGGATCGCGCTGGTGAACGCTTGCATCATTGTCTCTCTCAACGCCGCGCAAACCGATGCAGCAACCAAGAATGTCGTGACTCTGGATCGCATCGTTGCAATAGTAAACGATGATGTGATCACCCAGTACGAGCTTAACGACCACATCAAAGTGGTGGTCAGCCAGCTCAAAAAACAAGGCACTCCGCTGCCTGCGCAAGACGTTCTGGAAAAACAACTGCTGGAACGCTTAATTAACGATCGGGTACAGTTGCAGTACGCCAAAGAAACCGGCGTGCGCGTGGATGATACACAGCTGGAAAAAACCCTTGAGCGTATTGCAGAGAACAATAAAATGAGCCTGCGGGCAATGCGTGAAGCATTGGAGCAAGAGGGGGTCAATTTCAACCGCTTTCGCGAGGAAATACGAAACGAGATCATCATGGCCCGCCTTAAGGAACGCGAGGTGGACAATAAAATCGTAGTCACCGATAGCGAAATAGCCAATTATCTGAAATCCCAGGAAGCCCTGGCAGGCAAGGAGGACGAATACAACCTTGCGCATATTTTGGTACTTGTGCCGGAGCAGGCGAGCCCGGAACAAATCCAAGCGAAGCGTGCACGCGTCGAACAGGCCTTGGCGCAAATTAAAAACGGCGCTGATTTCGCGCAAATTGCCGTTGGTTATTCCGATGCAGCTGATGCCCTGCAAGGCGGCGCTATTGGCTGGCGTCCGGCAGGCCGGCTGCCGACTGTTTTTCTTGAGGCGTTGCGCTCGATGCAGGCGGGCGAGGTAAGCGGTGTACTGCGCAGCGCCAACGGCTTTCACATCATCAAACTGCTGGACAAGCGCGGCAAGGATTCGGCTGTTGAGGTGCAGCAGACCCATGCCCGGCATATTCTCATCAAAACCAGCGAGCTGTTGTCAGAAAACGATGCGCGCACCCGTATGCTAAGTCTCAAGGAGCGGCTCGATCATGGCGCTGACTTCGCTGAACTTGCTCGACTGCAATCCGAAGACGGCAGTGCTGCACAGGGCGGCGACTTGGGTTGGCTTGCTCCGGGCGATACGGTACCCGAGTTTGAACGCGCGATGAATACGCTCAAGATCGGGCAAATCAGCGATCCGGTGCGATCGCCTTTCGGCTGGCATTTGATCCTGGTGATAGAACGCCGCAATCAGGATATCACCCGTGACCGGCAACGCCTGCTTGCGCGCCAGGTCTTGCGCGCGCGCAAGGCCGATGAAGCCTACGAAGAATGGCTACGCCAGTTGCGCGACAGCGCGTACGTGGAATACCGCTTGGAAGACAAATAAATTCACCGCAGTGGTACAGATAATACTTGCATCATTCCCTGCACTAATGTCTATGGCTTAATAATACCCATGCCGCGCACTAATTCACTATCGACGCTCGCCGTGACCGCCGGCGAACCTGCAGGTATCGGGCCGGATCTGTGCGTGCTGTTGGCGTGGCATAAGCTCCCGGCGCGCATCGTGGTGATTGCAGACAAAACCCTGCTCGCCGAACGCGCCAGGTTGCTGAAGAAGAAAATCCATCTCGTTGATTTCACCCCAGGCCGCGTTAACGGCCGTGCTTCAGGCAGTTTACTGGTGCTGCATGAGCCGCTTGCCAAGCCCGTGGTTCCTGGAAAACCGGATCCCGCCAACAGCGGCTATGTGCTGCGCACGCTGCAACAAGCGGTGCGAGGCTGCATGGAAAAGCATTTCGATGCCATGGTGACCGCGCCCGTGCACAAAGGTGTAATCAACGATGCCGGAATCCCTTTCACCGGGCATACCGAATATCTGGCGCAGCAGACGGCAACCCGGCATGTAGTGATGCTGCTCACCGGCGGGGGACTACGGGTCGCGCTTGCCACAACCCATCTCGCTTTGAAAGACGTGCCGGCTGCGCTCAGCCGGAACGGTTTGGAACGTTGCCTGCGTATTCTGCATCATGATCTGGTGATGCGATTTGGCATCGCCGCGCCGCGCATACTGGTGGCAGGCTTGAATCCCCACGCCGGTGAATCCGGCTATCTTGGGAATGAGGAAACGCAAATCATCAGCCCGGTGGTGAATAAACTTCTTCACGAGGGTTTTGATGTGCAGGGTCCGCTTCCCGCGGACACCTTGTTCACTCATGAGCGCCTTAAAAGCTGCGATTGCGCTCTAGCGATGTACCACGATCAGGGCCTTCCCGTGCTGAAATATGCAAGTTTCGGTTTGGGAGTAAATGTCACGCTGGGTTTGCCCATCATCCGAACCTCGGTCGACCACGGCACCGCGCTCGAACTGGCGGGGACAGGCAAAATCGACAGCGGAAGCCTGTTGGCTGCAATCAAACTTGCCATGCAGCTTTCAAATAACGCCAAGCGCCAGAACACAAGAAGTGCAACTCAGACTCTGCCAGCCGGCATTAAAAAATAAACCCGCACGCAACGCCAGCACTCATTTCATCATTCAACAATGCACCATACTGCAAGAAAACGGTTCGGCCAGAATTTTCTGGTTGACCGGGAAATTATAGACGCCATTATCGCAACGATTGCCCCACAAAGCTCAGATCGCATGGTGGAAATCGGGCCCGGCATGGGAGCGTTGACCCGCCCGTTGCTGGAACGGCTTGATCATCTTCATGTTGTGGAAATTGACCGTGACATTGCGGCGCATTTGATTGGCGAATTTCCCGCGTCCCGGCTTACGGTGCACGTTACCGACGCCCTGCGTTTTGATTTCTCTGCGCTGGGCGAAAACCTGCGAGTCGTCGGCAACCTGCCATACAATATTTCTTCGCCGCTGTTGTTTCATCTGACTAGCTTCGCCAGCCGTATTCGCGATCTGCATGTGATGCTGCAAAAAGAAGTGGTGGAACGCATGGTAGCAACGCCATCCACCTCCGCCTATAGCAAGCTGTCGGTGATGCTACAATACCGATATGCTATGGAAAAACTACTGGACGTGCCAAGCCATGCATTCCGGCCGGCACCCCGCGTCGAATCCGCGGTGATCCGCATGCTTCCACGCATGTCGAGCGAGTTGCAGGCAAAAGATGAATCGCTTTTTGCGCGGATTGTGAGCAGCGCCTTTTCCCAGCGCAGAAAAACTTTGCGTAACACCTTGGGCAGTTATCTCGCCCGCGAGGACTTTGCGGCGCTGAGCATTGATCCCGGCTGGCGAGCGCAAAATCTGGCCTCTGGTGATTTTGCGCGCATCGCCAACTATCTCGGCAACAAAGTTGGAAGGTAAAACGCTTTGCAGTCGCACGCCTTGACAACCGCATGAAGTGGTTGTTACACAAAACAAGCTTGCTTGGTTATGGATTGGCGATCCTGCTTATCGCCGCCAATATCGCCCTCTCAGTTGTCGCCTATCAGAACACCGTTAAACTTGTCGCAGCCCACGACGATGCAGTCGAGTTGCACAAAACCCTGAAAACTGCTGGCGAAGTTCTGCAACTGCTCAGCGATGCCGAAACCGGCCAGCGCGGCTATCTCATCACCGGCGAGGAACGTTACCTCGAGCCTTACAATGTCTCTATCGCCAGCATATCCTATAAGCTCAAGCAACTTACCTCGGGTCATCGGGCCGTTGCGGTTCAAAATCTGGATTCGCTCAATACTCTGGTAAACGTCAAGATCGGCGAACTCAATGAAACTATTGCACTGCGCAGAAAGGGCGGGTTTGAAGCTGCATTGAAAGCGGTGCTGACGGATAGAGGGAAAGCTTCCATGGACGTTATCCGCCACGTCATCGGCGAAATTGAACAGCAGGAAAAAGACCTGCTGGCGAACAGCAATGAAACCGCGCACATGAGCTCGCGCAATACGTACATGGCGTTTGCGGTTGGGGCGCTGCTCAGTCTGCTATTACTGGCATCGATTTTCTATACGGCCTACCGTGATCTCAGCCAAAGCGCACAAGACCAGCGAGCCTTGAAAGATCTCCACGACAGGCTGGAAAACGGCACGCGCCTGCTTCAGCAGCGCGAGCATGAAAAAGTGGTATTGGGCCAGATGAGCGGGGTGTTGCAGTCCTGCATGAACGTCAAGGAGGCTTATAACGCCATCGCCCAGTTTGGCAAGCGCCTGTTTCCAGGCGAGGCCGGTGTCTTCTTCGTGATGCACGATTCGCGCGAATATCTGGAAGCCACTGCAACGTGGGGCGAGCCTGAAATCGGCGGGCCGCTGTTCGCTCCCGAGGAATGCTGGGCACTGCGACGCGGCCGGCTGCACTTGGTGGACGATCCGCGCATTGGCCTGCAGTGCGATCACGTGAAAGCAGCCGGCGTACCGCAGTTGCCATATCTGTGCGTACCCATGGTGGTGCACTCGGAAACTGTGGGTCTGTTGCATTTGCAACTGGAAACGGATTCAATTCGCAGCGAAGCGGCGCAGCGCCTGGATGTGATTCAACAATTGGCTGCAACTTTTGCCGACCAGGTGGCGCTAGCCGTGACTAATCTCCGGCTGCGTGAAACCTTGCGACAGCAATCTATACTAGACCCGCTGACTGGCCTGCATAACCGGCGCTATTTGAAGGAAGTAATGCAGCGCGAGCTGGCTCGCACCGAACGCAAAAAAACCATGCTTGCGGTTATTATTCTCGATGTGGACCACTTCAAGCGTTTCAACGACACGTACGGGCACGAAGCTGGGGATGCGGTGCTGCGCAGCATGGCGCAATTGATTGAACGTCAGATTCGCGGCAGCGATATTGCCTGCCGTTATGGCGGAGAGGAATTCATTCTGGTTTTGCCTGAAGCTTCTTTAAGCATCGCGCGCCAGCGCGGGGAATTGCTGCGAGAAGCTGCACAGAGCATGCATATAACCTCAAGCGGGAAAACACTGGGTCCGGTCAGCATTTCACTGGGTCTTGCGCTGTTCCCCCAGCATGGGCACACCGCGGAGGAATTGATTCAGGCTGCGGATGCCGCACTTTACCGCGCCAAGCAGGCGGGCCGTAATCGCCTCATGATCGCCGAAGAGCCCTCCAAAACCGTTTGAGCGAGAATCCTCGCGGCACAGAAATTATGTGCTGGCTTTTTTCTGGATAAACTCGATCTTATAGCCGTCCGGGTCTTCGACGAAAGCAATTACGGTGGTGCCGTGCTTCATCGGCCCGGCTTCACGCGTCACTTTGCCTCCGTGCTTTTTCACTTCCTCGCACGCCTTGTACGCATCCGGCACTTCGATAGCCACATGACCGTAGCCGTTGCCCAGATTGTAGGAAGTTGTCTCCCAATTATGAGTAAGTTCAAGCACGGCGTGGGAAGCCTCATCGCCATAACCGACAAAAGCCAGGGTAAATTTGCCCTCGGGATACTCTTGCTTGCGCAGTACCTTCATGCCCAATACCTGGGTGTAAAAAGCAATCGAGCGTTCGAGATTACCGACTCGCAACATAGTGTGCATTATGCGCATGGTGTTCTCCTCAAGAGTTCTATATTTCTATCATCTCAAAATCTTCCTTGCGTGCTCCGCACTCGGGACAAGTCCAATTAGGCGGCAGGTCTTCCCACTTAGTCCCCGGCGCGATGCCTTCTTCCGGCAAACCTGCGGCTTCGTCATAGATGAAACCGCAAATCAGGCACATATAAGTTTTCATGTAGCTCAAGGTTTAAGTTAAAATGCCGTTATTATAACGAAACTCCACATGCCTCAACCCCCTCCCATCGTTCTTTGCTTCGCCGCCACTGATCCTTCCGGCGGCGCAGGTCTGCAAGCCGATATCATGACGCTCTCCAGCATGGGCTGCCATCCGCTTTCGGTAGTTACCGCAGTCACCATCCAGGACAGCGCGGGCGTGGAAGATTTGTTAGCGCTCGATCCGGAATGGGTGGCTGATCAGGCGCGTTGTGTGCTCGAGGACATGGCAGTGTCAGCTTTCAAAATCGGTCTACTTGGCAGTGTGGAAATCATCGCCGCGATTGCCGAAGTGGTGTCGGACTATCCGGACATACCTTTGGTGCTTGATCCGGTGCTGGCCTCCGGACGCGGCGATGAGCTGGTCACTGATGAAATGATTGCGGCGATGCGTGAGCTGTTGATTCCGCAAACGACATTAATTACACCCAACAGCGTGGAAGCAAGGCGTTTGGCATTGGATGAAAGCAATGATAATGATGAACCTAGTTTAAGCGATTGTGCGAAACGGCTCCTGGACATGGGCTGCGAATACGTGCTGATTACCGGCACGCATGAAAACACCCCGCAGGTCATCAACACCTTGTATACGCAAGATGGCATTTTACGCAATGATTCCTGGGAACGCTTGCCGGGCAGTTACCACGGCTCGGGCTGCACGCTTGCTGCTGCAGTCACCGCAACCATCGCCAACGGATTGAGCATTTCCGAAGCTGTCAGGGACGCACAGGAATACACCTGGCATGCGCTGAAATCGGCATTCCGTCCCGGGATGGGACAACACATTCCCGACCGCCTGTTCTGGGCACGCGAAGAAGATGAACGGCAGGATTAGCGGTCTTTACGCCATAACTCCCGACCTGGCCGATACCCAAAAATTAATTCAGCAAGTGCGGCTGGCGC
>JAHFRG010000008.1:0-5301 GCA_023258935.1 Betaproteobacteria bacterium
AACGGGATGTCGTGTTTGATTCTGAAAAATTCCATGTCTTTAATTCCGTAACAAGTGACGAGTGACGAGTAACGGGTGACAGGTGACGAGTGACATTAATCGTTACCCTTGTCTTTAAGTTTGTTTACCAAACCGCCAATGAGCTTGAACAGGTTCTGGGTCCTCGATTGAACGGAATCGATGGTCTCCACGTATCCCAGTTCTTTTGCGATAATTACCTGCGTTTCCAATTCACTCAGTGAACCTCTCGCAACGCTCAAGAACTGCAAGAATTCCTTTTTGGACGAACGCGCTGCTCCTTCGGCAATGTTGCTCGGTACCGAAACCGCCGACCGCCGAAGCTGGGCGGACAATCCATACAGCTCTTCCTGAGGAAAAGCCGATGTCAACTGGTATATTTCCTTGACCAAAGTCATGGCCTCCTGCCACACATTGAGATCACGATGCGTCTTTATCACTCGTCACTCGTCGCGTCACTTGTCACCTGTCACTCGTCACGCTTTTTGCTGTTCAGGGTGCCACATCTGGCCGACGGAAAGTTTCTCCAGCTTGCGGCGGCTGCCGTAAACCAGATTGACCATGCTGCGCGAGACCATCACTGCGCTGAACATCGAGGTCAATATCCCCAGGCACAGCACCACCGCGAAACCGCGCACCGGCCCCGAGCCGAACATGAACAGCGCTATGCCGGCGATCAGCGTGGTGATGTTGGAGTCGAGAATGGTGCCGAAAGCGCGTTCATAGCCGGCGTGGATCGCCGCCTGCGGCGTGGTGCCGCTGCGGAGTTCTTCGCGAATGCGCTCGTTGATCAGCACGTTGGCGTCAATCGCCATGCCCACGGTGAGAGCGATGCCCGCCATGCCGGGAAGGGTGAGCGTCGCTTGCAGCATGGAAAGCAGCGCCACAAGCAACAGCACGTTGACTGCCAGCGCCACCACCGAAATTAAACCAAACAGATGATAATACGCAATCATGAAAACGGCGATAGCGGAAAAACCAATCCAGGTGGAATGAAAGCCACGCTTGATATTGTCGGCGCCGAGGCTCGGCCCCACGGTTCGTTCCTCGATGATTTCCATGGGTGCAGCCAAGGCACCGGCGCGCAGCAGCAGAGCGATATCGCGCGCTTCCTCCACGCTCATGCGGCCGCCGCTAATCTGTACCCTGCCCCCGCCGATCTCGGTGCGGATTACGGGCGCGGTCACCACTTCGCCTTTGCCTTTTTCAATAAGTAAAATCGCCATGCGTTTGCCGACATTTTCGCGAGTAACCAGCTGGAACATGCGAGCGCCGGAACCATCCAGCGTAATATGCACCGCAGGTTCTCCGGTCTGCCCGTCGTAACCAGGCTGGGCATCGCTGATGCGCTCGCCCGTCAGCACCACATTCTTCTTCACCAGAACCGGAATACCGTTCCTTTCCTTGTAAAGCTCGGTACCAAAGGGGGGCTGTCCTTGCGCCGCCGCTTGCAGCGAAGCCGGATCCGAGTGCTCTTCATCCACCATGCGTACTTCCAGAGTCGCGGTGCGCCCAAGTATGTCCTTTGCTTTTGCCGTGTCCTGCACGCCGGGCAATTGCACCACTACGCGGTCGGCACCCTGCTGCTGGATAATCGGCTCAGCCACGCCGAGTTCATTTACGCGGTTGCGCAGCGTGGTGACATTCTGTTGCAGCGAGAATTCTTGAACTCTGGTCTGCGCCGGAGGTGTGAGCGTGGCAGTGAGCTTTGGTTCTCCATCGTCAACTTCTTTCAGCGCCAGGTCGGGAAAGTTTTTGCTGATTTCGGCGAGACCTTTGGAGCGGGATTCGCCGTCCCTGAATTTGACCGTGACCACCTGACCTTCGCGGGTGATGCCGGAGTAGGGAATTTTTTTCTCGCGCAGGCTGGTGCGGATATCATTGGTATAGCGTTCCGCCGCCTTGTCGAGCGCGGCTTTCATGTCCACCTGCAGCAGGAAATACACGCCGCCGCGCAAATCCAGACCCAGGTACATGGGGAGTGCGCTGATATTGGAGAGCCATTGCGGGGAACTCGACAGCAGGTTAAGCGCAATTATATAGTCATCGCCTAGCTGGGATTGCAGTACATCCTTGGCTTTGAGCTGGGTATCGGTGTCTGCAAAGCGGACTTTGATGCTGCTCACATCAAGAACAGCGCCTTGCGAGCTTATGTTGGCCTTGGCAAGTTCGCCTTCCACTCGTTGCAACAGGCCAATATTCACTTTCAGCGCCGATTTGGCCGGAAGAATCTGCACCGCGGGAACTTCGCCGAACAGATTGGGCAGCGCATAGATGAAACCCAACAGCAGCGCAACACCTATAAGAATGTTTTTCCAGAGAGGATAACGGTTCATATCACTTCAGTGAATGGTGAGGCGTGAGAAGTAAGGGCAGGGTTCCCAAGCTTTTTTTCTTCACCCCTTACTTTTCGCTCTTAATGGTGCCCTTCGGCAGCAGGGTCTGTATCGCCGCTTTCTGCACCTGAATTTCTACGTTCTCGGCCACTTCCAGCGTTACATAGTTGCCGCCGACCCGGGTGATCTTGCCCAGCACCCCGCCCCCGGTTATGACCTCATCGCCCTTTTGCAGCGCCTCCGTCATCACCTTGTGTTCCTTGGCGCGCTTCATTTGCGGACGTATCATCAAAAAATACAGCAGTACAAACAACAACACCAGAGGCATCAGCCCGATCCAGTCCATCCCTTGCTGCGCAGGCGCCGTGGTTTGTGCAAAAGCTTCTTTCATCAGCACGTTCACTCCCGGGTCTCAAATAAAGGCGCTATTTTAACATGCTGCGGCGCGCTTGCTTGAACTCCTCCACAAAATCGGCGAAGCGCCCTGCCGAGATGGCGCTGCGCAACCCGCGCATTAATTCCAAGTAGTAATACAGATTGTGGATGGTGTTAAGTCGTGCCCCGAGAATTTCATTTACCCTCTGCAAGTGATGCAGATAAGCGCGGGTGAAGTGCCTGCAGGTATAACAGCTGCAGTTCTCATCAAGCGGTCGTACCTCGTCGCGGTATTGAGCGTTCCTCAATTTTATCGTGCCGTGCCGGGTAAAAATCCAGCCGTTCCGGGCATTGCGCGTCGGCAGCACGCAATCGAACATGTCCATTCCCTGCCCTACCGCGTTGACAATATCCTCAGGCGTACCCACCCCCATCAGATAGCGCGGCCTGTCCTGAGGCAATTGCGGGGCGATGTGCTTGAGAACGCGCTGCATGTCGCGCTTGGGCTCACCCACCGACAGCCCGCCGATGGCGTAGCCATCAAATCCGATATCAAGCAAACCCCGCAGCGATTCCTCGCGCAAATGCTCGTGCATGCCGCCTTGCACAATGCCGAAAAGTGCATTGCGGTTGTTCTCATGGGCGCGCTTCGAGCGTTCCGCCCAGCGCAAGGAAAGCTGCATTGAGTTACGCGCTTGTGTTTCGTCCACAGGGTAAGGCGTGCATTCGTCGAACACCATGGCGATATCCGCATTCAGCACGCGCTGGATGCGCATCGCCTCTTCAGGCGAGAGGAAGCAGCGGTCACCGTTTACTGGCGACTGGAACTGCACGCCTTCCTCCCCCACTTTGCGTAACTTGCCGAGGCTGAACACTTGGTACCCGCCGGAATCGGTGAGTAGCGGTCCCTCCCAGGCCATGAAGCGATGCAGGCCACCATGCGCTTCGATGACTTCCAACCCTGGACGCAGCCACAAATGAAAGGTGTTGCCGAGCACGATCTCGGCACCGATTTGCTTCAGCTCGAAAGGGCTCATCGCCTTCACAGTGCCGTAAGTGCCGACCGGCATGAACGCGGGCGTTGCCACTGTGCCGTGATGAAGCTCGAGCGTCCCGCAGCGGGCGCAACCGTCTTGGGCTTTTAATTCAAATTTCATTCGTTAAAACCTCTTTTCACCGCGGAGGACGCAAAGGACGCAGAGAAATACAAAAATCAAATAGACAGGATTTACAGGATTACGCAGGATTAACAAGATTCAATCCTGTAAATCTTGTAAAAATCCTGTTAATCATATCCATTAAGATTTTCCTCTGCGTCCTCAGCGGTTAATTCTGTCTTTCAATCAACATGGCATCGCCATAGCTGAAAAACCGATAGCGGTTCTCCACCGCGTGGCGATAAGCGCGTCGTATGTTTTCCATTCCGCCGAAGGCCGCAACCAGCATGAGCAATGTGGACCGCGGCAAATGGAAATTGGTAAGGAGCCGTTCCACAATTTTGAACCGGTATCCGGGAGTGATAAAAATATCCGTCTCGCCGCAGCCAGCCTGCAATTTTCCGTTTGTTGCCGCCGTTTCCAGCACGCGCAGGCTGGTGCTGCCCACTGCCACGACGCGCCCGCCTCCATGTTTTGCCATTTCAATCATGGCTACTGTCTCAGCAGGAAGGCTGTACCACTCATTGTGCATTTTATGCTCGGCGATATTTTCCACGCCCACCGGCTGGAAGGTTCCTGCGCCCACATGCAAGGTCACAAAAGCTATCCTCACCCCCTGCTTGCGCAAATTGTCGAGCATCGCCGGGTCAAAATGCAAACCCGCGGTGGGCGCTGCCACCGCGCCCGGTTCGCGCGCAAACACCGTCTGATATCGCACCTCGTCAAGCTCTGAAGCGGGGCGCGAGATATAAGGCGGCAGCGGCATCACGCCGCTACGCTCCAGCAGTTCCCATACCGTGAGATTGCTATCAAAGCGCAGCCTGTAGAATTCGCCTTGACGTTCTTCCACAATCGCTTGCAACTGCTTTGCCAGGAACAGCTTAGTGCCCGGCCGGGACGCATGGCTGGCGCGCACCTGCGCCAACGCATGATGGTCATCCAGAACCCGCTCGACCAGTATCTCAACTTTGCCGCCGCTTTCTTTCTCCCCGAACAGACGGGCTTTAATGACGCGGGTATCGTTGAACACCATCACATCGCCGGGTTTCAGGAATTGCGGCAAATCTGCAAACCGACAGTCGCGTAAATTGCCGCTTGCGCCATCAAGATGTAGCAGGCGGCTTGCGCTGCGCTGCTCAACGGGAACCTGCGCAATCAGTTCCTGCGGCAAATCATAATCAAAGTCCTTGGTTTGCATTACCGTCGCACATGACCATTGATGAGATGGATTCTTAATCTTGCCGGAAAAATGTTTTTTAGTGGATAATCCCGAGTCCTTGGAAGCTCTGAACAAGCCCTACTTGGGGGATCTGTTCAGAGAACCATCAGCCGGGATGGCGGAATCGGTAGACGCACGGGACTCAAAATCCCGCGGCCGCAAGGTCATGCGAGTTCGACTCTCGCTCCCGGCACCA
>JAHFRG010000008.1:5401-23712 GCA_023258935.1 Betaproteobacteria bacterium
CAAAATCCCGCGGCCGCAAGGTCATGCGAGTTCGACTCTCGCTCCCGGCACCAATAAAAAAAGCGGCTGGCTAGCCGCTTTCTTTATTTCACTGAAACTCAAGCTCGTTGCATCGGTATTTCGTGGCGTTGGTCGAGAATGCGGTTATGCTCGTCCACGTAAATCAATTCGGGATGGTATTTTTGCAGCTCTAGTTCCGAATAAACGGCATAAGCCGCGATAATCAGAAGATCACCCAGGCTTGCTTTGTGCGCTGCGGCACCATTGATTGAAATAATCCCCGAATCGCGCTCGGCGGGGATGGCATAAGTGGTAAAGCGCTCGCCGTTGGTGATATTGTAAATATCAATTTGCTGGTACTCGCGAATGTCCGCCGCATCCATGAGCGTCTGATCAATCGCACAGGAGCCTTCATAATGCAATTCGGCGTGCGTCACGCGCACGCGGTGCAACTTGGATTTGAGCATGGTTCTTTGCATGACAGTGCCCTCCGCTAAAGGGTGGGTCAGTATAACTTACCTATTCTGTGATAAAAACCTCGAGGTTATCAATAAGCCTGATCTTTCCAAGCCACGCCGCGCCCAGAACAACCAGGCCTTTATCAGCGGGTTGGGCGGGCTCCAGAGTGAAGCTTTTCCGCACCGCAACATAGTCCACTCGCCAGCCGTGGCTGTCAAGGGTTTTTTCGGCCCTTTCTTGCAACCCCCCAAAGTCTCGCTCCCCGGATTCAATGCGTTCCTTTATATATACCAATGTTTGGTAGAGGCGCGTCGCCTCAAGACGTTCGGCTGCACTCAAATAGCCGTTTCTCGAGCTTAAAGCCAGTCCATCGGCGTCGCGCTCGGTCTCTGCACCAATAATTTCAATCGGCAAATTAAGTTCGCGCACTATTTCGCGGATGATGAAGAGCTGCTGGTAGTCCTTTTTACCGAATACCGCGGTTTGCGGCTGCACGATATTGAACAGCTTGAGCACTACAGTGGCGACGCCGCGAAAGTGCCCGGGACGGAATTTGCCGCACAGCTCGTTTGCCACCGGCGGCAGATCCACCATCACCCGTTGCGGGACAGGATAAAGCACATTTTCATCCGGAGTGAACGCAATATCCACCTTGCCGCTCTTCAGCTTGGCACAGTCTTCCTCAAGGGTGCGCGGATACTGCGCGAAATCTTCAGTGGGGCCAAATTGCAGACGGTTCACAAAAATGCTCGCCACCACGCAAGACGCGTGCTGGCGTGCCAGCTTCATCAGCGCGAGATGCCCTTCGTGCAGATTACCCATGGTTGGGACAAAAGCGATTTTGCGCTCGCCTTCCAGCCTGGCGCGCAAGGCATCAATGGTGGAAACAACTTCCATGTACTTAGGAACCTCTGATTAAGTCCTCCTCGGAGCGCGTTTCTGGCGCAATGCGGATGATTACAAGGCGCGCGACGAAAAGTTAAAACGAATGTTCAGGACCGGGAAATGATTTGGCTTTCACTTCCTTCACGTAGGCTTCAATCGCAGCTTGTACGCTGTTTCTGCCCTGCAGGAAGTTTTTCACGAATTTCGGCTTCTTGCCGGGTGAGACATCCAGCATGTCGTGCAGCACCAGTACCTGGCCTGAACAATTCACGCCGGCGCCGATGCCTATGGTGGGAATCGCAAGTTTCGCAGTTACTTGTTTCGCCAGAGCTGCTGGCACCGCTTCCAAAACCAACATCCCGGCACCGGCCTGCTCCAGCATCTTCGCTTCCTGAATCAGCCGCTTTTCCTGGCGGTCGCCTTTGCCCTGAACGCGGTAACCGCCGAGTTGATGCACCGACTGCGGAGTAAGACCGAGATGCCCGCATACCGGAATGCCGCGCTTGGTGAGAAAATCCACGCTTTCAACCACCGCCTCACCTCCTTCAAGCTTGACCATGTGCGCACCCGCGGCCATGAGTTGTGCGGCGTTCTCGAAAGTCTGTTGCGGGCTCACCTGGAAAGTGCCGAACGGCATGTCTGCGACGATAAAGGCGCGCTTCGAGCCGCGCGCCACACAACGCGTGTGATAAGCCATGTCGGCGAGCGTCACCGGCAAAGTGGATTCGTGGCCTTGCAGCACCATGCCCAGCGAATCACCGACGAGCAACACCTCCACTCCGGCGTTTTCCAGAAGACCCGCGAAGCTCGCATCGTAACTGGTGAGCACAACGATTTTCTCGCCGTCCTGCACCATTTTATGCAGTGTGTTCAGTGTGATCCGCATCTAGTTTCCCAGACTGAAAAATTCACGGCCGCCGCGCATTTGCTCAACACGCTCCAACAATAAATCAAAATCCCCCGGCTCATCAACAAAATTGAGGTTGTCGCTGTTGACGATCAGCAGCGGGGACATATTGTAATGGTAGAAAAACCGGCTGTAACTCTCGGCAAGCCGCGCCACATAATGTTCGGAAATGTTTTTCTCGTACACCTGACCCCGCCGCCGCACGCGTTCAATCAGCGTTTCCACAGACGCCTGCAGATAAATCACCAAGTCCGGCTGCGGCGATTGCGGCTGCAGCTGCCGGTAGATGTCATGATAAAGGCGGAATTCGTCGTCATTCAATGTAAGCCTGGCGAACAACGGATCTTTGTCGAGGATGAAATCGGCAATGGTCAGCCTGTTGAACATGTCCATTTGCGCCAGGCCCTGCAACTGAGTCACGCGGTGAAACAGGAAAAACAACTGCGTGGAAAGCGCGTAGCGCGGGATATCCTGATAAAACATGGGCAAAAAAGGATTAGCGTCCGGATTTTCCAGAAGCGGCTGGCCGTTGAAACGCTCCGATAACAATTGTGCCAGGCTGGTTTTCCCCACCCCAATCGGACCTTCGACAACAATATAACGGTACTTATCGGGCAACATGGTTCAGTTTTCCACCAACTTCTGCAATTGTTGACCGGTGCAGGCAGCAAGCAAGTCGGCCACACTCCCTATGCCGGGGATCACGGAATCCGGCGCAATTTCATGCAGCGGGGACAATACGAACGCGCGCTGGTGCATGCGTGGGTGGGGAATGGTCAAACCGTGCTCATAATGGATTAGATCACCGTATAACAGCAAATCCAGATCGAGCGTGCGCGGCGCGTTGAGAAACTCGCGCCGCCGTCCGTGGCGCTGCTCGATTTCCAGGAGCTCCGCAAGCAGCTCGCGCGGGGTAAGTGCGGTTTCGAGCTTGGCTACGGCATTGATAAAATCCGGTTGATTTACATTGCCGACCGGCGCGCTGCGGTAAAATGAAGAACGCGCGATCAGCTTGGTCTTCGGCAACGTATCCAGTTCGTCAAAAGCGTTGCGTATTTGCGTGAGCGGGTCCTCAAGATTGGCACCCAGAGCAATAAATGCGGTTTGCCGCTTCATGACGCAGTTCCCCCGCCATGGTCCCCTGCGACGTTGCTCAGGGCAGGTTTTCTTCTACCGCGGCGCCTGCGTCTTCTCGGCGTCTCGTCAGCATGCAGCATGCTGCGGCGCTGTTCAGGATCGGCATTTTGAAACGCTGTCCACCAGTTCCCGAGTTCTGCCTCCGCTTCAGCGTTGTCACAACGCAGCAGCAGGAAATCGTATGCGGCGCGAAAGCGCGGATGTTCGAGCAGCCGGAACGCCCGCTTGCCCGAACGGTTTAAAAAACGCGGTTGCAGTGACCAGATTTCCTTCATGATCGCACTGAAACGCTTGGGGATGGCGAGCCTCTCCGCCTGCATGCGTATTACCTGATCCATCGCCTGATGCAGCGCCTGTATGGAATGGACTCCCCGGTTTTCAAGATTTTTCCACGCCGCCAGCACCTCATGCCACAGCATGGCGGCAAACAGGAAGCCGGGCGAGACCGGTTTATCCTGGCGGATGCGCTCGTCGGTATTTTTGAGCGCAAGCATCACGAAACCCTGACCGAGAGGCTTCTCAACTATGATGTCAAGCATGGGAAACAGGCCGTGATGCAGGCCGTTAGCTAACAAAGCTTTGACGGATTCGACAGCGTGCCCTGAAAGCAGGAGTTTCAACATCTCTTCGAACAGTCGCGACGCCGGCACGTTTTGCAAAAGCGGCGCAAGCTTAGGGATTGATGTGCGTGTCGCCGGCTCGATATCCATGCCCAGTTTTGCAGCCAGGCGCACCGCGCGCAGCATGCGCACCGGGTCTTCACGGTAGCGGCTCTCCGCATCGCCGATGATGCGCAGCCGCCGCGCCTTGAGATCGGCGAAGCCTCCCTGGTAATCCATGACTTCTTCGGTTGTCGGATCGTAGAACAGCGCATTGATGCTGAAATCGCGCCGCTCCGCGTCCTGCTGCTGATCGCCGAAAACGTTATCTCTCAGAATCCTGCCGTGAGCATCTTGCTGCGCCACTTGCGTTTCGGAATGCGGGCCGCGAAAGGTGGAAACCTCGACCGTCTCGTTCCCGTGCATCACATGCACAAGGCGGAAACGCCGCCCGATGATATGCGCACGGCGGAAAGCTGCGCGCACCTGATCCGGTGTGGCATCAGTGGCGACATCAAAATCCTTGGGCGCAAGGCCGAACAGCAAATCGCGCACAGCGCCGCCAACCACAAATGCGGCAAAGCCTTTTTCCTTGAGAGTAATGATGGTCCTCAGCGCGCCCGGGCTGATTTGCTGCTTTTTAATGCCGTGTATCTGGCGTGGAATAATCAGCGGAGCGCCGGGAAGCGAGGCTTGCTTGTTGAAGACACGGCGCAGAAGTCTGCGGATCATAAAGATTTAAGGAAAACACTGCGGATTATACACTGCGCTCAATCCGCACTTGGGATAAAGTGCGCATCATGCCCTGCGCCGTATTCTCGCAATCCGCATTGATAGAGCGCTTCCAGGTTTTCGCGCGTGAGCACTGCCGCGGCTGCGCCGTTCACCGTATGGCCCTGGTCGCGCAGCAGCAGCACCTGGTCGCAATAGCGGGCAACCCACAGCATATCGTGCAACACCATCAGCACCGCTTTGCCCTGCTTTGCGGCAAGATCGCGCAGCAGATTCATGGTCTGCAGCTGATGCCGTAAATCGAGATGCTGCAGCGGCTCGTCAAGCAGCAAATACACGGCATCTTGCGTCAACAGCTGTGCCAGCCGCGCGCGCTGACGCTCACCCCCGGAGAGCGAATTCATCTGCCGCTGTGCGAGCTCAGTCAGTTCCATTTTCTGCAAAGCCTGCCATGCCAGCTCCTCGTCTTTTGCGCTCCAGCCGAATAGGGATGCAACATGCGGATGCCTGCCCAGCAGCACGTATTCGAGCACGCTGCCCCAGAACCAGCTGTCTTCCTCTTGCAGCAGCACACTCAGCGTCTGCCCGAGCTGCCTGCGCGTGTAGCTTCCAAGCAGGCGGCCGTCAAGCGCAATGCGTCCCCCAGAAGGTTCATGCAAGCCGCTGAGCGCTTGCAGCAAGGTGGTTTTGCCGCTGCCGTTCTGGCCCAATATCCCCCAGCATTTTCCGGGCATGATTTCCAAGCTCAAATCGCTGCAAAGCAGTTTGCCGGGATAGCGTAGATGAAGGTTCTCGCAGCTTAACATCAGCGTTTCCTCGAGAGCAGCAGCAACATAGCCGGCACGCCGAGCAACGCGGTCAGAACGCCCACCGGCAACTGATTGGGCGCCCATAGCGTGCGCGAGAGCGTGTCCGCGACAGTGAGCAAACTTCCGCCGAGCAGGACCACCATCGGCAACAGCCAGCGGTGGTCTGTAACTCCGAGCAGCCTGACCAAATGCGGGATGATCAATCCGACAAAACCTATGGTGCCGCCCAGCATTACCGCGCTCACTGTTGCCAGCGCCGCGCAGAAATAAATCCCCATCTGCAGCGGCAATACCGCAACACCCAGGGTTTTAGCTTTGAGCTGCCCGAGGCTTAATACATTGAGGCTGCCTGCCTGCCACTGGCTCAGCGCCGTAAGCAGCAGCAGCAATGCGAGAGCGGGCAAAATGTTCTCGGCGTGCGACAAATCGCCCATCAGCCAGAACAGCATGCCGCGCAGCTCGGGAGCGGGCGCCAGCACCAGAAGCAGGCTTATCAGCGCGCTGCAGCCCGCCGAGAGCACCACGCCTGTCAACAACAGCCGGTGCACGTTCCAGCTGCCTGAGCGAATGCTCAAGCCAAATACCACCGTAATTGCAGCAAGCGCTCCCAGCAGCGCGGAGATATTCACCACGCCCCAGCTCAAGCCCAAAAGTATCGTGGCAAGCGCGCCCACCGCAGCGCCGCCGGATATGCCCAGGATATAAGGATCAGCCAGAGGGTTGCGCAGCAGGACCTGAAGATATGTACCGGCGAGTGCGAGCAGTGCGCCGCAAACGAAAGCGCCCGCGCTTCGCGGCATGCGCAATTGCCAGATGACGTCGTGTTCGAGGCCGGGCGTATTGGCCAGCAATGCATTAAATACTTGTGCCGCTGTCAAATCAAGGCTGCCGTAAAGCAGGCTTGCATACAGGGTCAAAGGCGCAACCATCAGCAAAACCGCGAGCAATAAAAAACGAGGCATGGATAGCTGGAAGTTAACGCAGGCTGATGACCTGCCAGTTATTTTTTCGAGCATGCGCTTGCAACGTCTCATCAGGGTCCACTGCGACTGGATGGGTCACCCGTTCGAGCAAGGGCAAATCATTCAGCGAATCACTGAAAAACCAGCTCTCTTCGAAACTTGTTAATTGCAACTTCTGTTCCCGCAACCAGTGCTCGAGGCAGGCGACCTTGCCTGCGCGGAAGCAGGGAGTACCCGCGACTTGGCCGGTAAACTCCCTATCCTGCTCTTCCGGCTCAGTTGCAATCAGGTGCTCGACTCCGAACTCTCTGGCAATCGGCGCGGTGACGAAACGGTTGGTCGCGGTAATGATTGCGGTCAAATCACCGTCTTCAATACGGCTTTGCACCAACGTGCGCGCTTTCTTGCCGATAATCGGCAGTATCCGGATTTGCATGAACTCGGCGAGCCAGGATTCGAGCTCGCGCCGCGGGTGGCGCGAAAGGGGTTTCAGCTGAAAATCCAGAAACGCGTGGATATCCAGGGTACCGGCGCGATATTGATCGTAAAAACCGCGGTTTTTTGCTTCGTATACCTCGCGGTCCAGCACTTTTTTGTCAATCAGGAATTGTGCCCACTCAAAATCGCTGTCACCGGCAAGAAGCGTGTTATCGAGGTCAAAAAGGGCCAGTCTCACTCTTCCCCCGGAAACAATTGCGCTTGCATGATTTCCCGCAGCAGCGGCAGAGTCACCGGCCGCTTGGTTCGCAATGAGTAGTTATCCAGCGCATCGAGCACCGCCAAAAGCGAAGGCATGTCGCGCCGCCCATGGCGCAACAGATAATCCGCCGCTTCCTGCGGCAGCTCGAAACCGCGGTTCCTGGCATGGGTTTTCAGGGCCTGTGTTTTTTCTTCATCGTTGAGGCCATGCAACTGAAACACCAGCCCCCAGCCTAGCCGTGTAACCAAATCCTCGCGTAGCTTGAGCTGCGCCGGCGGCATGGCACCGCTCACCAACAGCATGCCCGGCCCTTCGCGGATATCATTGTAAAGATTAAACAGGGCGATTTGCGCATTACCGCCCATACGCTCCACGTCATCCACCCCCAGCGCATCCGGCTGTTCAGGCACGGGAGCAATTTCACTGTCCTGGCTGCAGCAAATATAAGAAGCGCTCAAATGCTGCCGCCTGAACGCATCCACCATGGCTTTGAGCAGGTGGCTGCGCCCCGAGCCGGGACTTCCCCAAAAATAAACGAAGCGCTCCTGCGGTTTGGTCGCCAGCATTCCGCGCAGCACCTGAACGAGCTCCGTGTTTCTGCCGACTACAAAATTATCCAGCGTGGGCTGGGCTGGCAAGGATAAATCCAGCACCAATTGGTTCTGCATGACTCAATTCCCGGATTTCGAAATTCGGCAAGGCACAGCAGTATATAGCCCATCGCCAACACTGTGCCACACCAAGGAAAAGGTGGCTCGCGCGGTGGCCGCCGCCAGTGCAAGCCACCTAAAAATTACGAATATCGTCGAAGCGTTTGGCATCCATTTCAGGTAAAATTTGTTGTTCTTAAGCCTGCTCCACTTTATCTTGAACAAGGCGATAACTCAACTTGAGCCAAACTGACGCTCCTAAAACCCCGCTCTCCTATCTTGATGCCGGAGTGGATATAGGTGCCGGTGACCGGCTGGTGGAGAATATCAAGCCACTTGCCCAAAAAACCCTGCGACCGGAAGTGCTGGCAGGCATCGGCGGTTTCGGCGCGTTGTTTGAAATTTCCAAAAAATACCGTGACCCGGTTCTGGTTTCCGGCAGCGACGGCGTGGGCACCAAGCTCAAGCTCGCTTTCCAGCTCAATATACATGATACGGTGGGAATTGATCTGGTGGCGATGAGCGTCAATGATATTCTGGTGCTGGGTGCGGAGCCGTTATTTTTTCTCGATTACTTTGCCTGCGGCAAGCTCGATGTGGCTACCGCGACACTAGTAATTAAGGGCATCGCCAAAGGCTGTGAACTCGCGGGCTGTGCGCTGATTGGCGGCGAGACTGCGGAAATGCCGGGTTTTTATGCAACCGGCGAATACGATCTCGCGGGATTCGCGGTCGGCGTGGTGGAAAAAGACAGAATCATCACCGGCCGTACTATCGCCGCGGGCGACGCGGTGCTGGGACTGGCATCCAGCGGTGCGCATTCCAACGGCTATTCACTGATCCGCAAAATTATTGAGAGGAGCGGAGCGGTTCTCTCTTCCGATTTCCACGGCAAAAGTTTGGGTGAAGCCCTGCTTGCGCCGACGCGCATTTACGTGAAAGCGCTGCGGGAACTGATGCAACACCTGCCGGTGAATGGCATGGCACATATTACCGGCGGAGGGCTTTTGGAAAATATCCCGCGCATTCTTCCTGATAACTTGTGCGCGGTATTGCAACGCTCGGCGTGGGATACACCTCCAATCTTTGAATGGCTGCAAGCTCAGGGCAATGTCGCGGAACGCGAAATGCAACGTACTTTCAACTGCGGCATCGGCATGGTTGTAGTAGTAAGCCCGAAATGGGCCCAACAAGCGCAAAAACTTTTGCACGCAAGCGGGGAGCGGGTGTGGCGCATCGGCGAAATCAAGGAGCGCGCCAAAGGCGGGCCGCAAACCGTGGTGTCATGAAATCCATCGTCGTTCTCATTTCCGGTCGCGGCAGCAATCTTGAGGCGATATTGAAAGCGCGGCTTCCTGTCAAAGTAGCCGCCGTCATCAGCAATAATCCGCAAGCCAAAGGATTGGCCATTGCCCGTGCGCACGGCATAGAAGCGCTGACGCTCGACCGCAAGCAGTTTGCCAGCCGCGAAGCGTTCGATGCCGAGCTTGCTTCGCGCATCGCGGTGTTCAAGCCCGATTTGATCGCGCTCGCAGGTTTCATGCTCATTCTCGGCGATGTGTTTGTGGAACGCTTCGCCAACCGCATCATCAATATTCATCCATCGCTGCTCCCCGCTTTTCCCGGGCTCGATACCCACGCCCGGGCGTTGCAGGTGGGAGTGAAAATCCACGGCTGCACCGTGCACTTTGTCACTCCCAAACTCGACCATGGACCCATCATCATCCAGGCCGCGGTGCCGGTACTTGCGGTGGACAACGAAACCACTCTGGCAGCACGAGTTCTGAAGCAGGAACACCGGATTTACCCGCAAGCCATCCGCTGGTTCACCGAAGACCGGTTGGTCATCGAAAATCGCGGCGTGCGCGTTATAGGAGCTAAAGCCGAGCATATGGCTTTGTTTTCACCTGGAGTTGATGAATGAGGCTCGCGTTTGTTCTGTTTTCGTGCCTGTGCCTTAACGCTGCGGCGGCTGAGATGCCGCAGCGTGTCACCATTGTGTTTGATGTAAACAGGGGGAACTTCAGCCTCGGCACCGGCACGGAAGTTCTGGAAACCAACGGCAGCAGCTATTCCATCGTGAGCCAAACCCACCCCACCGGCATCGTGGCGCTCATTCCCAAGGCCAAAATCCGGCGCGAATCGCGCGGCATGATTACCTCCCAGGGCCTGCGTCCACAGCAATTCCTGGATCAGCGCGGCAAGGATGATCCTGCCGTAGCCAAATTCGATTGGGAGAAAAAGCTGATAACTTTCGAGCGTGGAGGCAATTCGCAAAGTGAAGCACTGCCAAACATAGCCTATGACAGGTTATGCATTGCCTACAACTTTGTCTTCCACCAGCCGCAAGGCGACGATTTTCAATTCTCCATGACCGACGGCAAACACCTCTCCGATTACCGCTATTTGATGGTCGGCAAGGAAATCCTGAAAACGCCAATGGGTGAGGTGCAAACCGTGCACTGGACCAAACAACGCGAAAAAGAAACCGACCGCGGCGCCGACCTCTGGCTTGCGACAGACCAATACTATCTGCCGGTGCGCATCGTCTTCACTGACAAGGACGGCAGCCGTTACGAGCAGGTCGCAAAGCAAATCAGCTATCAATAGAATGTCTCTTACCGCCGCACGTCTGGACATGGCGGTTGTAGCCTGGCACATGATCGCGCCTTTGAAGGAGCCGGCTGACAATCTGCTCAGTCGCCATTTCCGCAACCATCACGAACTCGGAATGCATGACCGCAGCTTCATCGCTGACACGCTATTCGGCATGTTGCGGCACAGGCGCTTCATCGAGTATCTCGCGGGCGGCACCTCTCAGCGCCGTTTAGTGCTTGCCTATCTCGCGAAACTCTCCGGGCTCAACCTGCGCGAACTTGAGCCGCTGCTGAGCCGCGATGAAATGAAGTGGCTGCGCGAAATAAAAGCTCAGTCCACAGATGATTTGCCGCTTGCAATTCAATCTGAATTCCCCGAGTGGCTGATGGAAAAACTTAAAAGCTTCATGACGGATGCGGAAATTCTCGCGCTCGGACGCGGCATGCAAAACCCGGCACCGCTCGATCTGCGCATCAACACCATTCGCACCAGCCGCGAAGAAGTGCTGCACAGCCTCGAATCCGAGGGCATCAGCGCACAACCCACTCCTTATTCGCCGACGGGTATCCGGCTCAAGAACAAGATGTCGTTGAATCGGCACGCGCTGTTTCTTTCGGGCAAAGTCGAAGTGCAGGACGAAGGCAGCCAGTTGATCTGTTACCTGGTGGCCCCGAGGCGCCACGAAATGATTGTGGATTTCTGTGCCGGCTCTGGCGGCAAGGCGCTACTGCTCGGTGCTTTGATGCAAAACCATGGGCGCGTTTATGCTTTTGATGTTTCGGACAAACGGCTTCTTAATCTTAAGCCGCGCCTGAAACGCTCGGGACTGAGCAATGTCCACCCGCAGCGAATTGCCCACGAAAACGATGCCAAGATCAAGCGTCTTGCGGGAAAAATAGATCGCGTGCTGGTGGACGCCCCGTGCAGCGGGACGGGAACGCTGCGCCGCAATCCCGACCTTAAATGGCGGCAGTCTGCGCAAAGCATCATTGAGCTCAAGCAAAAACAGGCGCTGATACTCGAGCACGCTGCAAGCCTCCTGAAACCCGGGGGGCGGCTAGTTTACGCCACCTGCAGCATTTTGCCTGAGGAAAACGAAGAAATCGTGGATAGTTTCATAAAAGATCATCTGCAATTCAAGCAAATCCATTGCGGCGGAATCCTGGCACAGCAGAGTATTGCGCTGGACACCGGGACATTTTTGCGAATCTTGCCGCATACTCATCATACCGATGGTTTTTTTGCCGCGGTCATGGAGAAATCAAATGCGTAAGTCACAGAAATACCTTTTAGCCGCCGTATTGGCATCGTTTACGGCACTCACTGCGCTGGCATTTGAAGGTCCGTTTTTTTCGCACGGTAAAACCATCGCCGCCGCCGGCACGGTAAAACTGGCATTTACCCCTGAAGACGCCGCAGACAGGATGGTGATCAGCGCCATCAATAATGCACACTGGCAGATATTGGTGCAGGCATTCAGCTTCACTCACGCAGATATCGCCCATGCGCTGATAAAAGCCAAAAAGCGCGGAGTTGATGTACAGCTAATCGCAGATGCGGAGCAAACCGATAAAACCCTGCCTAACATGATTACGGAAATTGCGGCCTCAGGCAGTCCGACCTATCTCGATTCCCGGCATCAAAGTGCGCATAACAAAATCATGGTTATTGACGCAGGGACCGCCGACTCGGCAGTCATCACCGGCTCGTTTAATTTCACCTATGCCGCGCAATTCAAGAACGCGGAAAACCTGGTTATTTTCCACGGCAATCCTGAAATCACCGCGGCCTATCTGCAAAACTGGGAACGTCATCTGGCACATTCCTCGCGCTACCGCCGATAAAAATACGGCATTAAAATCCCCTTTCCCCGCCGCGACTTGCGTATCCTAAGCCCGGTCCGCCGGCCAGATTAACCATGCCAAATACTGCACATTTAAAGTGCTTTGCTTCCCCCACTGATAGTGCGTAGAATAGCCACATTACAGTTAAGGTAATACAACCATATGTCTTATTTTTCCGAGCAATTTTTGTCGGGACTTATTGATCTGCAGTGGTGGGGTTATATTGTTGTCACCCTGGTCTTCACCCAAATCACCATTGCCGCCGTCACCATATTTCTGCACCGCTATCAGGCGCACCGCGGTTTGGATTTGCACCCGATCCCTAGCCATTTTTTCCGCTTCTGGCTGTGGCTCACCACGGGCATGGTGACCAAGGAATGGGCGGCGATTCACCGCAAGCACCATGCCAAGGTCGAAACCGATGAAGACCCGCACAGCCCGCAAGTGTACGGCATACGCAAAGTGCTGTGGGAAGGCACTGAGCTCTATAAGAAGGAATCCTACAACCGCGAAACGCTTGAAAAATACGGCTCCGGCACGCCGGACGATTGGCTGGAAAACAACCTGTACTCCGCGCACAATTCACTCGGCATCGCCATCATGGCGGTGATTGACTTTGTACTGTTCGGATTCATCGGCATCACCATCTGGGCGGTGCAGATGATGTGGATTCCGTTTTTCGCCGCCGGTGTTATCAACGGTGTCGGCCACTACTGGGGATATCGCAATTTTGCATGCACCGATGCCAGCAAGAATATTGTTCCCTGGGGCATCCTGATTGGCGGTGAAGAACTGCACAACAATCACCATGCCTATGCCACATCCGCCCGGTTTTCCAACAAATGGTTCGAGCTCGACATGGGCTGGATATACATACGCATTCTGGAATTGCTGGGCTTTGCTCAGGTGAAAAAGCTCGCACCGAAAATCCGCTTCAATTTAAACAAGGCGCAGTGCGACGTGGAAACCCTGCAAGCAGTCATCACCCACCGCTACGATGTGCTCGCCAAGTTTGCCAAAACAGTGAAACAAACCTGTGCCGAGGAAATCCGCGAGCTCAGGGGTCGCGCCGCGCAATTTGACAGTCAAACCCTGAAGGCCATCAAAAAGCATTGGCTGCACCTGGATGCTAAATACTTAAAAGCGCAGGAACGCGCCAAGCTCGATGAAGTCCTGAGCAAGAGCAAAGTGCTGGAAACCATTTATTCAATGCGCCAGGAACTCGCAGCGCTATGGCAGCGTTCCACCGCTTCCAAGGAGCAACTGGTAAGACAGCTCGAAGACTGGTGCCACCGCGCCGAGAAAAGCGGCATTGCTTCGCTGCAGGAATTCTCACGCAAGCTGCGCTACTACGCATAAAATATTACAACCAATAAAAAACCCGCCACTTGGCGGGTTTTTTATTTCATAGTCATTGCGAGCTACGCAAAGCAATCTCGCTTAATCAGACACTCGCTTCACTCGGGGTGAAATGACCGCGAGAACACTCGCTGTCATTTCAGTTTAACTTCTTTGTAGATTACGTGCTTGCGGGCAACCGGGTCGAATTTCTTGATTTCCAATTTATCCGTCTGAATACGTTTGTTCTTCGTGGTGGTATAAAAATGTCCGGTGCCTGCGGATGATTCGAGTTTGATTTTTTCGCGCATGGTGCCGTTCCTTATTTCTTGCCGCGCAACTCGGCGAGCACCGCTTCGATGCCCTTCCTGTCAATGGTGCGCAGGGCGGCGTTGGTCAAGCGCAGGTGCACCCAGCGCTTTTCGCTATCCACCCAGAACTTGCGGTATTGCAAGTTGGGGAGAAAACGGCGCCGGGTTTTGTTGTTGGCGTGGGAAACACGGTTTCCCAACATCGGCGTCTTGCCGGTTACTTCGCACACTCTGGCCATGATGCTTTACCTCAATTCTGAAGAGTGCGCATTTTACCCATTTAACGGTTAATTCTCAAGGAAAAGATTTACGCCTCGGAAAGCCGTGACCTACAACAATCCACGCTCCGCAAAGGACATAATTGCGCCGCTGCCGACGATAAAATGATCGAGCACTTTTACATCCACCAGCGCCAGCGACTTTTTGAGAGCCGCGGTGAGCGCCTCATCGGCGCCACTGGGCTCGGCCAGGCCGGAGGGATGGTTATGCGCAAAAATGACTCCCGCTGCGTTGTGATGGAGCGCGCGCTTCACCACTTCCCTGGGAAAAACGCTGGTCTGGCTGAGAGTGCCGCGGAATAATTCCTCCATCTCCAACACGCGGTTTTGCGCATCGAGGAAAATTCCCGCAAACACTTCATACTCGCGCCCGGAAAGCGCCAGACGCAGGTAGTCGCGCACTGTCTTGGGGGAATTGAGCACATCGACTGTTTTGATTTTCTCGTCAAGCGCGCGCCGCGCCATTTCCAGCACGGCTTGCAGTTGCGCGTACTTGGCCGGCCCCAGGCCCGGCGCTTCGCAAAGCTCCTTTTGCGAGGCGCTAAAGAGGCGCGTGAGGCTGCCGAAGTTTTTGATTAAACCGCGCGCCACATCCACCGCACTTTTTCCAGCCACGCCGGTGCGCAGAAAAATCGCCAGCAGCTCGGCTTCCGACAGGCTATGCGCGCCCTTGCTTAACAGTTTTTCCCTCGGACGCTCGCCTTCAGGCCAGTCGCTTATCCCCATGATTTGATAACTTCAATGGTTTCTTAATTCGCATCAATATATTACACTTGATAGTAACGCAACAGCCTGCGGATGGTTAACATGACCCAAACGAAATGCCTGCTGCTCGGCGTCACCGGCGGCATCGCCGCCTACAAGGCGGCGGAGCTCACCCGCCTTCTAGTGCAGGAGGGCATTGAAGTGCAAGTGGTAATGACCGAAGCGGCCTGCCGCTTTGTCGGCCCCGCCACGTTCCAGGCGCTCTCGGGCAATACGGTCTATACCGACCTGTGGGATGCGCGCATCGCCAACAACATGGCGCACATTGATTTGAGCCGCGAAGCCGACGTGGTGCTGGTTGCGCCGGCGAGTGCCGACTTTATCGCCAAGCTGGTGCATGGGCGCGCCGATGATTTGCTTTCCACACTGTGCCTGGCGCGCGAGTGCCCGCTGCTGGTTGCGCCGGCAATGAACCGGCAGATGTGGGAAAACCCCGCAACCCAGCGCAACATTGCACAACTGGAGCGGGACGGTGTGACGATACTCGGACCTGAGAGCGGCGAACAGGCCTGCGGCGAAACGGGGATGGGCCGCATGCTCGAGCCCGAAACGCTGCTGGAAGATATCCGCGCGAATTTCCAACCCAGGCTGCTGCAAGGCAAGCGCGTGCTGATCACCGCGGGCCCCACGTTTGAAGCGATTGATACGGTGCGCGGCATTACCAACCTGAGTTCCGGCAAGATGGGTTATGCAACTGCGCGCGCCGCGTTGGAAGCCGGAGCGGAAGTGATTTTGGTAAGCGGTTCGGTGAGCCTGACCGCACCTGCCCGCGTCAAACTAGTATCAGTGACCAGCGCGCAGGAGATGTTTGCAGCAGTCAGGCAGGCGGTTGGCGATGCCGACATCTTTATCGGGGTTGCGGCGGTGGCAGACTATCACGTGGTCAATCCCAGCAAACAAAAAATCAAGAAAAGCAGCCAGAGCCTCAATCTTCAGCTTGCGCCCAATCCGGACATTCTTGAATATGTCGCAAGCCTGCCCGACGGCCCGTTCTGCGTCGGCTTTGCCGCAGAGAGCGAAAACTTCCACCAACATGCCGAACAAAAGCGCCGCGACAAAAAAATCCCGCTGCTCGCCGCGAACCTGGTGCAGGATACACTGGGCAAGGATGAAAGCGAACTGGTGTTGTTCGACGATAGCGGCGTCCATCCCCTGCCCCGCGCGCCCAAAATCACGCTCGCCCGGCAATTGATTCGCCATATCGCGGAGCTATATGCCAAGTCGCGCACGGTCGCCCAGTTCAAGAAAAACCAAGCGGGAAAATGAAAAAGATTGACGTCAAAGTACTCGACCCGCGCATAAAAGATCAGCTTCCCCACTACGCCACTTCCGGTTCCGCCGGTCTCGATCTGCGCGCCTGCATTGATTCAGCCCTTACCCTTAAACCGGGACAGGCTGAACTGATTCCTTCCGGTATAGCCATCCATCTGGATGACCCGGGACTCGCCGCAATCATCCTGCCGCGCTCGGGGCTCGGCCACAAGCACGGCATCGTGCTTGGCAATTTGCTGGGGCTGATTGACTCCGATTACCAGGGGCAGATTTTTGTCTCGGTGTGGAACCGCGGTCAGAAGGATTTCTTGCTCAATCCGATGGAGCGCATCGCGCAGCTGGTGGTGGTTCCAGTAGTACAAGTCGCCTTCAATGTGGTTGAAAATTTCAGCGAGAGCCACCGCGGGGCAGGCGGTTTCGGCAGTACTGGAAGATGACCCCAAAATCCGCAATCGTGCTGTTCGCGCACGGCGCGCGCGATGGCCAATGGGCAGAGCCTTTCCGCAAAATGCAGAGCATGGTGCGCGAGAAAAAGCCCGGCGTGCCAGTGGAACTGGCTTTTCTGGAATTAATGCAACCCTCGCTCGATGAGGCCATTGCCGATCTCGCAGCGCGCGGCATTAAAAATATTAGCGTAATACCGTTGTTCATGGCGCAAGGCGGGCACCTGAAACAGGACCTGCCGCTCAAGCTCGCAGAGATACGCAAGCATCATCCAGCGATTTCTTTCAAAATTTCGCAGCCGATAGGCGAAGTGAAAGGAATCTTAAGCGCAATTGCCAACTGGATTTGCAGCGAACATGGATGAAAAACGGGGTGTTAAACTAGTGAGGCATGATATGAAACAGGTTCTGGTTTTTGTTCTTCTCTTGTTGTCCTTCCCGGCCGCGGGCACGGAAACGTCGCTCGTGCCACTGGAAATAAGCGGCAACCCCTTGATTGCCGAAGTGGCCAACACGCCCGAAGCCAGGGAACAGGGATTGATGTACCGCAAGCATCTGCGCGGCAATCACGGCATGCTGTTTGTTTTTCCTGAATCCGGGGTGCACGCCCTGTGGATGAAAAATACTTCCGTCCCCTTGAGCGTTGCTTTTCTGGACGAGCAGGGCGTCATCATCAATATCGACGACATGGCTCCCTTCAGCGAAGAGCAGCATCACGCCGCCGCACCCGCCAAGTTTGCGCTTGAAATGCCCATCGGGTGGTTCAGCAAACGCGAGATCAAGCCCGGCGTGAAAGTCGAAGGCTTGTCGCAAGCGCCGCGCGCAGAATAAAAAAGCCCGCCGTGTCAACACGGCGGGCTTTTGTGATAAAAGATCAACCGAAGAAAAGCGCGGCGTGAGCGCCCGCCGCCATGAAGAACAACATCGGAATCGAGAGCATGGTGTTGGTGCGCGAAGCCAGGAACGCCATGCGGCGCGCCTTGTTCTTCTCTTCGTCGGTGGCTTGCACGATGCCCAGTATTTTCTTTTGATTTGGCCAGATCAGAACCCACACGTTGAACAGCATGATGGTGCCAAGCCACGCGCCAACGCCGATAACGGCGTACGTCCCCTGCAGTCCGAACGCCTGGAAAAAGTTGGCGCCGAGCAGCGCCGCGCCGGCGAGCCAAGTTACCACCGCTGACCAGCGGAAATAAAGCAGTGCGCGCGGTGCTACATGCTTGGAGATGCCCGCCGCAGTGCCGTCGGCTTGCGCGGCTTTCATGGCATCCGCCTGTACGAAGTTGAAGTAGTAAAGCAGGCCGATCCACATGACGCCCGCCATGAAATGCAGCCAGCGGGCAAGTGCCGGTACGTATTCCATGTCTAGCCTCCCAGGAAATGTTTAATGATGTTGTACAGAATCAGGGTCAGGATGAGGCCGCTGATTATCGTGCCCCATAGCGAATCCAATGGGTTTTTCATTTTATCGCTCCTCGGTCAACAAGCGGGGAATGCAAGGGCACAGTCTATAACAAACCCGCTTCAGGGAGCAATGGGCGCGCATGGCGACAAACAATCAAAAAAACGTCTGTTTCGGTTACACTTATGTTTAACATCAAGAAAACGCACAGGCTAATTAA
>JAHFRG010000008.1:23812-27465 GCA_023258935.1 Betaproteobacteria bacterium
CAACCGGCTTAGAGGAGAAGGGAGTGAGCATTGAGCTTCGCCGATTATTCTGACCCGCATTTAAAACTCTTGCTGTGGGTCGGCCTTGCCATAGTCGGTATCACTCTGCTGCTGCTGGTGCAAACCGTGTTGCTGCGCATGCAACTCATCCTGCGCCAGCACCGCGAGCAGCGATTGACTGCACAATGGCAGCCGCTGTTCGCGCAAAGCTTGACCGCGGTGCCGCAGTCTTTGCCGCCGATTGCAAAATCGGACTGGGATGCTTTCCTCAGGTTGTGGAATCATACCCAGGAATCGCTGAGCGGCGAATCCAAGCACAAGCTTAACCAGCTCGCCTGGGCATGCGGCGTGAATCTCGTCGCGCAGCAATTGCTTGCTCAGAAAAGCATGCGCGCGCGCTTGATTGCTGTCATCACCTTGGGCCATTTACAGGAAAAAAACGCATGGGCAAGGTTGAAAAGCATCACCGACGATCCGCACCCGCTATTGTCGCTTGCGGCGGCGCGCGCGCTCATGCAAATCGATGCAAATGCAGCGCTGGCCGAGCTTCTCCCGCTCTTTACCCACCGCCATGACTGGCCGCTCAATAAAATTGCCAACATGATTAATGAAGCCGGACCCGATGCGGTTACAGGCCCGCTCACCCAGGCAGTCGAAATTGCGGCACCTGAGGACTTTCCGCGCCTGGTGCGGCTGCTCAGCGCGGCGCATAGCGAACAGTCGCTTCCAGCGATACGCCGCATTCTGCAGTCAGCCACCGATGACCGGGTGATTTCCGCCTGTCTGCAGGCGCTGACTGACCCGGACGACGTTGAGTTCGCGCGCACTTATATGCGTCACCCCAGCTGGTTCGTGAGGGTGCAGGCGGTGAGCGCTTTGGGCAGAATCGGATCAAAGGAAGACCGTGATGCGCTAATCCCGCCTTTAAGCGATTCGGTATGGTGGGTGCGATACCGTGCAGCACAGGCACTTGCCGGCCTGCCGCAGGTCACCCTGGACGAAGTGCGGCAAATCCGCGATAACATCAAAGACCGCTTCGCTCAGGACATTCTCACGCAAGTCATTGCGGAAAGGCAGGCGGCATGAACTGGACAGCCTTGCTCAACGGACTGCAATGGTTTTTTCTGCTGTATTTTCTCGGCATCAACATCGGCTACATCCTGCTCAACCTGCTTTCCATACGCGCCCTCAAGGTCTACATGGAAGCGCGGAGCCTGGTTGAACTGCCCGCCTATTCCGGCTATGAGCCGCCCATCAGCATTCTCATTCCAGCATACAACGAGGAAGCAACCATCGTTGCTTTGGTGCGCTCGCTGTTGCAGCTTGATTATCCTGAATTTGAAATCATTGTTGTAAACGACGGCTCGCAAGACAGTACGCTCGCAGTTCTGCAAAACGAATTTTCGCTCGTGCTTTTTCCCGAAGCCTACTGGCAGCGCATCAAGGGCAAGGGTGTGCGGGCGATATACCGTTCCACGACCAATTCCAACCTGCGGGTGATAGAAAAAGAGCACGGCGGCAAGGCGGATACGCTGAACGCTGGAATAAACGCTTCGCGCTACCCGCTGTTCTGCGCGGTGAGTGCCGATTCCATCCTGCAAAGCGACAGTCTGCGCCGGGCAGTGCAACCCTTTCTCGAAAATCCGCTTACCGTGGCTTCAGGCGGTACCGTGAGATTTGCCAACGACTGCGAGGTGCAAAATGGTTTTATCACCGGCATTGAATTGCCGAAAAGCGGGCTGGCCCTGATGCAGATTGTGGAAGGCCTGCGCACATTCCTGTTTGGCGCCATGGGGTGGTCAACGCTCAATGCGGTGCTCATCATTTCCGGGGCATTCGGCCTGTTCCGCAAGGAAACGGTCATCGAAGCCGGAGGTTACCACACCGGCACTTCGGGTGAAGACATGGAACTCATCGTGCGCCTGCACCAAGTGCTGCGCCTCAAGGGCAGTCAATATCACATTACTTTTATTCCCGATCCAATTTTCTGGACTAAAGCGCCGGAAAACTCGAGAGCACTTAAAACCAAACGCGTCAACTGGCAGCGCAGACTGGCAGAAAGCCTCACCCTTAACATGCAGCTGCTGTTTCATCGCAAAGGCGGCGCCGTATCATGGCTCGCTTTTCCTTTCGTCATGATATTTGAGTGGCTGGGTCCGATGTTTGAGGTTATGGGCTACATTTTTATGATTTCAGGTTATGCGTTGGGGCTGATTTCCTGGCAGGTCTTTTCGGTGTTCTTGCTGGTAGCCATAGGCTTTGGCATGCTGCTCTCGGTTACCGCGTTGCTGCTCGAAGAGTTGTCGTTCCACATATATCCCAAAACTACCCAGCTCGCGAAATTGCTGATCGCAGTTCTGCTTGAAAACTTTGGTTACCGGCAACGGGTATCATTGTGGCGTTTTATCGGCTTGCTGCGCTGGATATTCAAACGCAATGCGCCGGCAAAATGAAAGGGTTGATATTCCCGCAGTCAAGGCGTAACCTGAAGTTGCGCACCAGGGATTAAAGATCCTGGTTATCGCGAAAGGAGATTTGTCATGTGCTACGAATATGAAATCTTTACGCAGGAAAAATTCAGGAAAGCCAAGCAACAAGCTGAAGACCTGAAGAAGCAAGCAAAAGCGGAAAAACCCGCACCCGAAAAAGATTCCGGGAAAAAACCGCAAACCCAGGAAGAACCGGTACCCGCCTAAAGACGAATTCAAGAATTCAAAACCCCGCTTCGGCGGGGTTTTTTATTCTCAAAGTAATAATTCTCTGACCACCCCGCTCCACGCTTTGGCAAGATTATTACGGTCGTAACCGCCGCCGCCAAACGCCATGATTCTGCCTTCGCATAATTCGTCGGCGAGCAGGCACAGCCGCTTCGCAGCATGGGCATGGGCCGCAGGCGTGTATTGCAGATGCGCGAGTGGGTCGCCCGCGATCGAGTCGGCGCCGCACTGAAACAAAATCAATTCCGGAGGTTTGTCGCGCAATAAGGTTTCCACTTTCGGCCAAACCTTGAGGAATTCCGAATCGCCCGAGCCCGGCATCATTGGGATATTAAGTTTCATGCCTTGCGCTTTACCCTTGCCGGTTTCAGAGGCCGTGCCGGTGCCGGGATAAAGAAAACGCCCGTCCTCGTGGATATCGGCGTAAATCAGGTCGGGATCGCTTTCAAACGGATAGAACATGCCATCGCCGTGATGCACATCTATGTCCACATAGCCCACGCGCTTGACACCATATTCGGCGCGCAAAGTTTCCACCACCACACCCAAATCGTTGAACACGCAAAAACCAGCCGCGTGTTCGCGCCGCGCGTGATGCAATCCTCCAATCGGCTGAAAAGTGCGCTTGCAATCACCTTTCATGATGCGCTTCACGCCGTCCAAAGCCGCGCCCACCACATGCGCGGTCGCTTCATACACACCTGGAAACGCCGGCGTATCGCCGTAATCAATAAAACCATATCCGGCATTGGAGAGCGCAATGACCCGGTCCAGATGCTCCGGTGTATGAAAGCGTTCGATTTCCTCGCGAGTTGCCAGCGTGGATGAAATAATTTCCACTTTCTTGTCTAAACCCTGGCGCTGCGCTTCGCGCCAGAACGCCGCTTGACGGTCGGGACCAAACGGATGGCCGTCGGGAAAACCGTAACCGCCGAG
>JAHFRG010000008.1:27565-32335 GCA_023258935.1 Betaproteobacteria bacterium
CTGCCCGCCTTTTTGCGGAGGCTTGAACCTTGTCGTATCTGAAGTCCAATCTTTGCGGTTGAAACCGAATCGATGGCATGCCACCTTGAAGCGTTTTGCCAATAAATCCGCAAATTCTCCCTCTCCTCGCATGCGGCTGCCGAATTGCGGATCGTTCTCCCTGCCGTCGCGCATTTGTCTCATCCGGCTCATCACATGGTTTGCTTTGAGCGGGTAATGTTCTTCAAGCCAGGCCTTGAACAAATCCTTTACTTCATAAGGCAGGCGCAAAAGCACATAGCCTGCGCTGGTTGCTCCCGCCTCGCGCGCAGTCTCCAGCACTTTTTCCAAAGTGGAATCGGTGAGAAAAGGAATCACCGGCGCGACCAGCACGCCGCATGGAACGCCCGCTTCGCTTAGTCTCTTGATTGTTTGCAGGCGTCGTTGAGGGGCGGTTGCGCGCGGCTCAAGACGACGCGCAAGTTCATGGTCAAGCGTGGTGATGGATACGAACACGCTCGCCAGGTGCTTATGCGCCATGGGCGCAAGCAAATCCAAATCACGTTCGACCATTGAAGATTTGGTGACGATCCCAACCGGATGCTCGTATTCAGCTAATACTTCCAGAATTTGCCGGGTGATGCGGTATTCGTGCTCAATGGGCTGGTAGGGATCGGTGTTCGCCCCCAGCGCAATCACTTCGCAGCGATATCCGGGTTGGGCCAGTTCCTCTCGCAGCAGCTCTGCGGCATTGACCTTGGCAAATAATTTGGTTTCGAAATCCAGCCCGGGTGAAAGATTGAGATAAGCGTGGGTCGGGCGCGCGTAGCAGTAAACGCAGCCGTGCTCGCAGCCTCGGTAGGGATTGATGGATTGGCTGAAGCCTACATCCGGCGATTCGTTGCGGGCGATGATGCTTTTCGCGATTTCTTCGGTAACGGTGGTTTCGAGCTTAGGGAGCTCTTCATCCGGCTGCATATCCCAGCCATCGTCAACGCTTTCCCGCACCCGGCTCTCGAAGCGGCCTTCCGGATTAATCGTTGCGCCGCGGCCTTTGGGAGGATAAATGATGCTGTGCGCCACGATGAACCCTTTCACTTCAAACCGACAACCGAACAAAACGCCTTCTTCAGCTCCTGGTGGAAATCATTTGCGCCTGTGGCGTCGCTTTCAGCACCTCATCAACCGTGGTGAGACCCGCGGCGATTTTCATCGCGCCGCTGATGCGCAGCGGCTTCATTCCGTCCTTGTAAGCCTGCTCGCGGACCAACGAGACATCGCAATCGCCGATTATCAATTTGCTCAAGGCCGGCGTCATGGCGAGTATTTCGAAAATGCCCATGCGTCCCATAAAACCGGTCATACGGCACTCAAGGCAGCCTTTGTAGTGATACACCTTGTGCGGTTTAGCGGCCTTCCAGGGGGCGACCAGGCTGGCCCATCCTGCCTCGTCCAGCGCACCGGCTTCTTTGCAGTGGGGACACAAGACGCGAACCAGGCGTTGCGCCAGCACGCCTAGCACAGTCGAATGAATCAGATACGGCGGCACGCCGATGTCCAGCAAGCGGGTGACTGCGGAAGGTGCGTCGTTGGTATGCAGCGTGGACAACACCAGGTGTCCGGTGAGCGCCGCCTGGATCGCTATTTCCGCGGTTTCCAGGTCGCGGATCTCACCCACCATGATAATGTCCGGGTCCTGCCGCATCAGTGTGCGCACTCCGCTTGCGAAATCCAGGCCGATTGCGGGCTGCACCTGCATCTGGTTGAACTGGGGTTCGACCATTTCGATGGGATCCTCGATGGTGCAGACATTCACATCCGGCTTGGCAAGCATTTTCAGCGTGGAATACAAAGTGGTGGTCTTCCCGGAACCGGTGGGCCCGGTCACCAGAACGATGCCGTAAGGCTTGGCGACGAAATCATTCCAGCGCGAAATGTCTTCATCGCTGAATCCCAGTTCCTTGAAATCCTTCACCAGCACTTCGGGATTGAAAATCCGCATCACTACTTTTTCTCCGAATGCGGTGGGCATGGTGGAAATCCGCAGCTCGACTTCCTCGTCATCGGGAGTGCGAGTCTTGATCCGTCCGTCCTGCGGACGGCGCTTCTCCACGATATCCATGCGCGCCAGCACCTTGATGCGGCTGGTAACCGCCCCCACTACCACCGCCGGAATCTGATACACCTGGTGCAATATCCCGTCGATGCGGAAGCGTACGATGCCCATGTCGCGCCGCGGTTCCAGGTGGATGTCGCTCGCACGCTGCTCGAAAGCGTACCGCCACAGCCAGTCCACGATATTCACGACTTGCTGGTCATTGGCATCCAGCTTGCCGCTCTTGCCCAGTTCGACCAATTGCTCGAAATTACCGATCCCGGGCAGGCGCTCGTCATTTGCCTTCACCGCGGACTTGACCGAACGAGCGAGGCTGTAAATCTCGACGAGATAACGGTTGATGTCCACCGGGTTGGCCATCACCAGTTTGATTTTCTGGCGCAGCATCAGGGAAAGATCACGCGTCCATTGGGTGGCGTAAGGCTCCGCGGTGGCGATGACCACTTCCTTGTCATTCACCGCGACCGGAAGAATCGCGGAGCGCGACGCATAGGCGCTCGACATCACGTTGGTCACCGCGTCAAAATCAATCTTCATGGGGTCAATGTGGTAATAAGGCAGGTTGGCTTTGTGTGCCAGCCATTCGGTAAGCGCTTCGAGGTGCAAAAGTTTATGCGGCTGCCTGGCGCTTTTCCATTTTTGTTCGGCAACAACGATCAGCGGATGCAGCCCGGAGCGGCTGCCGTGGCAATCATGCTTGAGCAAATCCGCATCCTGCTTGGATACCAGGCCGTCCGATACCAGGCCGTGAAGCACCTGTTCAAGAGAAAGCCGATGATCGGCAGCTCTGTGTTTAATCTGCGTTACAGGTTGCATAACCTACTTTTGGGGGGGATTGTTATAAGTATAAACTTATTTTTCAGGTTGATACAACGGGTATTTAGCCTTTTTGATGAGATATTGCAAGGCGCGCCTGGAATGTAAACAGCCCGTAGAGGGGGAATTCGGCGTCCGTGCGAATAAATTCGACCTCGGCCCTGTTTTTTCTCGCATCGCGAATAAAACTTGAGACACTCCGCGTTTTATAATAAACATCCAAGACCATGTGCGGCCGATTTGTACTCTACAGCTCCAAAGAACGCATCGCGGATCGCTTTGGTGTTGACCCGTCGTCCCTTAACCTAATCACGCATTGGGAAGCAAGGTACAACATCGCGCCCAGCACCCATTGTTTAATCGTACGGCCATCCGACCTAGGCTGGCGCGAAATGGTGACGGTTTCATGGGGCTTGCTCCCCCATTGGGCAAAGAGCGCGGCTGACCGCCGCTATATCAACGCCAGGGGCGAAACGGTTTTTGAAAAGCCCGCATTCCGCGCCGCCGCCCGCCACAGACGCTGCCTGGTGGTCGCGGACGGTTACTACGAATGGAAAGCGGCAGGCGGCCGCAAGGTTCCCTACTTCTTCAGCATGACCGATGAGCAGCCCTTCGCGATGGCGGGTTTGTGGGATTCGTGGGAACGTGAGCGCGACAGGATTGAATCGTTCGCCATCATCACCACCAAGGCCAACGAATTATCCACAGCCGTCCATGACCGGATGCCCGCCATCATCAAACCGGAGGATTATGAATTATGGCTGGACAACAAGGCGGCCGATCCCGCGCGGCTTGCTTCGCTGATTACGCCTTACGCTACAACTTCCATGCAATGCTGGACGGTGAGCAATAAAGTCGGCGACCCGAAGAATGAAACGCCGGACTTGATTAAATCCGTCAAGTAATTAATCAGGATATAAGAAAAAATTGCATCGAACGGCGATAAATTCGCTGAAAAATAAGCTGCATATATTTTTGCTTACCCTTCTCCCCGCATTTCCGGCATACTTTTCTTGCAGCGGGTGAAACGAATGCCGGTTCGCACCGAGCCCGTAATAAGTTCTGGTCATTAAGGGAAAGAGCTATGAAAAAAATTCTGCTGGGAATCGCAGTGGTGGTACTGCTTGGAATCGTCGGCGGTGCATGGTGGCTATACAGCTCGCTCGATTCGATGGTGGCCTCCGCAATCCGCAAATACGGACCCGAAATTACCGGCGTCTCAGTCAAGCTCTCGAGCGTGAAAATCGTGCCCGCCGACGGCACCGCGTCGTTGCGCGGTCTGGTGGTCGGCAACCCTAAAGATTTCAGGGCCGAGCATGCGTTGTCGCTCGGCGAAATCAGCATGAAGCTCGATATCGGCTCGCTCACCAAAGACGTGATCCTGATCAAGGAAATCTCGATTATCAAGCCCGATGTCACTTACGAGTATACATCGGGCGGCAGCAATCTCGACGCGATCCAGCGCAACGTCAATAACTACATAGCTGAAAAAACCGGCGGCAAAGGCGAATCCAAAGACAAAGGTTCGGGTAAAAAATTCATCATCGAGAATCTCTACGTCAAGGACGGCAAGGCCAACGTTAGTGCCGAAATTCTCAAAGGCAAGGCAATGTTGGTGGCACTGCCCGACCTGCATCTTCGCGACATTGGCAAAAAATCGAACGGCGCTACCGCCGGCGAGGCTACCAAGGAAGTGCTGGGCGCAATCACTCAGAGTGCAACCAAGGCGACCAACTCGCTTAATCTCGGTGGGGCAGGTGAAAGTGTCAAGAAAGGCGCAGAATCCGTTGGCGAGAAAGTCAAGGGGATGTTTAAGTAACCCGGCGATACATCCGCTTGTCACGAATTTAATGAAAGGA
>JAHFRG010000061.1 GCA_023258935.1 Betaproteobacteria bacterium
CGAAGGAGATGCAGCGTGAGGGGTTTACCATTCCGCTGTTGATCGGCGGGGCAACCACTTCGCGGGTGCATACTGCGGTGAAAATCGAACCCGGGTATAACGGCGTCACCATCTGGGTGCCGGATGCTTCACGCAGTGTGGGCGTGTGCAGCAATCTGCTTTCCGACGAACAGCGCGGCGGCTACATTGAAGGCATCAAGCAGGAATACGAAAAGGTACGCGTGCAGCACCGGGAAAAGAAAGGCCAGCCGCTGCACAAGCTCGTTGAGGCGAGAAAAAACGGCCTCAAAACCGATTGGAAGCATTACGTTCCGCCAAAACCGGGCTTTATCGGTTTGAAAGTGTTTAAGGAATATCCTTTGCAGGAGCTTGTGCCCTGCATGGACTGGACGCCGTTTTTCCAGACCTGGGAACTCTCGGGCCGCTACCCGGCGATTTTGCAGGATGAAGTCGTGGGCGAAGCCGCGCGCAATCTTTTCCAGGACGCGCAGGCGATGCTGAAAATCATCATCGGGGAAAAATGGCTTAAAGCCAATGCAGTGATTGGTTTGTTCCCAGCCAACTCGGTGAACAGCGATGATATCGAGATTTATGCCGACGAGTCGCGCACCAAGGTGGCGATGACGTTTCACAACCTGCGCCAGCAGAATGTCAAGCCGCAAGGCAATCCCAACCAGTGCCTTGCCGATTTCATCGCGCCCAGGGATTCCGGAGTGAAGGATTACATCGGCGCCTTTGCGGTTACCGCAGGCATCGGCATTGATGCGCGAGTCAAAGCATATGAAGAGAAGCACGATGATTACAATGCCATCATGCTGAAAGCGCTTGCTGACCGGCTTGCCGAGAGCTTCGCCGAACATATGCATATGCGCGTGAGGCGCGAGTTCTGGGGTTATGCAAAGGGTGAAAACCTGGATAACGAAGCATTGGTTGCGGAGAAATACCGGGGCATCCGCCCCGCCCCGGGCTACCCTGCTTGCCCGGACCACACCGAAAAGGGTGCGTTATTTGACCTGTTGCAAGCGCCGGAAGTCAGGATTACGCTTACCGAAAGTTTCGCAATGCTTCCGGCAGCGGCAGTGAGCGGCTTTTATTTCTCTCACCCTGAGTCCGGCTATTTTGCGGTCGGCAAAATCGGCAAGGACCAGGTTGAGGATTACGCTCGCCGCAAGGGTTGGGATATGACCACCGCGGAGAAATGGCTTGCGCCGGTTTTGGGATATGATAAGTAGTCAGGAAGCTGGATCGACAGGTTGGATACAGCCTGTTTAAGATTACCAATATCAAACGGATTATTAAGATAATGACTATTCAGCAAGGAGGAATAAAGCTGTGGCTCACACCTTTGAGGAATTGAAAGGCAAAACTGTGGCGGAGCTTCGGGAAATCGCCAAAGGAATCGAACACGAAGCGGTGAAAGGTTATTCCCAGTTGAACAAAGACCATCTGCTGGTTGCCCTGTGCAAGGCTTTGAACATTGCCATGCATGGGCATCATGAGGTTGTGGGTATCAATAAGACCGCCATCAAGAGCCAAATTCGGGATTTGAAGAAGAAACGCGATGGCTTTCTAGCGGCCCATGATCATGCCCAGCTCAAAAACATCCGGCGCACGATTCATCACCTGAAGAGAATGCTTCACAAGGCTACCGTTTAGCGCTTAAAATTCATCAGCACTGCAAGTAATGAATACCGATTGACTTTAGCGTTGACTTTAGGGAGGGGAAGCCATGCTTAAAGAGTTCAAGGAATTCGCCATGCGCGGCAACGTAGTGGACATGGCGGTGGGTATCATCATCGGCGTAGCTTTTGGCGCCATCGTGCAATCGCTGGTTGCCGACGTCATAATGCCGCCCATCGGGCTGATTCTCGGCAATGTGGATTTTTCCAATCTTTTCGTGGTGCTCAAAGAAGGCGCTGCGGCCGCACCGTACGCTTCTCTGGCGGAAGCGCAGAAAGCCGGCGCAGTCACCATCAACTACGGCAAGTTCCTGAATGCTGTGATGAGCTTCGTGATTGTGGCATTCGCGGTGTTTATGCTGATTCGCGCCATCAATCAGCTGAAGCGCAAGGAAGAGGTCGCACCCACGACCAAGGAATGCCCGCAGTGCTTTTCAACCATCCCGATAAAAGCCAAGCGCTGCCCGAATTGCACTTCACAGCTTTAAAAACCTCAACATGAGAACTGCTCTGTTTGCTTCGCTTTTTGCATGTGTTTTCCTCGTCGCTGCCGGGAATGCGCGTTCTGCCGAGGAGCCGCTGCGCTATAACGTGGTGGACTTGCAGGCTGAAGCGCAGCGCGAAATCCAGAACGATTTGATGACGGCATCCTTGTACGTGGAGCAAAGCGGCGAGAACCCCGCGCGGGTCTCCGACTCAGTGAATAAAATCGTGAATGAAGCATTGCGAGTGGCCGGGAATATAAAAAACGTCAAGGCGAGTACTGAGGGCTATCAGACTTACCCGGTTTACGGCAAGAATAAGCAGTTGGAAGGGTGGCGCGTTCGCTCTGAAATTCGCATCGAGAGCAAGGATTTCAACTCTCTCTCCAATCTCATCGGCAAGCTGCAGTCTACCATGCAGCTTTCTTATCTAGGATTTACGGTATCTCCTGAAGCTAGGCGGCAGGCGGAGAATGAGCTGATTACCCAAGCCGTTTCCAATTTCCGCGAACGTGCCGATATCGTGAAACAATCCCTTAATGGGCGGGGATACAAGCTGCGCAAAATGAGCATCAACACCGGCGGGTTTCATCCCCGCCCGTTGCTTGCGCGCGGGATTGCGGCGCAGGAAGTTGCAGCGCCTAATGTCGAGGGAGGCACCAGCCAAGTTACGGTCAACGTGAACGGCACGATTGAGGTCGAATAAATTCAGCGGGCAACGAATTTTTCGCCGCTAGGTTGCGTGACGCCGTGGTGCGGCCAAACCTTTATAGGCGGCCAACCCGAGGACCGCAAACACAAACAAGCCAAGCAATACCGCGAGTCCCTTCCAATAAGTCGAGTCGTCTTCGCCCTGCTTGAGCTTGATCTCGGTCCACATTCTCGACATGACTCTCCGCTGCTTGCGGTCGAGGTCTTTCATGAACTCCAGGTGCTTGATGGTTTCCGGGTTGGGGAAAATAGCGGGGTTTTGCGCGATTTCAGGCTTGATGTAAGGCAGCGCCGCGGCATTGGGATTGCCCGCGCCGATAAAGTTGGTCAGCTCCGCCGAGTTTTCGCCTTCAAGCATGAAATTGATGAATTTATGCGCCAGATCCTGCCGGGGCCCGGATTTGTGCACCACCATATTATCCATTCCGATCACCGCGCCTTCCTTGGGAATTCTCCAGTTGATGGTGAATTTGCGCGCCGCTTTTTTCGCATCCAGCGCCGCCTGGAAAAAATCGTTGGAGTAGCCGTGCGCAAGCCAGATGTTGCCGACCGTGAGCTCCTTGATATAGCTCTGCGCGTTGAACGCCGCCCAGTAAGGCTTGGCGCGGATGATCAGGTCGCGCGCCTGTTTCCATTTTTCTTCGTCCGTGTCGTTGATGGAATAGCCGAGGTATCTCATCGCGGCGGCCATGAGTTCCCGCTGCGAGTCGAGTACCGTGACCCGGCCTTTTACTTTTGTTAAATATTCCGGTTCGAAAATCACCGCCCAGGTATCAATGGGCAGCCCCAGTTCCTGCAGCTTCTGCTCGTTGTATCCTATTACCGTGGTCGAATAGGCATAGGGCACGGAGTATTTATTGCCGGGGTCGAAATCAAGGTTCAGGTATTCCGGGTTGATGTTCTTGAGGTTGGGCAAAAGCGATTTGTCGAGGGGCTTGAGCGCGTTTTGCTTGATGAGCGAATCCACGGCGTTCTGCGTGGGTACGATGATGTCGTAGCCGGTGGCACCGGCAGCGAGTTTCGCCAGCATCTCCTCATTGTCGCCGTAATAGTCCTGTACCAGCTTGCAGTTGCAGAATTTCTCGAAACGCTCGACCGTGCCTTCCGAGATGTAATTGTTCCAGTTATAGAGATGTAACTCGTCCGCAGCGAGCGCGCTGCCGCTCGCCAGCAGAAACACGAGGAGCAGCCCGGTCCTCATTTCATGGCTCCGCGCAGCGTATCAGGCGCGAATTTGGAAGCGATGATGATGGTGGTGAGTGTCAGCAGCATGAGCAGGGTGGAGACGGCGTTCACTTCGGGTGTCACCGCGATCTTGATCATCGAGTAAATCTGCAGCGGCAGCGTAGAGACGCCCACACCTACGGTGAAGAAAGTAATCACGAAATCATCAATCGAAAGGGTAAACGACATCAGCGCGCCGGCGATGACCCCAGGCATTATCAGCGGGAAGGTGACCAGCTTGAAAGTTTGCCACGGCGTGGCGCCGAGATCGCGCGCCGCCTCAAAAATGCTCTCATCCATTCCCGCCAGCCGCGCGCGCACCACGATGGCGACAAATCCGATGCAGAACGTGATGTGGGCGATGATGATGGAGAGCATGCCAAGCGTGAGGTTCATCACCTGTATGAAAAACAGGAGCAGGGAAACGCCCAGCAGGATTTCCGGCATCGCCACCGGCGTGATCACCATGAACGGAAGTAGTTTCGGCTTATAGCGGTGAATAGCGATGCCCGCCATGGTGCCCAAAGCGGTGGCAACCAGGCCGGAAACAACGGCGATGGTGAGCGAATTGACCGCTGCGCGAATCATCTGTTCATCGTTGAACAGCACGCGATACCAGTTGAGTGTGAAGCCCACCCATTCGGCGTTTAGTCGAGAGTCGTTAAACGAATACACCACGACGATGATGAGCGGCACGTAAAGAAACGCATACACTAGCGCCGAAATCGACCACAGCCAGGAGCTTCTATTCATTGTCTAACACCTTGACGGCTGATCATTGCGGTGATGCCAGCAAGCAACAGCACTGCGATGGTGAGCATGATGGAAAGCGTGCTGCCGAACGGCCAGTCGCGGGTGCCGAGGAACTGGTCTTTAATCAGATTGCCGATCAGAATATCGCCGGTGCCGCCGAGGATGTCGGGAATGGCGAACATGCCGAGCACTGGAATGAATACCAGCGCCGCGCCGGAATATACGCCGGGGAGCGACAACGGCCAGGTGACCTTCCAAAATCTGTTCCATGCGTTCGCGCCGAGATCTTGCGCGGCGTCAAGCAATACCGGGTCGTGCTTTTCCAGATTGGTGTAAAGCGGCAGCACCATGAACGGCAAGTGCACGTACACCATGCCCACCAGCACTGCGAAGGACGAAAACAGCAGAGGCACCGGCGCGATGCCGAACCAGCCGAGGAGGTGGTTGACCGCGAGGCTGAAAGCCGACTGCGGGCCGAGAATAATCATCCAGGCGTAAACCCGTATTAGAAAATTGCTGGCGAAAGGCAGAATCACCAGCAATACCATGAAGTCCCGGTGCTTCCTCGGGCTGTGCGCAATCAGCAGCGCCAGCGGATACGCCATCAGCAGGCAGACCAGCGTGGAGGCCATTGCGACGCCGAAAGACTTGATGAATATCTGGGTGTAGATAAAATCGCTGAAGAAAAACCGGTAAGTCTCCAGCGTGAGCCCGGTTTCCTTGCCCGGTTCGACCCCGAATAGCGGCGCGAGCCCGCCGTAATCTCCGGGATAGCGAAAAGAGGCCACCACCATGATGAGGCTGGGCAGCAGAAAAAAAAGCGTCAGGTAAAGAAACGGCGGCCCGCTGACGAGCCACTTGGTGACACGGGTAGTATTCAACAAATTAATCATTCAGAAATAATCCGGCATCCTTTGGCCAGGCGACCTTGACGGCATCGCCGATTTCGAAGAATTTGGCGCGCCCCGTAGCCGAATTAGGCAGTAGCGCTTCAATGCGGGCTCCGTTATTGAGATCAACGATATAAGTGGTGATATCGCCCACATACAGAAAGTCACGAACTTTTCCAGGGAAATGGTTTTCGTCTGCGACATCGTCAATCTTGGCGGCAATGCGCACTTGCTCCGGGCGCAGCGCCAGCACTCCTTTCTGGCCGCGCGCGGCACCGGTTTTGGCGGGCGCCCGCACTTCACCCATGCCTGGGATACGAATGCGCAGATGGTCGGGGGCCGCTTCCAGAACTTCTGCTTGCAATATGTTGATGCGGCCAATGAAGTCGGCGACAAAACGGTTTACGGGAAAACTGTAGATTTTGGAAGGCTCGTCCATCTGCTCGATCCTGCCGGCATTCATCACCGCGATGCGGTGCGACAGCGCCAGCGCCTCCGCTTGCGAGTGGGTTACAAACACGAACGTGATACCGACATCGCGTTGCAAAGTTATAAGCTCGATTTGCATTTCCTCACGCAGCTTGGCATCCAGCGCGCCCAGCGGTTCATCGAGCATCAAAAGTCGAGGCCTGTTGACCAGTCCGCGCGCGAGCGCCACGCGCTGCTTCTGGCCTCCGGAAAGTTCATGCGGGAAACTTTCGCCTTTATCCGAAAGATGGACCAGGTCCAATACTTCCTTTACTTTGACAGCAATTTCATCAGGACTTTTTCCCGCCATCTTGAGCGGGAAAGAGACATTGCCCGTCACGGTCATGTGCGGAAACAGCGCGTAACTCTGAAACACGGTGTGTATCGGGCGTTTCTCTGGTGGCGTGCCGGCGAGGTCCTTGCCGTCAAGCAGGATCTGTCCACCGTCGGGCAGATCGAATCCAGCGATCATGCGGAGCAGCGTGGTTTTGCCGCAACCGGAAGGTCCGAGCAGAGTAAAGAATTCTCCTGCCTCGATATTGATGCTGACGTTGTCCACTGCGACCAGATCGCCGAAACGGCGGGTGACGTTGCGAATTTCCAGAAGCGCCATGCTCTGTCCGATTACTAAAAGTCGCTTATTCTAGCAAAAGCGGTAAGGATTGGAACGGAATGGCAACGATGATTCCGATCAAGATGCGCAGCGTAGCGGTCTACCAGGAGGATAAAACAATCAGGACCAGCGCGGCCACAAGCAAAACGGCGATGAGCGTCAACCATTCATTTTGGCGCTTATTCTCAATTCGAAGCTCATGCAATTCTTGTTGCAATTGCTGCGAGCGGTCTTCGCTGAGTGCGCGGTAAATGAGGCGGGGCAACTGAGGCAGCAACGTGCCCCAGTAGGGCGCTTCCTTGCGGACGCGGCGGATTAAGCCCCGCCAACCCACTTGCTCGCTCATCCAGCGCTCGAGGAAAGGCTTTGCGGTTTTCCACAAGTCCAGGTCGGGGTCGAGCTCGCGCCCCAGCCCTTCTATATTAAGCAGGGTCTTTTGCAGCATGATGAGCTGCGGCTGAATATTCACGTTGAAGCGGCGTGCAGTCTGGAATAGCCTTAACAGCAGCTTGCCGAAGGAAATGTCCTTGAGCGGCTTGTCGAAAATCGGCTCGCACACCGCGCGAAAGGCCGCTTCGAGTTCGTCCACCCGTGTCTCCTTGGGAATCCAGCCCGACTCGATATGCGCCTCGGCAACCCGCTTGTAGTCACGTCGGAAAAATGCGAGGAAATTTTGCGCGAGGTAATTTTTGTCCACGTCGTCGAGCGTTCCCATGATTCCAAAATCGAGAGCGATGTATTGCCCTTGCGGCGTGACGAAAATATTGCCCGGGTGCATATCGGCGTGAAAAAAGCCGTCGCGCAACACCTGGGTGAAGAAAATCTCCACGCCGGCGCGCGCCAGTTTAGGGATATCCACGCCCTGTTTGCGCAACTCAGCCACCTGGCTGATCGGCGTGCCATGCATGCGCTGCATTACCATGACTTCGGTCGAGCAATAATCCCAGTACACTTCGGGAACCCGCAGCAGCGGGGAATTTTCGAAATTACGCCGCAGTTGGCTGGCGTTGGCCGCTTCGTGCATGAGATCCAATTCGTGGTAAAGATGCTTCTCGAATTCCGCGACCACTTCGTGCGGCTTCAAGCGCTTGCCGTCTGCCCATAACGTTTCAATCAGCGAGGCGCCGATATCCAGCAGCGCCAAATCCTTGGCAATCACTGCGGCAATACCGGGGCGCAGGATTTTTACCGCGACCTCACTCCCGTTATCGAGCACCGCAAGATGCACTTGCGCGACCGACGCGCTTGCCACGGGTTGCGCGTCGAATTTCCGAAAAACCAGATCCAAAGGTTTGCCGTATACCCTCTCCAGGATGGCAACAGCTTGCGCGGAGGGGAAAGGAGGAACCTGGTCCTGAAGTTTCGCCAGTTCATCCGCAATATCTTCAGGAAGCAAATCGCGCCGCGTGGACAGCACCTGGCCGAATTTAACGAAGATCGGTCCCAGTGCTTCCAGCGCCAGGCGCAGACGTTCGGCGCGGGGTTTTCTGAGCATGCGCCAAAACAATAGAATCCTGAGCAGCACACGCAGGGCACGCACGCGTTCGTGCCCGAGGATAAACTCATCAAGGCCGAAACGCAGGCTGATGCTTATAATTTTGAGGAGGCGGAACAGCCGCATTCGCGGATTGTAACCGCCAGGCGCAAGACCGGCTAGTTGTTAGTGGGAGAGATTTTGCAGCCGCTTTTCCAGGCGTTCGACATCATCGCGCAGGGCATCGACTTCGGCGATGAATTGCTTGACATGCGTGGATTTGGCGATCAGCGGCCGCTCTTCAGTCCAGTATTCTGAAAAAGAGCGGCTCAGGCTGTCGAAGGACTGTTTGCCCCAGGTGCTGAAGCTTTCCGCGGTGCTGACAATGCGCTGCGCGGCGATATCGCCGAAAATGCGGCTTAAATCCTCCGCCGCGTCCCAGCGGAGGTTTTTTGCGATATAAGCGATTTCGCCGGCAAATTCACTGTCCCCGGCAATTTCAACCTGTTTATAAGCCGCCTCGTCGCGTCCGATAAGGCGCAGCAGTAATGGCGGAGTGAGGACAAATTTGGCATCAGATGCCGCATCGCCCGCAGCCTTTGCGACTTCGCCGCTGGATGTGACGGTGAGCAACAAAGAAAACGGCGGAACCACAAAATGCGCGGTCTTGCCGGCAAAAGGCTTTAGCCGTTCGCGAGCCCAGGATTCACCGCGCAGCAAATGGTTCAACGCTGCATCGAACATTTGGAGGGTTCAGCGAACTTGCGTGATGCCGGCAAGCAGCCACACCGAATCGGGCTTGCTCAGGGATTTCCGCACGTTCCAGATTTCATAGAACGGTCGGGCTGGGGCGCTGACAGCTTCACGGATGATCCCGCTGAAGCGTACGCTGGCACTGGCCAGATTGCCTTCGATGGCGACTTCCAGCACTTCGGCATCGAGCGTGATGATGTCTGTTTTTTGCGTGTCATTGCCGCGCTTTGCAATTTGCTTGCTGAATTCATCAAATGTTTCCGGTGTCGTGTAGTCGCGGATCACATCGAGGTCCTTTTTGTCATTCGCGGCTTGCAGGCGGATAAAACCTGCCTTGGCGTTACGCAGGAAAGGGTCGATTTCGAAACCAATCGGATAGGGCGCGGGTCGTGCCACGCTGCCGAACATCCTTGCCGG
>JAHFRG010000115.1 GCA_023258935.1 Betaproteobacteria bacterium
TGAGCCGGTTGATGCGCCCGAGAAATTCACTGGTGAGCTCGGCACTGGAAATCTTTTTCGCGGCCAGCAAGTCTGAGAGTTGTTTTAAACTGAAGTTGAACATTCAATAAATTTTGGTGAACGGGTTAACAGCAATGGGGAACACCTCGCCACTCGTTTAATCGTTCACTCAATGACCTTGGGAACGAGATACAAACCTGCCTCCACCTGAGGCGCGACCGATTGAAATAATTCGTGCTGATCGGATTCGGTTACGGCGTCGTCACGCAGCCGCAGCACCACATTCTGCGCATGCGACATCGGCTCGATGCCTGCGGTATCCACCGCCTGCATTTGTTCGATAAGCGCAAAAATCCCCGACAACTGCTTAAGCACGGCAGCTGCCTCTATATCATCTATTGCGATACGCGCCAGGTACGCAATACGTTTAACATCATCTAGAGATAAGGACATGGACAACCTTGAAAAGCCATTACTCCGCTAGCAGGCGCCGTTTTCCCTATATTTTCCCGGTCAGCGGCCTTTTAAACCTTTAAATTATCAAGCATAATAGGGTATCATAATGCAATTGGCAGACGCACTCACCTTTACTTAAATGGAATTTGTGACATGTTTGGATTTTTAAACAGCTATTTTTCCAACGACCTGGCAATAGACCTGGGCACGGCCAACACCCTGATTTACGTGCGTGGCAAGGGCATCGTGCTCAATGAACCGTCGGTGGTTGCGATCCGCCAAGAGGGCGGGCCGAACGGCAAAAAAATCATCCAGGAAGTCGGCATGGCGGCCAAGCAGATGCTCGGGCGCACCCCCGGCAACATTACTGCGATCCGGCCGATGAAAGACGGCGTGATCGCCGATTTCACTATTACCGAGCAGATGCTCAAGCTGTTCATCAAGAGAGCGTATGAATCGCGGTTGTTCAGTCTTTCTCCGCGCATCATCATCAGCGTACCCTGCGGCTCGACCCAAGTGGAACGCCGCGCGATCCGCGAATCGGCGATCGGGGCGGGCGCCAGCAAGGTTTATCTAATCGAGGAGCCGATGGCGGCGGCGATCGGTGCCGATCTGCCGATCGCAGAAGCAACCGGCTCGATGGTGGTGGATATCGGTGGCGGCACCACCGAGGTCGGCGTGATTTCCCTGGGCGGGATCGTGTACGCCGGTTCGGTGCGAGTAGGCGGCGACAAATTCGACGATGCCATCATCAGCTACATTCGCCGCAACTACGGCATGCTGATTGGAGAAACCACCGCCGAAAATATAAAGAAGGAAATCGGCTCCGCCTTTCCCGGCAGCGAGGTGCGCGAAATGGAAGTCAAGGGACGCAATCTTGCGGAAGGCATTCCCAGGAGCTTCACCATTTCCAGCAACGAAATTCTGGAAGCGCTTACCGATCCCTTGAACAGCATCGTCAGCGCGGTCAAGTCCGCCCTGGAGCAAACCCCGCCGGAACTCGGCGCAGACATCGCGGAGAAAGGCATGGTGTTGACCGGCGGCAGCGCGCTGCTGCGCGAGCTCGACCGCCTGCTGATGGAGGAAACCGGATTGCCGGTAGTCGTTGCCGACGATCCGCTCACCTGCGTGGTGCGCGGCTCGGGACGGGCGCTGGAAAAAATGGACAAACTGGGCAGTATTTTTACCAATGATTGATTTTTCGGCCAAGCTTTGAGTAGCAAGTTTTATATCAGATTTCGAGAAATTGCACTCCAGAACCTGACAGGAGACTCGAAACGCACGGCTCGAAACTGATGGACACTCAGCTTCCGCCTCTTTTTAAACGCGGCCCCACCCCCTTCACCCGACTGGTTTTTTTCACGCTGCTTTCCCTGCTGCTGTTTGTTAGCGACGCCCGGTTCAAGTACCTGGAAACGTTCCGGCTGTCGCTGTCGGTCGTCATCTACCCTTTGCAGGTGCTCGCCACCGCACCGGGGCTGATTCTTGATCGCGTCAGCGATTTTTTCGCGACCCATTCTTACCTCGCCGACGAAAACGCCAGGCTCAAGCAGCAAAATTTGCTGAACGCGGCACAACTACAACGCTATCAGGCGTTAGAAGAGGAAAATAATCATTTGCGGCGTCTGCTCAAAGCCCGCGACGGTTTTCAGGGAAATGCAACGCTTGCGGAAATCCTCTACTCCGGCCGTGACTTATTTTCGCGCCGCATCGTCATTGACAAAGGCAGGCAAGACAATGTCAAGCCCGGCGAAGCGGTGGTGGACGATACCGGAGTTATCGGCCAGGTAACGCGCGCTTATCCATTCTTGAGCGAAGTCACGCTAATCACCGACAAGGAGCAAACAGTGCCGGTGGAGGTGGTGCGTAACGGTCTGCGTGCGGTGGTATTCGGGGCGGGTGAGACGGGCGAGCTGGAACTGCGCTACATGCCGGTCAACGTTGATATCCAAACCGGCGATGATCTGGTCACCTCAGGCATAGACGGAACTTATCCTCATGGCCTGCCGGTCGGGGTTGTTTCCAAAATCGAGCGCAATGCGGCCTATGCGTTTGCACGCATCTTCTGCACGCCCAACGCAGGGGTAGACAAACACCGGCAAGTCATTGTGTTGTCATCACAGACCCAAGTTCCTGAAAACTTGGCAGCAGATCCGGCACCCCAAACCCGGGGCAAGGCGAAAAAAGCCAGGAGAGGAAACTAATGCCCAGCCAAGCCGCCAAAGCGCAGGATATTTTGCTGCCGGTGAGGACCAGCTTTATCGTTCTCACCCTCGCTCTGGCGTTCTTTCTCAATCTGCTGCCATGGTCAGGCTTTGGCCTGCTCATCAGACCTGATTTTGTAGCTTTGACCCTGCTCTATTGGTGCATCCACTGGCCTCGCAAAGTAGGTTTCGGTACCGCGTGGGGAATCGGGTTGCTGGTGGATGTGGCTGACGCCACGCTACTTGGTGAGCATGCGTTTGCCTATTCGTTACTCGTCTATCTCGCCATCATCCTGCGCCGCCGTGTGCTGCTGTTCAATGCACGCGAGCAAGTTTGGCACATCCTGCCGATATTGTTGGTCTCACAACTTGCGATTCTGTTGATCAAGGTTTACAACGGCGCGGAATTTATAGGCTGGGGATATTTTTTGAGCAGCGTGACAGGT